>JACCSP010000044.1 GCA_013812905.1 Pyrinomonadaceae bacterium
GCGGTGAGAAGGCCGCTGAAGCACTGGCGTCCTTCCTTGGAACCGAGGCTTAGTTATGGCGCTATAGAACCGCGAGAGGTACGACCGGATCATTTTTTCCATCTGTCACTTGGCATAATTTGGGAGTTTTCATCGGTCATTTTCTGCTCTCATTTCGTGGTGCTTCGGGACACGAACAAGAAATCAACCATGCCGAGGAGAAATGATCAATGAAAGATGTCAAACGACAAAAGGAAAATGACCCGGTTCTGTATTGGAGCAGACCATTGACACGCGTTCTCAGTTGGAATAGAAAGCAGTCCTAACGCCCCATTGCTCCCACATTCTAAGGAGGTTACATCATGTCAGGTGAGTTGCCCGCCAACGAACCTTCGAGAATCCAGACTGAACAGGCGCTGAGACGAATGAATGAAGAGTGGATTAAAGCGTTGGTGAGGGCCGACGCCCCGACGCTGACTCGCATTATGGCCGACGATTTCTTCTTTGCGTATCCGATGGAGGGCGACGACAAGGCACAGTTTATCGGCGATGTTGTCTCGGGTGATGTGAAGGTCGAAACCCTCACTCGCGAGAACGTGAGCGTGCGTATCTGGGGAGGCACCGCAGTACTAACAGCGAAGGACTCAGCGAAATGGTATTACAAGGGGCGAGACTTTAGCGGCCACTACAAGATCATTCACATCTATTCATTACTCGACGACCGCTGGCAACTAGTCTCTGTTCAGGCCTGCCCCATGACATAAAAGGAGCGGGTCTAAACTCCCGACTCCAGACTCCCGACCTCCCGACTCTAGACTCCCGACTTTGCATTAGCGGCAAGTTTTTCAAGCCAGGAGGCGTTGCTCTGCATTAGCGGCAGGAAAGCTTCGCGCGGGATCCTCTTTTCGACGTGCATGTTGTCGTCTGTATTGATGACTGCCCCGGCCACCGCGGGAGCAAGATGCTTTTCGTCGCAGACGTACCACGATTTAACGTCGGTGTGATTCAGCAAACCCACTCTGGCGAGCTCGGCCGCAATTCGCGGATCTTGCATTCGCTCAGATATTCGATCCAGATTCAGTGCCACCTTGCTGCCCACTAGAATCAAGTCCTTGCCTTCAGTCGTTCCGCCAACCCGGAACACCATCACGTGAGGAAACACTTTCTGGTAGGTGGCGAGAACGGATCGCAGGCTCTCGGTGGAGAGCTGATAGATCTGTATCCACTGAACAAACACGCCGCTACCAGTCAAGCTGCGGCGACCCAACTCAAAAAACTCTTGGGTAAACAGGTTCGCCACTCCCGGCACCCAGGGGTGGCTTGGCTCGCTTACAATCACGTCGTATCGCGTTTCGGTGATGCGCAAGTGGGTCCTGGCGTCGTCAATGATCAAACGAAGCCGCGAATCGGTTAGAGGCCGATGGTTGACGTGTTCGAAAAAGCGGGCGGCATCGACTGTTGCCGGCTCGAGCTCTACGCAGTCGAGCGCACCGAGGGGAGATTGCAACATTGCTCCGGCGCTTACTCCGGAAGCGAACCCAACTACCATTCCGTTTCTGATACTCGGCGCGAGCAACAAAGGCATCTGTCCGACCATTACCTGGGTCGGCATATCTTCGCTATCTGAAGCATTAGTGCGTCCGTTAATAGCCAACGACGTGACGCCCCAGTCTTTGCGCACTGAGACTGTCGAAGTGGGACCTTCTTTATACATCAATAACTCTGGATTCTGCGGACCTAGTCTTGAAGTTGAAGCTACGCCGTCACGGTTGGCAAGCACGCGAACAAGGCTGTCGTATGCTCCGATCGAGAGGTTCTCTAAATTTATCCTGGGCGCGAAAACAAACAGCAGAACTATAAGCAATGCGGCGACTCCGAGGGCGGGGACGTGCGGCAGCGCCCGTTCAGCGCGGCTGCGAGGTTGATAAGCGAGGCCGACCACCAGGAGGCAAAGTGCGGCGGCGAGAAGTATTGTGTACTTGGTGCCCATTCTGGGGATCAAGATGAACCCGGTGCAGAAAGCTCCAGCAATGGCCCCGACGGTGTTAACCGCATAACTCCGGCCCACAAGTTGGGCCGTACTTGACGAATGTTCTTTGCTTGCCCACACGAGTACGAGTGGCATCACGGTCCCCATTAAGATCGCCGGCAGCAGAATCAGCAATCCGGCTGCGAATATCTGCAACACCAGCAAGCCAACCCAGCTACTGACGTTGAGTCGCAACCCGGCATTCACCAAGAGCCACGGGATGACATTTACCATCACCAAACTCAGATAGAGACTACCAGCCATGACCACTTCAACCTTGAGAATCGTGGACCGCAAGTTCCCCGAATAACGCTTCCGACCAATCAGATAGGCCCCGGCTGATAATCCTACTAGGAATAACGACACCACGATCGTGAAGGCATAAGTGCTGGACCCAATAATCATGGTTAGCACCCGCGTCCAGGACACTTGGGCACTGAGGGTCACAAACCCAGAAACGAAGGCGCAGAACAACCAGAATCGTGGTCCTCCCACGTCCTGATCGCTCGTAACGCCATCCTGCTCTCTTTCCGACAACGATTCCTCTACCAGTTCTGCCACCGCATGGCTCGCTGTTCTCCTGGCCTCGAGGACTCGATCAGCAAAGATCGACACGATGCCAATGACCATATTGGTAGCCGCAGCTGCGTGAATAGTCGCGCGCATACCTAAAGTAGGCAGTAGGAATAATCCCCCGGCAAGGGTCCCGCAGATAGCTCCCACAAGATTGCGCGTATAAAGCCGCGTGACCGATGTGGATTTGAATTCAGGCGAGCGTGCCAAAGCGCCTGACAGAACGGGCAAGGTGGCGCCCATGAGGGTTGTGGGCACTAGCAGCATCAGAGACGAAAGGGCAAACCGCCATACGCTGAAGGCAAACGGGCCCGGCTGAAGCTGCTGCCAGATCAAAACATAGACGTTGTCGACCCAACTAAACAGGAATGGCACTGCCATGGCGTAGAGCGCAATCCCTATTTCGATTAGTCCATAGGCGCGAATAGGTCGCTTGATTCTGGCGGCACATCGACCAGCCAACGCGCTACCGAGGGCGAGTCCTCCCATAAAGGCCGCGAGCACCGTACTCACAGCTAGGGAAGTGGCGCCGAAGACTAGACCAAGCATGCGCGCCCAGAGCACCTCATATATCAAGCCGGTCGCCCCTGAAAGGACGAAGCAGACCCCGATCAAAGTCAGACTTCTTGGCGAGTAGAGGGGGATCGCAGCCGGCTGGATGGTCCGTGCAACATTGGCCATGGAGCTCTTTTCTTCAGAGATATATCACATAGGAACTGCGCCAGACTTTGGCCGGGATTGACCCGGGGGCCGCCGTGGTAAGCAGGATTGAGTATCCGTCGCCTGAAACGGACCGTGAGCGGTGGTCGCCTTCAATTTCCGCGGCCGCTGTGGCGGGATCAGGGCTTACGAGAGCCAAGCGGCGCAGACACTGGTACAAGTGTTCCAGGCCTGATCCGGAAGGTCCAACATCGGTGCCGAGAATTAACCGCACCTCGGCCCCCTCGTCAATAAAGTGTTTCAAGTGAGAGGCTGCGCGAATAACACCGCGCTCAAATCGTTCCTGAAACCTTCCCAACTCTGAGTCGGGCACCGTCCTGGTATCGAGCATGAGGGTGATGCGGCGCTCGTCTTCTGACGTGAATTCGCGCACCGTGAGACGTCGGGCACGGGCCGTGGCTTTCCAATCGATATGGCGCAGATCATCCTGGGCCTGGTAATCGCGAAGTGAGAAAAGATCGTGACCGGCACCACGGCGCATCGACGCTATACGTCCGGCATACATCGGCAGCAGGTGTAACTCGTCTCCGATTGGTTCTGGTTTCGGATAGACAACGATATCGACATTTCGCGCTTTGAGTCGTCGCCGCCGGCGTAGGAATCCAAACGGAAAACGCGTGGAAAGTTCGAAGCCATTGATGAATACATACCCACGCTCAGGGAAAAGTTGCTCCACTCGCTGCTCTGCGGCAGCCCCATGAGGTACGTAAGTAAAATAGGCTAGGGCGCGTTTGTGATGCTGCTTTCGTTTTTCACCTGCCTTGGAACTCATTGGTCCACGAGCTTCGACCAGAACTGAGAACGAAGGCATGACGCGCTTTGTGTTTCGCAAGGTCACTATCGCCGGAGCTGGTTCGCCCGCAAAAATGTGATCCGGAAAGCGTGCCGAGACTACCAGGTCGCGCAGTGACGTTCTGGCGGCAATCCATCCCACGAAGAGTGTCGAACAAAGAAGAGCGAAAACGAGAAACAGCAGGTTGTTTCCGGTGTTCCAGGCAGCCAGAGCGACAATGGAGACGATAGCAATGAAGATTGCACCCCCAGCCGTCACTTCAATGGGCAGATCAAGTCCAGTCATCTCCAAACGAGCAGAACGAGCCAGCGAGGGGACAATGAAAATGAGAATTAATCCGGCGATGATTAGCGACAGTAAAGCGCCGGCGGTAGTCAGGCGGCTGTCATTAGTCTGCCGGGCGAGAACCGACACCAGGGCAGCGGCAAGACCAGCGAGAACAAGGAGGGTCCCAAAGAACGCATTGCGCCCCCTTGAAAAGTTGGAAGGATGAAGGCGGAAGGATGAAAAACGACGGCGTCCCTCGCCGTTTACCTGCGGGTTCATCCTTCCGCCTTCATCCTTCATCCTTGCTAGAGTGGCACGCTGACCGTTTTCATGATCTCCCGCAGAACAGCTTCCGCTTCCTCGCTGCGTCGCAGGGCCGAAGCAAAACGCGAACTGACGAGAATCCGGTGGGCAAATACCGGTATCACGAGCCGCTTGATGTCGTCCGGAATGCAGTAGGGTCGTTCTTCTGTAAGGGCGAGCGCCTGGGCCGCCCGGAACAACGCCAGACTTCCCCGTGGGCTAACGCCGAGATCGAGCATCTCGGAATCGCGTGTGGCTGCAACGATGCTCATCAAGTACTCGACCAGTGCGTCATCGACGGCAACGGCGGAAACGCTGCGTTGCAACTCCATTACTTCCTCCGCAGACATCACGGGAACCAAGTCGTTTAGCGGATCGGCGCGCTCGCGGTCGCGAAGGATTTGTTTCTCGTCTCGCAGATCGGGATAACCTATTCTCAGCCGCAGCATAAAGCGATCGAGCTGAGATTCCGGCAGTGGATATGTTCCGTGATGCTCGATCGGGTTTTGCGTTGCCACCACCATAAAAGGCCCAGGCAACGGATGGGTTACTCCCTCCACCGTGACCTGCCTTTCGGCCATTGCCTCCAGAAGCGCCGACTGAGTTTTCGGTGTCGTTCTGTTAATTTCGTCGGCCAAAACGACATTTGCGAAAACCGGACCCGGTTTCCATTCGAATACGCCTGAATGCTGTTTATAAATCGATAGCCCGATGACGTCTGAAGGGAGCAGGTCGGAAGTAAATTGTATGCGTTGAAAACTGCAGTCAAGGGCTCGAGCAAGAGCCTGAGCCAAGGTAGTTTTACCCACGCCGGGAACGTCTTCAACCAGCAGGTGGCCCCCGGCAATCAAAGTAACAATGGCCAGGCGAACGGGTTCCGGTTTACCTTTTATTACCGTCTCGACTGCTCGCTGCAGCCTCTCGATTCTATCGACGGCTTCGGAGGCTACTAACGGGCCCGGCCCGTCAACTGGTTGTAGACGTCTCATCACTATTGTTTCATCGGCTCCAGAACTCTGCATTTATTCTACATGCTAAAGTTGACTCAAGCACGTCAAAGTTAGGTTATTGGTGAACGTACAGTCCGCTGTTGCCCGACTTAACAACGAGGATCTTCAGTGGGACTAGCGCAATCTGACTGTGGGAAGGAATACACTCAGTTAGAGACGCCGAGGAGCGATAAGCGAGCGGATAGTGCTACTCCACGCTTGGAACGCCTGTGTTGGTAAGCTCAGTCAACGATCCCAGATCACTCAAGCCCCGGAAATTTGCATGTGGGAGGGATAAGCGCAGCGCGCCCGCTCCATGCCGTCGTCTTTCGCTAGAAAAAACCGCTGATTGCCTATGCAGGCTCGGTCCAGTTTAGTCTTGAAAGAAAATTAAGGTTGGTGACGCTGCGCTGAAGCGGGGGCGCGCTGCGCTTTGCCCACCTTCCCAACCGGCAAATTTCCCCAACGCGCAGAATTTCCTGCACCTGCTAATTACCCCGGCCTTTTGAAATTTCACGCTGCCTATATCATTCCGCGGTCTGTATAGTCTCAACTGGCTATCGCTCATCCATCGACTGCGCACTGGAGGACTCTTGCTAAAGCCGCTTAACAGTCGGGTTGTGCTCACAAACTCTTCTTTCGATGGCGAAGTGACGGCTGTCGCTTCCTTGTAGTAAACTACCCCGGTTCCTCAACAATGTGCGCTCTCTGGCGCATAAAAAGGAATCCCGGAACCTAAGATCGGTTGAGACGTGTAATGATGGCGAGGATCACCATGAAATCGAATACAAATCGCAATCGTGAGCGAGGTTTTTCGCTTATCGAACTAATGATCGTGATTGCCATAATTGGCATTTTGATCGCTGTGGGTGTGACGGGATGGCGAGCCGCTGTTCGCTCCGCTAATGAGGCCGCGGCCATCAAGACTCTCAGAACTGTCGCCGAGCAGCAGATGCTTTATTACAACTCACACCAGCGCAGCAGTTTTGGCAGTTTTGATGAAATGCTGAAAGAGAATTTGCTAGACACCCGCTTCGCGGGCGCGACACCGGTCGTCGACGGGTACGTTTATACCTTGAGAGTGATCCCGAAATCAACAACCCAGCAGGCCGGGTTCGCCATTAATGCCGACCCACAGGTATCCGAAGGTGTAGGCGCAACGGGAAGGAACCACTTCTACATGGACTCAGAAACCAACACCATCCACGTCAATGAGACCCAACCAGCTGGGATCAACGATCCTCCCATTGGGCAATAACTAAGGTTGCTCGAATCGTAAAGTAATCATCGCCATCAGAAGAGCGCGTTCAAAAGAAAGCTCTCTTTTCTTCAGTAGGCCCTTAGTTAGTTCGACAACGTAACGATCCACAAAATTCCACCGATCAACACGGAACCCTGTGAGTGTCATCCGTGCGATTTCGTGGATCGTGTTTTGATCTTCGGTCTGGTTAGTTCGCAGCTAGCTTCTTCGCAATTTCGGTCGTGTGCCGGCCCTGAAAACGCGCGATGGCCAGTTCGTTTTCACTGGGCTGGCGCGATCCATCCCCGCCCGCCATAGTGGAAGCCCCATAGGGAGTACCGCCGGTAATCTCGTCCATTTTCATCAGGCCCTGTTCCGCATAAGGCACTCCGACAATCACCATGCCCTGATGAAGCAGGGTGATGTGAAAGCTGATAAGCGTCGTTTCTTGGCCGCCATGCTGCGTCGCAGTCGAGGTAAAAACGCCGCCCACCTTTCCGACCAGAGAACCTTTCATCCACAGGCCTCCCGTCTGATCCAAAAAGTTCCGCATTTGCGCACACATGTTGCCGAAGCGCGTCGGAGTGCCGAAGAGGATCGCGTCATAATTTGGCAGTTCATCGACGGTAGCGATTGGCGCCTCCTGCTCCAGCTTTGCTCCGGCCTTGCGAGCCAAACCTTCCGGCATCAATTCAGGCACGCGCTTAATGGACACCTTAGCGTCCGCCACGCCGCGAGCACCTTCTGCAATCGCGTTTGCGAGGGTCTCGACATGACCATACATGCTGTAATAGAGGACCAGTACTTGAGTCATCGCATTTCACCTCTCTCAGGAAGAAGCGTAAGCAAGGCGAGCTGGGACAAAGTTCAACTCCCCCGTTTCGATGGTGTAGGCGGTCAGGTGATGACCGTAAACGCAGCCAGTATCCAGACCGAGCGCCATTTTTCCGCGCCGGGGTTCCGGGGCTGGCCAGTGGCCGAACAACGCGAACTTTTCGCCCTCGTAAACCTCGTACCAAGGCGTACCGTCTTTACTCTCGCGATCTTCTCCCAATGTTCGTAGTTGAGTTAGATCTTCGGTGGTTTGAGAATGCAATTCCACGTGCGGACGCAAGCCGGCATGCACCACCACATGACTTCCCAAGTCAATCATAAATGGCAGGGAGTTGAGATACGGCATGAAGCGATGTTGGTCCTCCTTTAGTTCCTTGTGCGTTTCCTTCTGCGAAGACTTGAGTTCAACTTCTTCTCCACTCCAGAAAAGGCGCAAGGCCAGATCGTGATTTCCGATCACGGTGTCGAATCGTGAGTCTGTCATAAAAAGCTCCAGCACTTCGCGGTTTTTCGGTCCTTTCGTGACCAGATCGCCGACCGACACGATACGGTCACTCCCGCCGAAGTCTATCTGATTCAACAAGTCCATTAGCTCATCGTAACAGCCATGAATGTCACCGACGATGATTGTGCGTGACTGCATCTGACCTCCCAGTGTCCGTTAGGCTCGAACTCAACTTTGAAATTAACAATTCAAGATCCAGAATTCCTGGAACCAACAAATTACCGTAGGTCCTTGGGTTTACACTCCCTCGGTACCGACCTACTCCGGTAGCATGCGAACGATTGCCCTACCGGCGACCAACTTCCCCAGCCCCCAGATCTTTTGCTTTTACGAATGACTCCAGGACACCCTTCTCTGTCAGGATCTTGTCCCATTTTTTTGTGCTCAGCGACACCTTTGCGAGCGAGGCCGTAGGCATGTGCTGCTCGACACCCACCAACAGAGCCAGCAGCTCCTCCATTCCGGGATTATGACCAACAAGTAAGACACATTGCCGGTCGTCCTCAATTTGCGATGTAATTTCGAGCAAACAGCTTGGGCTTGCTTCGTAGACACGCTGGTCAAAACGCAGTTCAGGTGAGCGCCGGGCAGCACGCAGGACCAGATCAATCGTCTGTCGAGCGCGTACCGCCGGGGAGCTGATCACCAGATCTATGCTAATATTTTGCTTCGCTATTAATTTCCCAAGCAGTTCGGCCGCTTTTCGCCCACGGTCGTTGAGAGGTCGTTCAAAGTCCGGAAGAGAGGAATCTTTCCAACTAGACTTCGCGTGTCTGAGCAGGAGCAGTGTCTTCATGAGCTCTGTTCACCTCCGTGGTCCGTTCACATTCGCGTAACATCGTTGAGTCAGAATGCCACTATGATTCCCTACGGTCGACATCGTTTCCCTGGCAAGCTCTTTGTGGTCGAGGGCACGGATGGCAGTGGCAAGTCGACCCAGCTCATGTTGCTCTACCAGTGGCTAAAAGCCGAAGGTTATCCTGTCTTTTTCTCTGAGTGGAACTCATCCCCACTGGTCAAGGATACGACTAAACGAGCCAAGAAACGACATCTTTTTACCCCGGCGACCTTTTCCCTTCTTCACGCCACGGATTTTGCAGACCGCACCGAGCGCGACATCATCCCCCCTTTGAAAGCGGGGGCGATAGTGCTAGCGGACCGTTATATCTATACTGCTTTCGCACGCGACGTCGCGCGCGGCTGCGATCCGGCGTGGGTTCGGGAAGTTTACAAGTTTGCCGTGAAGCCCACAATCTCCTTCTTTTTTCGCGCACCACTCGACGTTGCTATTGATCGCATAGTTTCCGGCAGGCCCGATTTAAAGTATTACGAGGCGGGTCTTGATATGGGTTGGTCAGAGAACCCTGAAGAAAGTTTCACGCTCTTCCAGGGCAAAATCTTAGGTGAATACGATCGCATGGTTAGTGAATTTGGGTTAACTCAGATCGATGCCACGCGTTCGATCGAACAGCAACAGCGGGAAGTTCGGCAACTCATCAAGAGTCATCTCGACAACAGGCGGTTCAAATCCCATTAATAAACAACTGTTCTACGGCACGCCACCCCCGCATACTGAGGATGAGGAATACAGTGGCAAACTGATCGTGATCGAAGGGACCGATGGTGTTGGACGATCAACCCAGATCGCGCTGCTGCGAACTTGGCTCGAGTCCCGAGGCCATGCGGTTCTCGACACGGGAATGACCAGATCAGTTCTTGCCGGACGCGGAATTAAAGAGGCCAAGACCGGGCACACCCTAGGACGGCTGACACTACAGTTGTTCTACGCCACGGATTTCGTCGATCGACTCGAGAACGAGATTCTGCCCGCCTTGAGATCCGGTTTTATCGTGCTCACTGATAGGTACATCTATTCGGCAATGGCGCGTGCCGAGGTGCGCGGGATTGATGCGCCCTGGATACGCTCGATCTATCAAATTGCCTTGATTCCTGATGCTGTTTTTTACCTCAGGATCAATAGCGCGCAAGAACTCATCGAACGGGTGCTTACGTCCGGCCGCGGGTTTGACTATTGGGAATCGGGCATGGACGTTCACCTCGGGCAGGATTTTTACGACAGCTTTATTGAATACCAAACACGAATGCTAAAGGTATTTGACCGCATGACTCAGGAGTATGGTTTTCAAGTCCTCGACGCCTCGACTTCTGTGCGACGGGTGGCCGCTTCGTTGAGGCGCGCGGTAACGCGTGTAATCGAAAGGGACCATTCCAACGAAATGCCACTTGCGATAGCCTCGAGTTCTCAAACATGACATATGTGCAGTTTCGTGAACGCGGCAGCGGAGTCTGTTGCCAGCGGGACCGCGATCTGGATGGTATCGCAGCACAAGTTCGTAGAAATCTGTCAATGCACAGATCCGCTTGCGGTAGCAGGCGGATGCTAAGCTCAAGATTAACAGTTAGCGTTAATTAATTTAGATTGGTACGCACAAAACATCTACGACGCGTTGATTGAGCTTAGCATCCGCTGGCTACCCCAAGCGGTTCTGTGAGTTGAGCTACTCTTCATTTCTTGAAGCTTGTCGGTTCGCAGCCCAAAGAAGCTGCCGCGTCCGATGACTTTTAGGGCAAAGCCAACGCTTTCAGAATAATTCGTTCAACTGGTTAAGGCTCCCCACAGACGGAACCAGGCGGCTAAACTTGAAACTTGCAGCAATCGACATTGGTTCCAATTCCATCAAGCTGGTAGTCGTTGACGCGGCTGCTAGCGATTCATTCGCTGTCATAACTCGTGAGAAAGAGTTTGTCAGACTTGGTCACCAAACGCTGCGCAGGGGCCATATTAGCCGCGCCGCCATCGACCGCGCTGTGGAGTGTCTACAGCGATTGCGCTCGATTGCCGAGGCCCGCGGTGCCGAGAGCATAATCGCTACAGCCACCGCTTCGGTGCGCGAGGCGAACAACTCTTCTCAGTTTGTCAGGGAAGTCGAACAGAAGACCGGAATTAAAGTCGAGGTCCTTTCCGGAGTCGAAGAGGCGAGGCTGATAGGACTGGCGGCGAGTCAGAGCTGTTCGATCACTGGAACCACCAACCTGAACCTTGATATCGGTGGCGGTTCGACTGAAATTTCCGTATTTCGTGAGGGAGTGCCGCTCGCGCTCTTTTCTGTAGACCTGGGTGCCATTGGTCTGACTGAGAAATTCCTGAAGTCCGATCCCCCAAAAGCTAAAGAACTGGGTGATCTGCGTCATCAAGTTCAAGCCGCATTCGAGCGCCCGGCGCGCGAATTGCGCAATGCAACGTGGCAGCAAGCCACCGGCACATCCGGGACCATTCTCGCGTTAGGCGCGGCGCTCCGTTCGCGCCTTGAGAGTGGCTCACAACGAAAAAACCAACCGGCGCAACCCTCGGAGTTTGACATATCCTTCGGACTGCTCGTGCGACTCAACGTAAGCCTTGCCAGCCTCCCGGTTGCTGAGCGCAAGAGATTGGAGGGAGTCAGTGCGCAGCGATCAGAGATCATTGTCGCCGGTGGTCAAATACTTGAAGGAGCGATGCGTGCCTTACGGCTCAACTCCCTGCTAACTTGCGAATGGGCGTTGCGCGAAGGCGTCATCATCGATCGACTCAGGGAATTGGAAGCTGAATCGCGACCGCCCGTATCGCACTTTGCTGATCCCAAAATGCGCAGCGTTCACGCCGTCGGACGGCGTTTTGGCTATGAAGAAGCTCATTCCCTCCAGGTCGCTCGTTTGGCTGAGAAGATCTTTGATAGCCTCGCGCCAAGTGAAGAGATGTCTCGCCACCAGCGCACTCTGTTATCGGCGGCGGCGCTGCTTCACGACATTGGCTATCACATCGCCCACGGGTCTCATCATAAACATGCCCTGTATCTGATAAAGAACTCTGAGTTGACCGGCTTCGCTGAAGGTGAGCGGGCAGTGATCGCGAATATTGCCCGTTATCACCGCGGTTCTCCCCCCAAAGAGCGACATCCGGATTTTGCCGCGCTCAATACCGCCGATCGCGACTCGGTGGGCCGCCTCGGTGCCATTTTGCGACTTGCCGACGCATTGGACAGAAGTCATGAAAGCCGCGTGCGTGACCTTGAATGCGTTGTGGAAGGCGACGTGGTGAAGATAACGGTGCAGAGTGATGTCGATTGCGAAAAAGAAATGATTGAGGCCGAGAGCAGACGCCCACTGTTCGAGGAAGCTTTCAATTGCAATTTGTCACTCAACATTATGAACGCGAAATCGATTCGCGGATAACCGCGTATGGCTAAAGCTAAGAAGATTACAGGTATTGATTGCGATGGGGCCGCGACCGAGGCCGTGCCGCTGGTGCTGGGACCCAGGCTCGAGGAGATGTGTCTCTTGCGCAAAGATGCGCTTGATTTCAAAGACCCGGAGGGTGTTCACGACATGCGGGTCGCCTCGCGTCGCTTGCGCAGCGCCATTAGAGACTTTGCGCCTCACTTGCGTAAGACAAAAATCGCCCCTTCGACAAAGCTACTCAAAGAAATCGCTGACAAACTGGGAGTTGTACGCGACCACGATGTGGCAATCATCGCTCTTGAGAAATTGCAGAAAAAAGCAAGTTCGGAGGTTTCGTCTGGTTTGCAACGGATTATCGACGATCAAAAGACCCAACTGGATCCAGCGCGAAAAGAGCTGGTGCAAGCTTTGAATTATAAGAAGCTTTCCCAACTTAAGCGCAATTTTCGTCAGGCGGTCGAGGATGCAATTGTTCCTCAGACCGCTACCAAAACTTCTACATCCGGCACCACCGTGAAGAGTGACCCCAGCTATAAGGTGTTTGCCAGATCGACTCTTATTAAACGCCTGAAGGAACTGGAAGCATTAAGTCCCAGTTTATATGAACCACAGAAAGTTAAACCTCTGCACGAAATGCGGATTGCGGCCAAACGCCTCAGATATGCGATGGAATTGTTTGCCGGGTGTTGGGGAGACCAGTTAGGAATTTTTTCGCGCCAGGTGGCCCAAATG
>JACCSP010000045.1 GCA_013812905.1 Pyrinomonadaceae bacterium
GGGCGGCTATCAGGTTCTTTATGGGTCAAACCGGACAGTAACGAATAGTGATGTTCTTCATAGGTGTCCTTTCAATCAATGAGCGCGAGGGCAGGCATTCAATATCAATGTGCAACTTCGCTCATCATGGCCAGCAAATTATTCTCCGAGTCGCGAAAGAAAGCCATCCACAGATCATATGCACCCATATTCGCGACGAACAGGGGTTGTTCCTCAAATTGAACCCCGCGGTCGGTAAGAGTTTGCGCGGCTTGCTGAATGTTGTCCACTTTGAAGTAGAGGATCGAGCTGGGATGATCAAACTCCGGCTTTTCAGGAAGCGAGAGCATGAGTCTGAGGCCATCGCAATCGAAGAAGGCCATCTTAGATGGTACCGAGAAAAGGTGTTTCATTCCCAGCAGGTCCCGATAGAAATCGACTGCTCGATCGAGATCGTGTGCGTTTACAGCAATCTGTCCAATCTTGGACAGACCAAAGTTAGTAGTGTCAGCCATTATGCTGCTCCTTGTTTATCTTCTATATCTTCAAAGATTGGTATTCGCGAACTAGATCTGGCCCCGCTCTGGTAAATCAGGCTTATACCCGACGATTTGTTAAGGAGTCAATAAACTTCGGCCTCAATAAACTTCGGCGTCACAAAATTCCTCGGGAAAGGAATACCGTTCTCAGCGCCGCAGACTAGCAACCAAGACGCGATTAACCAGCAAGCGGTGAAGGGCCTTGCCGCTCGACGGGGCATCGCGCGAATAAGTTTCAAACATTTGGAATGTTGGTAAGGCAAAAGGCGCAGAAGTGTTACTCTCATCGTTTATGTTTCGCAAGCCGTTAGTCAGAACTATTGTGATGGCAGATTTGTAGAGCGGCTACTCAGAGTGGTTACCAGGCGCGCACCGTACCTCGGTTCCCGGAGGGCTGACCGCGAGACTGTGAACAATTAAAGGGGATATTGATGCGATGAAAACGGTGGCAAGGTTTAACGCAAAGGCTGAGGTAAGTGAGGGTGCGCTACCGCTGGTGGCGGTTGTAGGGCAACCGAATGTCGGCAAGTCCACGCTCTTTAACCGGCTAATCGGTCAGCGCCGGTCGATTGTCGGCGATGAGCCTGGGATTACACGCGATCGGATCTTTGGTGAAGTGGAGTGGGCAGGTCAGCGCTTTGCGATTGTTGACACCGGCGGAATCGTGCCGGAGGACGATGCGGTCCTTCCGGCAAACATTTTCAAACAGGCAGGCTTCGCGATTGAGGATGCGCAGGCCTTGATCTGGGTAGTTGATGCGCGACAAGGTTTAACCACGCACGATGAAGACTTGGCGAAGCTGCTGCGCGCATCCGGCAAGCGAGTGTTAGTAGCGGCGAACAAATCAGAATCAGCGCCAGTAGAAGCAACAACTTCGGAGTTCTACAAGTTTGGTTTTGAAGAAGTGTTTCCCGTTTCAGCGGAGCAGGGAATCGGATTAGGCGAGCTACTCGATGAGTTGATTAAAGGACTCGAAAGAGCACCGGACACAGGTGAAGGTGCCGTCGCTGCACACAAGCGCGAGCTTCGGCTGGCGATTGTAGGCCGTCCCAACGTGGGCAAGTCTTCTATTCTAAATAGCCTGCTGGGTGAGGAGCGCGCGCTCGTTTCCCCGTTTGCAGGCACGACTCGCGACGCTACCGACACGCTTTTGAAAACTCCGGATCAACTGTTTCGCCTGGTGGATACTGCGGGCATTCGCCGCAAAGGAAAAGTGGCTGAGATGGCGGAGAAACTTTCCGTGGTGATGGCCATGAAGAGTTTGAAGCGTGCCGATGTAGCAATCGTCATTGTTGACGCCGAAGAGGGAGTCACAGCGCTAGATGCGCACATCGCGGGTTACGCCCACGACGCCGGCTGCTCCATCATCCTTGCCTGTAATAAGTGGGATGCAGTTAAGAACAAGGAAACAAGCACCTCTTCGCAGTTTGAAAGAAACGTTCGAGAACGGATGAAGTTTCTCGACTTCGCTCCGATGATTATGGTTTCCGCGCTGACGAGTCAACGCGTGGAGAAACTCTTGCCCCTTGCGATTCGCGCTAATGAAGCGCGCAATAGACGCGTGACCACTTCGCAGCTCAATGCATTTTTTGAAGATGCGGTTTCACAGCCAAGGGGGGGTAGTGCGCCGGCTCCAGTCAAAGGCGGGGTCTCGAGATTGCACGTGCAATACATGACGCAAGCCAGCGTGCGGCCGCCGACGTTTGTGGTGTTCACCTCCGGCGGCAAGGGACGCTTACATTTTTCCTACCTGCGGTATCTCCAGAATCGTCTGCGGGAACAGTTTGATTTCTTCGCGACTCCGTTGCGCATTGTTGAGAAGCATAAGCAGCGCAAGAGGAGATGAGCGGTCGACACGCGGGTCATTCCCATGTTAACCAAGCCGCCTATTACTTTTGACGTAGTTGCGCGCGACGGCGATGCTCGCGCCGGAATACTTACCACGCGACGCGGCATCATCGAAACACCTGTATTCATGCCTGTCGGCACCGTCGGTACGGTGAAGGCCACCCGCTTTGAGGCCCTTGAAGAGCTTGATGCCCGAATCATTCTCGGAAATACCTATCATCTCTGGTTGCGCCCCGGGGTCGACGTAATCCGAGCTGGAGGCGGATTGCATAAATTCATTGGATGGCCGCGGGCGCTACTCACGGATTCCGGTGGATTTCAGGTTTGGAGTCTCGGAGCGTTAAGGAAGATTAGCGAAGAAGGGACTGAGTTTCGATCCCAAATAGATGGCAGTCTGCGATTCTTGTCACCGGAAGTGTCAATGGAAGTTCAAGCCGCGCTGGGATCAGATATAGTCATGGTGTTTGACGAGTGTGCGCCAGGCAAAGCGACTTACGATCAGGCGCGAGTTAGCTTAGGGTTAACGGCGCGGTGGGCGAAACGTTCGCGACAGAAGTTTGATGAGTTGCAACTGGAGGGATCCGACATGGGTTCCATTGGAACCACTCACCCTGAGGATACTCGGCTGGGCAGCCCGCACTGCCCCGTTGCAGCCCCCGCGATACCCGCGCTTTCTGAGGAGTTGACCGGAGCGCAGGCGCTTTTTGGCATTGTTCAGGGGGCCGCCCATCGCGATCTCAGGCGCGAAAGCCTGGAACGCACAGTGGAAATTGGTTTCGATGGTTATGCGATTGGCGGGCTCAGCGTTGGCGAAGAGAAGCCTGTCATGTGGGAAGTGATTGACGAGATTGTTCCCCTCATGCCACCCAATCGTCCTCGCTACCTGATGGGAGTTGGGACCCCGGAGGACTTGATTGAAGCGGTGGCCCAAGGCGTTGATATGTTTGACTGTGTGTTGCCTACGCGAAACGGTCGCACGGGGCAGGCGTTTACTTCGCGGGGAAAGTTGAACGTAAAGAATGCGCAATGGACAGAGGACCAGCGGCCTTTGGACGAATCCTGCTTGTGCTCGGTGTGCCGAAGACATTCGCGAGCATACCTCCGGCACCTTCACCAAACGGGAGAGATGCTGGGAGGTATCTTGCTGACCCACCACAATCTGGCCTTCTTCCTTGACACCATGCGAGGCGTAAGGCAATCTATCCGGTCTGGCGATTTCCCAGAATTTCGACGAAACTTCATAGAGCGCCTGACAGCATCCGGGGAATGAAAGCGCTCAGCGCGCGTGAACCATCGACACGTTAGACTCTGTAGAATCTGTATAATAAATAGCTACGTTCGCCCTATCTCAATCAGAAGACGGTTAAATGATAAACATTCTCATGTTCTTTCAAGGCGGCCTGGGAGCGCTGGGTGGTTTGCTGCCTATGCTGCTCATCATAGCCGTGTTCTACATGCTCCTAATTAGACCGCAGCAGAAGCGACAGCGCCAGCTGCAGGAGACCATATCTCAACTGAAAGCAGGCGATCGAATCGTGACCACCGGCGGAGTGATTGGAACCATTACCACTGTTCGCGATACTAGCTTCCTGATCCGAAGCGCTGACAAGTCGATTCTCGAAATTGCGAGGTCTGCTGTAGCGGGCATCGATGAGGAAGAGAAGAAGTAGTTCGCTTCTTAATACGGTAGTTTTCCAAGTGTCGTTTGCAATGAAGAAAAAGAACCTCCTTCAACGTATCATCATTATAGCCATTGTTACGCTGGTAGGCGTTTATATTGTCATCGGCCCACG
>JACCSP010000093.1 GCA_013812905.1 Pyrinomonadaceae bacterium
CTTTACTTTGATTTGGGCACTCGTAACTTCCGAGCGATCGCTGTATGGATCTGCTTAACCAGAGCCTGTACCTCTTCGTCAGATGAAAGCCCGGCTGTAGCTACCGGTGGAAGTAGCTCAAACTCGATTGTGCCCGGCTTCGATTGGCCGGTTCCCTTGCCCATTAAGACATCAGTGTTCTTGATCGCGACCGGCACGATAGGAACACCCGCCTGGACAGCCATGTAGAATGCGCCTTTTTTGAAGGGCAGAAACTGACCAGGCTTCGCCCGCGTACCTTCCGCAAAAACCCCGAACGAGATTCCTGATCGGATTCTCTCGGTTGCCGCAGTAGTGGTTTCAAGCGCACGTTCTCGATTCGACCGGTCGATAGCCATGATGTTCACGAAGCCCATACCGTATCCCAGAATCGGCACCTTCAGTAGCTCCTTCTTCGCCAGCAGTCCGATTCGCCTTCCGGTGTAGGCAAAAAGTGTAGCCGTATCAAGATAAGATCGGTGATTCGCTATGAACACATAAGTCTGCTTCGGATCGAGAAATTCGGCGCCCTTCACAGAGACCTTCATGCCACTCAATCGCAGCCAATTGCGTGCACCAAAGAGCGCCCATGGATAAACCAGCTCAGGTTTTCCCGCCAACCATGACACAAACAGTACCGGGATCCCCAAGACAACCAAGAGTGCGCCGGCAACAAATAGAGACCACCAATAGTGCAGCCGCCCTGCGATGCTGAGCCACCCGGGTATGCTAGACTCGGCCGTATTCGACCTCGAGGTCGCGATACTCTCATTGAACAACTCTTGCGAGGGGTTTTCAGAATGTTTCATCAGCGGCTGCGCAGGGCGTGTCTCGCTCTCTCCCTCTTTGGACTTGCTTCCAGCCCGGCGATCCTGGTTTATGCCCAGAGACCTGCGGCGGGGCGAATAGCAATTTCGTCGCCACGCTCGGTGCTCGGTTTCACACCTGGTGATGATCGTACGATTGCCGACTGGAAACAAATTACAGACTATTTCGCAGGATTGGACAAGGCTTCTGACCGCGTGTCTGTCCAGACGATCGGCCAGTCGACTCTTGAGCGTCCCATCATTGCAGCCTTGATCAGCAGCCGTGAAAACATACTTGCGCTCAACCGGTACAAAGGGATTCAGCAGAAGCTGGCGGATCCCCGCAACGTAGCGGGTGCGGCCGAGCGCGATCGCCTGATCCGCGACGGTAAAGTGGTCGTCGCCGTCTCATGCTCCATCCATTCGACCGAAATTATAGCCTCCCAGATGGCCATGCAACTCGCTTTTGAGCTGGCAAGCGCCCAGGACGGTGAGACTCGGGAGATACTTCAAAACACAATTTTGATACTAATTCCCTCTTCCAACCCGGATGGTATCGATATTGTTGTTAATTGGTACCGCAAGACGGTGGGGACCGCGTTCGAGGGCAAAGAGCCGCCCGAACTCTATCATCACTATGCGGGACACGATAACAATCGCGATTGGTTTATGCTCAACCTGAAAGAGACGCAAGCCATAACGCGCATGTTTTGGAAGGAGTGGTTTCCGCAGATTGTCTACGACATCCACCAGCAGGGGCCCGATGGATCGCGATTCTTCATCCCTCCGTTTTTCGATCCCGCGAATCCGAATATTTCGCCGTTGCTTTTGCGGCAAGTGGGCCTGCTAGGTCATAAGATCGCTGCCGACTTGCAGGCTGCAGGTACCAAGGGCGTCATTACAAACTCGACTTATGACACGTGGTGGCATGGTGGTTTTCGTACCGCCCCTTACTTTCATAATTCCGTCGGCATTCTCTCCGAGGCAGCCAGTGCTAAGCTAATGACTCCGACGACGGTAACCCGCGAGCAGCTAGCGCGTTCAGCTTCACGGGGTATGCGAAATGCCCTCGAAGCAACCACGAACTTTCCCGATCCTTGGCCCGGCGGCGAATGGCGGCCGCGAGACATTATGAACATGGAATTGATTGCTACGCGCGCCGTGCTCGGAATGGCTGCAAAATTCCGCGCTGAGTATCTAAGAAACTTTTATGAGTTGGCCCGCCAAAGTACGACTGCGCCCGCAATGCCTGATGAGCCAATTGCTTATCTAATTCCTGCTGGCCAGGGTCGGGATGAGTCAGTGGCAAAGTTGGTGGGCGTCTTAGTCGAGCAGGGTATTGAGGTTCACCGGCTCGATCGAGAGTTGCATGCTGCCTACGGACCGCAAGTTCTGCAGCGCATAAACGCTGCGACCGATAAGCTGGGAAGTTACCAAAGGATCATTGCCCACGGGTCGGGGTTTCACGAGGTGCCCACCAATAGTTACATCGTGTTTCTAGGCCAGCCACAGAGACGAAATGTTTTGGCTTTGCTGGAGCCCCAGATCTATCCAAATCGGACTAACTCGCAGGGTGAAGCAGAGCGTCCCTATGATGTGGCAGGATGGACTCTCTCCATGCAATTAGGTGTCGATGCGCCGGCAGTCACGGCTATTCAGGAAGCCGCCAATGATCGGCGGCTGTCAATTGTGCGCAATGCCAACGAAGTTCGTAAAGACCTGGCACTCCCGTTGAAGGCCGCAGACACCTCTCCGATTGTGAACCCGCTGGGACAGTCCCAAGGTTCCATGAGCATTGGGATCTACAAGTCCTGGACTTCAAACATGGACGAGGGTTGGACGCGCTATATCTTCGACAGCTTCAACGTTCCTTACAACTCTGTGCATGATGCCGCCCTGCGGCAAGAGGATCTCTCGGCAAAATATGAGGCCATTATTCTGCCGTCTCAGCGTGCCCGCGAGATCATCGAGGGCAATCTTCCCGGAACTTATCCCGAGGAATTCACTGGAGGTATTTCGGCTGCAGGTGTGGCAAAGCTTAAGGGATTCGTGGAAGCGGGAGGCACGCTAATCTGCTTTGATGCAGCGTGTGAGTTACCGCTGAAACAGTTCAATCTACCGTTGCGGAACGCCCTTCAAGGACTCCAATCTTCGGACTTTTATTGTCCCGGTTCTGTGCTTTCGCTCGACGTGGATAACACCCAGGCTCTCGCCCGTGGGCTGGCCCGCAAGGTTGATGCTTACTTCATCAATAGCTCGGCGTTTGAGGCGACCGACTCCAGCGTCCGGGTTATTGCCCGTTACGCAAAAGAAAATTTACTGCGCTCCGGCTGGCTGCTCGGCGAGGGTAAATTGAATGGTCAAATCGCACTCGCCGAAGTTTCTCTGGGAAAGGGACGGATAGTCCTCTTCGCTTTTCGCCCGCAGCATCGCGGCCAGACTTGGGGGACGCTGCCCTTCATCTGGAACGCCCTCAGACCTCGTTTGAATTGAGGCCCGATTTTACGGAGGCTGGGAGGTTCGCCAATTCTTTCCAAGACCCAGGCAATCACTTGCGGAAGCCTGACCTTCGGCGTACCCTAAGCACATCTCATCTCTCCCTCCCCATACCATCGCCAAGCATCTATTACCAAGCCTGGGCATCAAAGGGTGGTGCCATTAAGAGCACTTACAGGAGTTTTAACCCATGAAGAAGTCTTTTGCTTGCTTATTTTTCCTTTCCCTATTCATGACCGCTGGCGTCAATCCTCTGACAGCCCAGACGCGGCAGCGCCGCGTAGGACAGAATCCTACGCCTTCGGCGCCGAACGCCTCGACTCCCTCTCGAGCACCTGTGCTTGGGGGAACGGTCACGACCGCAGGCCAACCGGGCGTACAGTCTCCAGCAATCAATAGCGGACCCGAAGAGGTTGAGGCAGGCGACGTAATTCGAGTCGAAACCACCCTCGTTACACTCCCGGTGAGCGTTACGGATCGCAACGGCAGATACGTTCCCAACCTTGTCAGGGAGGATTTTCGCCTTTGGGAGGATGGGTTGGAACAGCAGGTAGCCTTTTTTGCGTCAGTCGACAAACCGTTTTCCGTGGTTTTGATGATCGATACGAGCGGTTCAACTCGATTCAGGATCCAGGAAATTCAGGACGCCGCTATTACCTTTGTAAATCAGTTGCGTCCGGACGATCAAGTAATGGTCGTATCATTTGACGACGACGTAAAGATTCTGACTGAGTTCACCGGTGATCGAGGCAGACTTCGCGATGCTATTCGCCGTACGCGAACAGGAGACGGCACGAAGTTGTACGATGCAGTTGACCTCGTGATCAATCAGCGGCTGAATCGAGAGTCAGGCAGAAAGGCTGTGGTTTTGTTCACGGATGGAGTGGATACAACCAGCCGCCGCGCATCCTATGCCAGCAATGTTCGCGACGCAGAAGAAGCCGACGCCCTAATCTATCCAGTGCAGTACGATACTTACTCCGATGTGAATAGTGGCGGTTCGACCTGGCCCGGCACGCGACGGGCGCCGACCTCACCTGTCGATATTCTGATTCAGATTCTAGGTGGGATGGGCGGTGGCCGGGGAGGCCGTTCAGGCGGTGGCGGCGGTGGAATAGGCTCAAGCCGAACTGACTACGAGCAAGCCAATCGCTATCTGCGGGACCTCGCCGAAAGGACCGGTGCGAGACAGTTTCAAGCTGATTCGACGAGCAATCTAGCCATTGCTTTCAGTAATGTTGCGGAAGAACTTCGGCGGCAGTACAGCCTTGGCTTTTATCCGAAGAGACCACCGCAACAAGGTCAACGCCGGCAGGTTCGAGTGCGCGTAAATCAACCCAATCTGGCTGTCCGGGCTCGTGATAGTTACATTTTTGATGGTCCTGGTTCCGCCAGTCAGGACAGGACCGCTCAAAAACCCGCGCCTGTTCTGCGCCGGAAGTTAGCAGAGGTGCCAGTGCAGAAGAGAAGCTGAGCCGACTGCTGCTACCACACCATTCACACGCAAACCAAGCAAATTTAACCAAGTCCGGAGGCGATCATCGAAGTTAGATTTTCGCGTGACACTGAAAATTGACCGCCCCTCGCTAGTTCGGCCAAATCCTGTGCAGCACGGTTCCAATAATCCATAGAACTATTGCCGTCAGAAGAGTGAGCACTAACCAGAACTTCCAGTAGGTATTGAACGTTTGCCGCCATCCTGCATCAACGTGGTGGGCGACATTGACGTTTAGGTTAGCAGGCGTCCACACCCGCGACATAAATTGGACGAGCAAATACCAACCTAGAGCGTAGCGCCACCCGTCCCGATCCATTCCCACTCGTCTGATTGCGAAGATTCCTACTATGAGTCCGCCTACGTGTGCCAAGGTGGAAGAGAGAAACACCCCCCAAGCCTGCACAACGTACAGTAACCACACAATGAGACCTGGAACCATCCAGATAACCGCCATCCGGATCAGAAGTGGGTTATTGAGAAAGAGTCCGATAGCCAGCACGAGGTTTCCGATGTTGCACATCCAGAGCATGTGTCCCAGTTCATTGATGCTCCAGTAGTGAACCGCCTGAGCTAAAAAAAAAGCGAGCGGGAAGAGTCCCAGCAGGCGAAATCCCCGTGTTGGGAGCTCATCTTGTGAGAATGTCGAAGAAGGGTTTTCCATAAGGGTGCGGGTTCAAAAAAACAACTTGTGCTAATTAACCTTCGCCACAATGCTGATTTTCGTTTTAGAATAGCACCGACGTTTCAGGAATCTAAAAAAACGCCGAGTCCGGCCCAAACTTGGGTTGCCTTGTAGCTTGAATACCGTTTCAAAATGCTCTCACTAGAAGCTCTCCTCCAAAAACCTATTCCTGAACTAAGAACTCTATTTATCGATCGGGCGCGACCAGTGCCTCGAGGATTTATCGAGGCGCTCGAAACGGATTCGCGGCAGGGAGCTCAGTACCTTGCTAAACGCATTCGGGCGCGTTGGCGGAGTAACCGTTCTGAGGGCCAGCGCCTGCACTTCCTTCTGCGATTTGAAATTGAGCTCTGGGCCGAAGGCTACAGTTACGTCGCCGGCGTTGACGAAGCAGGCATGGCACCGCTGGCGGGTCCTGTTGTTGCGGGAGCGGTCATTCTGCCGCGTAATTACAAGCTCCGCGGGCTCAATGATTCCAAGAAAATTCTTGACGGAGAAATCCGCGAAGAGATGGCAAAGCAGATCAAGCACGACGCTGTCTGTTGGTCATTTGGGTTTGCTGAAGTCGAGGAAATCGATCGTTTAAATATCTATCACGCCGGTTTACTGGCTATGCAGCGAGCATTTCACGGGCTAAGCTGCGCTCCCGATTTCGTGCTTGTTGATGCCCGCCGAATACCAAACTGCCCCGCGCCTCAGCGCGGGATCATCCGAGGAGATGCATTGTCAGCTAGCATTGCCGCGGCTTCCATAATCGCGAAGACCACGCGCGATGCTTACATGCTTGAGCAGGATAGGGCTTATGAGGGGTACGGCTTTGCTTCTCATAAGGGTTATCCCACACCTGAGCATTGCCGCGCACTTAAAGCACTGGGTGCGTTGCCCATTCACCGAAGAAGTTTCGCTCGGGTGCGGGAAGTCCTGGGATTAGATCCGGTGCAAACTGAGCTGTTTGAGCCGGAGGCGATTTCGTCTGTGGACGCCGCCTCCGCCCAGACTCATTAGATAGTGATTTAAGTGCATTTTAATAGCTCAGGAATCACCTTAGTTTATCTGGAAAGACATGGCGCTCAGTGAATACAAAAAGAAACGGAAGTTCGATAAGACTCCCGAACCCGGTCCACAGGAAAAACGCACGAAGACGGGGCGGATGTTCGTTGTTCAGAAGCACCGGGCAACCCAGTTACATTACGACTTCCGTCTCGAAGTTGATGGCGTGCTGAAGTCGTGGGCAGTCCCTAAAGGACCTTCTCTTGATCCGGCCGTCAAGCGGCTCGCAATGCAGGTTGAGGATCACCCTGTGGACTACGCAAAGTTTGAAGGAGCGATTCCTGAGGGTGAATATGGTGGAGGCACAGTGATGGTGTGGGACTACGGAACGTACAAACCGGAGAATACCGATGAGGTCTCCACCGCGCTTCGCAAGGGGGAGTTAAAGTTTTCCCTTAAGGGTAAGAAGCTAAAAGGATCGTGGGTACTTGTGAGGACCAGGGAGCGCCAGTGGCTCTTGATCAAACATCGGGATTACTACACGACGGAAGAAGAGGTCACTGACGTTGCGCCTGCGTCTATTCTCACCCGGCGAACACTAGCAGAGATCGCCGAAGATGAAGGCGGCGACATCAAGAAAGCTGCCACCGGCGATCCGAAGGAAGTCCCTCCACGTACGGGCGTTAAGCGACGCAAGAAGGGTCAGAAGGCCAAAGTCTGGCACAGCAGTAAGAGCAGTTGAGCTTACTTCAAGATCTGAGCTCACCTGGTTCTTCGGGGAATAACCCTTTGTAGGACAGTCGACCCCGAACGATTCGCGCAGCACTTGTGTAGGGGTGAATCTGCGACTGCTTCGCATTACTCAAATGGATAATTGTCACCCCTAATGCTTTCAAATAGTCCGCTATCAGGCTGCGATGACAACGCCACCAGACCGCCTCTGCACACATAATCGCCGTCCTACTCTTGCGTGCGAGTTCACTCAACTCCTCAATTGCCTGTTTGAACTCCACAGATTCCATGTGATCGGCGAATCCTCGAAATGACTCGTCGCGCCATGCGATATTTTTGGAATCCGGCAAAGCCTGGCGTCTCCCGCCTAGATAGGGTAGATGATAATAGCTGATACTCTCACTAGCCAAAGACGCGGACAAATCAGGGCTATTGAACTGGGGATATCGTCGCGATCCAGGAAAGCTTCTAACATCGATGAGCGTCTGAATTTGATGTTCCTTGAGAATGTGGATGAAGTCGGGACCAACGCGAGTCGAATGGCCGATAGTCCAGACTGTTGCCAATGGCCAGTCTACCTGTGACATTGCTAGCAAACCTTTCCGCGTGGACTTGAAGGTCCGCCTCTCACACTTAACGGTCTAAAGTAACAAAACACTTCAACAGTCTGCCTGCCGACCTCTTAAGTGTTACCTCAATCATCGTCCACAGGGCATCGGCTTGTGATCCCCGGTGACTTGACGCTCCGGTAAAACCTTAAAGGTAAGCTTCAAGTTTGAAGCGGCCACGGTTAGCAATTAGCGGCTTCCATAAGTCACCCAGCCGGCGTATGCGCGCGGGCACGTTGTCTATCCGGAAGTCCTCGATCTTGATTCCCCGTTCGAGCTCGCTCCACGTCACCGGAGTTGAAACTGAAGCCCGAGAACTCGGTCTGACTGAGTAAATCGAGGCCAGGGTCCGTCCCCACGAATTCTGGTTGTAGTCGACCAACACCCTTCCCTTAGGTCTGTTAGAAACTTTATAGACGGCTGTCAATAAATCCGGCGCCTGCCCAGCGAGTGCATGGGCGAACCCCTTGGCAAAACCCCACACCTGTTTCTGAGTCGGACCACGTACGATAGGAACGTAAACATGTACTCCCTTGGAGCCAGTAGTCTTGGCATAACAGGGTATCTTGAGTGACTCCAGGGCTTCCCTGATAAACAGTGCGGCCTTCACAACCTTCTCAAAATCTGCTCCGGGAACGGGGTCTAAATCAAAGTGCAGATAGTCCGGCAGGTCCACATCGTCGCACCGCGCATACCACTGATTCAGGTCGATGCAGCCAAGATTAATAAGCCAGAGCAATGAGGGAACGTCTTGAATCATCGGAAAATCGATGATGTTTCCTGACGAGTGTTCAATACTACAGATCTCAATCCAGCTCGGTCGCGGTTCTGGGGCGCGCTTCATAAAGAAGAACGGACCAGCCGCGCCATTCGGGTACCGCTTCATGACCATTGCCCTGTCCAGCAAATGAGGGAGCAGAGCGTGCGCGACGTCGGCGTAATATTGGATTAGATCACGCTTTGTGATACCTAATTCGGACCAGAATAACTTATCAAGGTTTGTCAGTTTGACGATTTGACCATCGAAATCTAGCTCAACCCCCTGCGCATCCCTGGGAATCTTAACTGTCGATGCTTTTCCGGGAGCCTTGCGGGCACGGGGGGCTCTCCGGATTTTTGCCGGGTGATACTCACGCGTGGCGGATTTAGCTATGGTCATTTTCTTAGTAACTCACATTAAGGACTGTCTGCTAAGAACCGGCCGATGGGCATTAGTGGCAAGCGCAGACTGCAATAGTTAAGGTATCACCTGAGATCACGGCACGTTAATGATGGGCAATTCACTCCGCGGATACGTCCTTAATCTCCTTTTCAATGGCACGCAGTCCTTTCATCAAAACATCGCGGTGTGCTTTATGCGTGGCCCGCTCCAGTTGTGCCAACATTCTTGACCGCGACAGCTTCAGCGAGTCCACTCTTTGCATGCGGATGCGAGCCTCTGGGGGCAGCCTCGCCACTCGTTCGTTTGCGGAGATGCGCTGATTCCCTTCCTCGAGCTGATCTTCGAAAGATTTTCCCCATCCGATAGCCACGTTAAAATTCCCCACTCAAAAACGGCCAAACTCCCGCGCGCCCTTGCAGTATTTCAATCCCGCGATTTCGAGAATCAAATCACAGTGCCATCCTTAACGACGGCATTCTTGGGAACGATGATGATTCCATCCCGAATGTAGTAAGATCCACCTTCACCATCGGCGTTATGAACGCCACCATCGTTCAGCAGGCGCGCATTGCTTCCGATGCGGGCGTTCTTATCAATAATAGCCTTCTTGATAATCGTGCCCTCTCCGACTCCCACCCTCGGCAGTCCGGTGCCCATATCAGTATGCATCTCTTCAATCGTTTGGTAATAATCGGCGCCCATCATGAAAGAGGCGTCGAGATGAACAGCTTTCGAGATGCGGCTTCTCAAGCCCACGACCGAGTTGGTTATTCTGGCTCCATCAATAATGCAGCCTTCGCTAATGATCGAATCCTGGATCTCCGATTGTTCGACCTTTGAGGGGGGCAAGTATCGTGCTCGTGTGTAAACCGGGGCTTGAGCATCAAACAGATTGAATTTCGGAATCTTCGAAGTCAGATCCAGATTAGCGCGATAGAAAGCGGAGATGGTTCCGATATCTCCCCAGTAACCCTTAAATACGAAGGCTTGCACTTTTCCCGACTTGATAGCGCCGGGGATAACGTCTCTGCCGAAATCGACCCACGCAGGATCCTGGGCCAATAACTGCTCCAAACGATCATACTTAAAAACGTAGATTCCCATGGATGCCAGAAAGGGACGTCTTGTTGCTTCCTCAACACTTAATCCCAAAACGGTGGTATCCACCAGCATCGACTCTAAGTCCCTGCCTTTGGGTTTCTCCTTGAACTCGATTATCCGTCCGCCCTGATCGGTTCTCAGCAAACCAAACTCGCTGGCAGAGATCGGATCACTTGGTATCACCGAAACGGTCACATCGGCATCAGACTCATAATGGCGAGCAAGAAACTCACGATAGTCCATGCTATAGAGATGATCTCCGGATAGTATCAACAACGTATCGATGCCCCAGTCTCTAATATGCGGAAGAACCTGACGAACCGCATCGGCCGTACCCTGAAACCACTGCGGACTTTCCGGCGTTTGTTCAGCCGCCAGAATCTCGACGAAGCCATCCGAGAAATGCGAGAAGCGATAAGTTTGAGCGATGTGACGGTTCAGTGAGGCCGAGTTGTATTGAGTCAGCACGAACATGCGGAGCACATCCGAGTTTATGCAGTTGGAAATAGCAACGTCCACCAGACGGTATTTACCGCCCAAAGGAACAGCAGGCTTAGACCGCTGCTGTGTGAGCGGGAAAAGTCGCGTTCCAGCACCTCCGCCGAGAATTACTGCGAGCAGTTTGCGGCTTGTGGGCATCTCTCCCTACCGTGATTTCGGGTTGGAATTTTAAGAAAGCAGAATAGACGTAAAGCCTTGTCGCTATCAAGACTGGACTGCCCTCGTACTGTAAAGTTCAAGAATCAATTCGGAAAGGATTCACGAAATTACACGCAGCAACACAATTTGCTTGCGCATTGCATTCGGGCCATTTATATGGAGCTATTTGGTGTGGTTTCGTCCATAGTTTTTGTCTGACTCCCATTTGGTTTATGAGGGGGAGGTGAGAAAATTAATAGGCGGCTGAGCTGCTCCCTGCAAGTGAATTGCCCGCAGCCTCTTGCGCTATCTTCACTCCGACACTCGCGCCAATGCGTGTGGCGCCGGCCTCAACCAGTTTACGCGCATCCTCCAGACCTTTGACGCCGCCTGACGCTTTCACACCCAACTCAGAGCCAACCGTGCGACGCATCAAAGCGATGTCAGCCACTGTCGCCCCGCCCTTGGAGAAACCAGTCGATGTCTTTACGAAGTCGGCTCCAGCAGACTTCGCCGCCAGGCAGGCACGCACTTTCTCTTCATCGGTTAGCAACGCCGTCTCGATAATTACCTTGCACGTTGCCGCATACTCGTGAGCAACTTCCACCACCGAACGAATGTCATGCTCGACCAGGCAATCGTCACCACTCTTCAAAGCGCCGACATTAATCACCATGTCGACTTCACGTGCGCCATCAAAGATGGACCGTCGCGCTTCGTAGGCCTTAACATCTGACAATGTGGCTCCAAGAGGAAAGCCGATGACCGTGCAAACCAATACGCCGGTCCCTTGCAAATTACAGGACGCCGCCTTTACCCAGGTGGGATTCACGCACACGGAAGCGAACCGGTAACGGGCAGCCTCTTCACACAGGCGTTTGATGTCTTCATCCGTGGCCTCAGGTTTCAGTAGAGTATGATCGATCAGGCCCGCCCAGTCCCTCGCCGAAGCAGTTTCGCCAAGCACCAGCCCAATCCGTGAAGCTCCGGCATCTACCACGCGATGCATCCGCTCGGGGCATCGGTTGAAACACTCGGAGGTGCACCCGCACAGTTTTGCCTGGTCCCCGCCGCCGCCATCAAGCCGCGACACGATGGCGTCAGTTATTTGGTCGATGAGTTGCTCGAGGTTGCCGTTGTGTGAGTATTGCATTGATTCTGGAAACTCCGCTTTTCCGGAAGGTGCCGGTTACGGCCGCAAGTATTCTAACATCATCACCGCGCATCGGGGTCAAACGGTGAGCCGGAGTTCCCTTCACTGAAGCGGCACAGAGGCGGATGAGGTGATCGGGCTATCGCTGATACTGGCGCTCGATCGCTTCAATCTTCGAGACCCGCTTGCGGTGGCGGTCTTCACTGAGGTCGGTGGAGAGCCAGGCGTTAACTATCTCACGCATTTCACGGCTCGTAATAGTCTTACTGCCGAGCGTGAGGACATTAGCATCATTATGTTCTCGTGAGTTGCGCGCCACCGGCACAGAGTAACACGCTGCGGCACGCACGCCGGGGACCTTGTTAGCGGTGATTGCGCTTCCAACACCAGCGCCGTCGATGATAATTCCCACATCTACCATCCCATCAGCCACTGCTCGAGCGACGGCATGAGCAAAGTCGGGGTAGTCGACGGTATCCTCGGAATTGGTGCCAAAATCGTGGACGCGATGACCTGTTTCCGCCAGAAATCCCTTAAGTTCCTCTTTCATTTTAAACCCGCCGTGGTCGGCCCCTATCGCAATCATCCTGGATGTTTTTGAACCCCGCCGGGGTACGCGTCGCACCAGCTCGATCTTTCTTTCTTTGACGATATCTGCCGCGAGGGGCGTCAGGCGCGCACCTTCGGCAATGCGCAGGACGGCGCCCGCCTCGAGCCCGCGGACGTCATCTTCGGTGATGACAACCTTTGAAGATTCGTCGCGTGTGGTATGTGAATCAGCCGTCGTAGTAGTACTTCCTGGCGCGATATCGATAAAACGGCCTAGGGTTGGGCTGGGGAAGGTCTGGCCACCTTCCCCACCCTCCACGGCGGGAACTGCTTTTTCGAGCACCTCTCGCACGAGCGCTCGAACACGGTCACGGGTTGAGGAATCTTCCATGATAGTTAGTCTGGCGTCAGGGTCAGTCGTCAGTGGTCAGCTGTCAGTGATCAAGTACTCGGAATGGTTCTACGGACAACCAACGACAACTGACTAAACCAAATATTCATCACGCAGATCCAAGAGCCTTCCTGCCGTGCGAACAATCTTGCCAGAACGGAGAAGGAAATCAACACGCCCCAAGTAGATGCCACTCTTGCCAACCTGAAAAATTAATGTCTCGGCCCCTGAGGGTTGCTTCACGCTCACGGGTTTTTCCATGAAGGTGTGGGTGTGACCACCGGCGATGAAATCCATGCCATCCACCTGCGCGGCAACTTGCGAATCACCAATAGCGCGACCTTTCGGTTCAGGATAGTAACCAAGGTGGGTCATCGCAATGACCATCGTGCATCGCTCTGTCTCACGCAATATCTTTACAACCTCGCGCGCCGCCGGCACCGGATCGCGGAAAGTAACTCCTTTGAAATTAGCCGGCGTGATCAACCCGACCGGACTGATGCCCAACCCAAACAAGCCAATGCGCACACCCTGGATATCTCGGACCACATACTGCTTGACCCTGCTCTCGAGAGGCGTGCCGCGCACGTCATAATTCGCAGAAACCAGGTCAAACTTAGCAAATTGCATTGCCGAGGCCAGGGCTTCAACACCATTGTCGAATTCGTGATTACCAAGCGTGCCGACATCGTAGCCAATCTCAGACATCGCTTTGTATTCAACTTCACCCTTGTAGAAATTGAAGTAAGGAGTGCCCTGAAAGACATCACCGCCGTCGATTAAGAGAGTGTTGGGATTTTGCTTGCGGACTCGCTTAACCAGGGTTGCGCGCCGCGCCACGCCACCTTTGCCGGGATAGAGACTGTCGTTCGCAGGTAGAGGATCGATCTGGGAATGAGTGTCGTTCGTATGAAGAATGGTGATCAGAGTTTCGCCGCGACCGGAATGCAAAAGGGGTGCAGTTAATGAGCCGGCCGCGCTGTCAGTCGAAAATGCCAAGTTCCACGGACGAGAAACGAGGCTTGTGCCGAAGATCCCAGAGGTAGTCAAAAACTTTCTTCTTGTGATCATCTTTGCGCGCTCTATGGCTTTCGAACGTCGGAACCAATCAGTACAAACCGGTCATCAACTGCCGCCTTGATGGGCCGGCGGGCAGCGGTTTCACCCTTCACATAATCCATGAGTGCGTCGCGAATTGTTAGGCCGAGAGGTCTGACGTTTTTACCCTCCTGTAAAATCGAATACCTGCCACCGCCAAGTTTCAGAAGGTAGTCAATGGTGACTATTGAGTAACTAAGTTTCGGATCGATCTCAATTTCCCTGCCCTGGCCATCGAGTAAACGGGCGCCAACCAGCTCCGGCCTGTTATCAACATTCATTCGATATTTGATACGTGCACCTGACAAAGCATCGCCGGCTGAAACGATTACATTCAGGAGTTTCAGTAACTGTTCCCCGGTTAGATCAACTTCGATCAAGGCATTTTCAAACGGTAGGAGCTCAAAAATGTCGGCGGCTCTGAGGTCCCCAGCCGCAATAGTGTTCTTGCGTAACCCGCCGCTATTAATGACGGTGAGCAAAACAGGCTTTCCCAGTTTTGCGCTCGACTGAACTCGAATACCATCAGCCACGAAATTACCGAGATTCCCGCCCCCCACGGGATCCTTTTTAACTTCTTGCGCGAGCTTTCCCATCACGACTTCAAGCGCACGCACCTTCGCGCTGTAGGGCGCCAGCATTTTTTTGAGCGCTGAATCAGAGGGGATACTTTCATCAACGAGAATTTCGCTAACGCGGCTTTTAGTTTTCGCCGGCGCTGCTGTTTGGACTGGTTTACGCGCAGAAGGGATGCCGAACCTTGGCTGGACGGTTGATCCCTGCTGTGCAGCAACCTTCTGGGATGAGATTGCCAACGCGCAAACCAGCAACAAATGGATGCACCACACGCGGATCAGTCGCGATATCGCAGATGTTTCAGTTTTATTTTTAGCTGGATTCGACTTAGACATTGACCTCAAGGGAAGACCTTGCATAGTATGTCGCACCACGGCCTCATAGGCAAAGTTGTTAAGCCAAGTAGAGCAACATCTTATTCGATAGTTTCTGAGGGGATAAATTGGCGACGTCTTCCGCACAAATACCATCTGAGTTCAACAATCCCAATCTTGAAGTGCTGCTGACGGAGCAGCAGATTCAGTCTCGAACTAAGGAGTTAGGCGCTGAGATCACTCACGATTATGTTGGACGCAATCCACTGCTTATCGGAGTGCTTAAAGGGGCTTGCTTCTTCATGAGCGATCTCTTGCGAGCAATCGACACGCGACTGGGCATTGAGTTTATGGCGATATCGAGCTATGGCTCGTCAACTCGAACCTCCGGTGAAGTTCGTATCCTGAAAGACCTCGACGTGCCCGTTGAAGGACGTGACTTGATCGTGGTTGAGGACATCGTCGACACAGGTCTGACGCTCTCTTACCTAATGGCTAACTTGAAATCGCGCGGCGCTGCCAGTGTAAAACTTGTGGCTCTGCTCGACAAACACGAGCGCAGAGAGCGAGAGGTGGAAATCGATTATCTCGGCTTCCAGATCCCCGAACACTTCGTTGTTGGCTATGGGCTGGATTTTGCCGAACGTTATCGAAACCTGCCTTTTGTCGCCGTCTTGAAGAATCCCGACCAGGGATAAGTGGGCAACTCTTTTAGAAAAAACGAGACCTGCGCCTGCGAAACAACCCGGGCCCCCATCTTCAACCTTAGGAGTCTTCCATGCCAAAACATTTTTCGGCTTTTCTTGCCATGATCGTTTTGCTTTGCGCGGCGCAGGCTTACGCGCAGCAGGACTTTTCGAAGGTTGAAATCAAAGCCGAAAAAGTTACCGGCAATGTTTACATGCTGCAAGGCTCGGGCGGCAACATCGGAGTCTCTGTCGGCAGCGATGGAATCCTGATCGTCGATGACCAATTTGCTCCCCTCGCCGACAAGGTCAAGGCCGCATTAAAAGCGCTTGGGGAAGGCAAACTCAAATTCGTGCTTAACACACACTGGCACGGCGATCACACGGGGGGCAATGTTGTCTTTGGTCCCGAGGCGCCGATTATCGCCCATGACAATGTGCGCAAACGGCTCGCCGTCGAACAGAGATCCGAGGTCTTTAAACGCATTGTGCCCGCATCTCCCAAAGAAGCCCTGCCGGTCATCACCTTTGGCCAATCGTTGTCGGTCCACTTTAACGGTGAGGAAATCCGAGTCATTCACTTTCCACAAGGCCACACTGATGGCGACAGCGTCATCTTTTTCACTGGCTCAAACGTCGTGCACATGGGCGACGATTTCTTTGCCGGGCGTTTTCCTTTCGTCGACCTTGAAAGTGGAGGTACCGTCGAGGGATTGGCTAAGAACATCGGTGAGATTCTCGGCAAGTTGCCCCCCGGCGCGAAGCTCATTCCCGGTCACGGCCCAATTTCCACCGCGGACGATTTAAAGCTCTACCACCGCATGCTCGTGGAAACCACGGATATCGTCCGCAAGAAAATGGCGGCGGGTAAGCTTATGGCGCAGATCAAGACAGAAGGTTTACCCGAGGAGTGGAAATTGTGGGGAACGGGGTTTATCAAAACCGACGTTTGGATTGAAACCATCCACCGAAGCCTTGCGAAGAAGTAGATCAGTGGCACCTCGCGATAGCAGGTGGTCACTTAGAAGCGACTCAATCATGCCGCGGCCGCGTGAGGTCGGTACCATCTCGCGGTAGCAGGTGGGTGCTCGTTAGCTATGCTCAATCATCAGAGTTTGAGGAGCGTACTGACCCATAAGACCGGCACTTGAGTGCTGAGGGGCCTTGGACCCGCCCGCTACCCGCGAGGTGGTTCACACTTCATAGGACCGCCGCGTGAGTGATGAGTAGCCTGGACCCGTTGAGAAAGTAGTGTTGAGAATGCCAATGAAATGTGGAAAATGATTCTGTTCAAGCCCCGCTAATATCGGTCAAAAAGCTGCGACCAGCTGTCAGATTTAACCCAAAATTCTCGGCAATTGTCTGCCCGATATCTGCGAGCGAACCTCGCGTCCTCAGGTCGACACCGGGGCGAGCCCTCTTTCCATAAACAAGCAGCGGCGCATACTCGCGCGTGTGATCGCTCCCCGGAAAGGTGGGATCGTTTCCGTGGTCGGCGGTGATAATCATTAGGTCATCATCGCCCATCGCCGCCTCAATTTCAGGCAAACGCGAATCGAAATGTTCGAGCGCCCGCGCAAAACCTTCGGTATCGCGGCGGTGCCCGAAAAGCATGTCAAAATCGACCAGGTTGGAAAAGATTATTCCGCGAGAATCGTTATTCAAAGCTTCAATCGTCTGCTCGATAGACTGTTCGTTATTTTTGGCTGGGCGGTCCTCGGTCACGCCATTCGAATCGTAGATGGAGGCGATTTTGCCAATGCAGACGACGTCCAAGCCTTCGTCTTCCAAGGCTACCAGCAGATTTTCTCGGGGCGGGGGCACCGCATAATCATGCCGATTCTCGGTACGGTAAAAACCACCGGCTTCGCCAAGAAAGGGTCGGGCGATGACTCGGCCCACTTTGTGTTGTCCAACCAGCATCCGTCGCGCCGTCTCACAGATCTCGTAAAGCTTAGGAAGCGGAATCACCTGTTCGTGTGCGGCGATCTGAAAAACCGAATCGCCGGAGGTATAGACAATGGGCTTGGCAGTTCTGACATGCTCGTCACCAAGCTGCTTGATGATTTCGGTCCCTGAGGCTGGGACATTTCCGAGGATTCCGTGGACGCCAGTTTCCCGAATAAACTGATCAATAATGCTCTTAGGGAATCCGTTTGGATACGTGGGAAACGCCTTTTCCAAAATTATCCCGGCCATTTCCCAATGGCCCGTAGTCGTGTCTTTACCATTTGAACGCAAAGCGCAGCGGCCATAGGAGCCCCGCGGGTCCGCCAAAGCGGGCACATTTTTTAACGAACGGATATTTCCGAGCCCGTACCCCTGCAGGTTTGTCAGTTTCACCTGGCGCGACTCAAGTATGTGCCCAAACGTGTCGGAGCCCTTGTCGCCCCAGGCTTCAGCATCGGGCATCTCGCCAATGCCGGCACCGTCAAGAACTATTAGGGTAATGCGGTTGAAGTGATTATTATTGGACATTCCTACAAAGAGGGGCAGGAAGATTTTTCATTTTTCATTCGGTCATTTTTCAGGATCTCATTTCGTGGTGCTTCGTGTTACTGCTCTGAAAGAAATTCCGGTTCGCGGGCACACAGATCCCTCCTGACGCAGCGGTGCTTCGGGGATGGTAGTAAAAGTTGTCGGCTGATCAACTCGATCACCGCCGAGTTCGGTGCAAGTCAATCGTCAGCGACATGCTAGCCGATGACAGTTCACTATTCAATTCAAGGATCACCCTTTCATGTCCGGTGGTGCGCCGCAGGCACATGAAAACTTCGTGATCGTGTGCTTCCCGAGAGATCAGAACGATCCACGAAATCACATGACGCAGCCCGTTCGGGCCGCAACCAAAAATATAGCGTTGACGGAGAGTTTCTGTCATGATTCACAAAACTAAAGGGTCGCAATACATGTACGAGACTTTGAACTCGTACTCGATGATCG
>JACCSP010000096.1 GCA_013812905.1 Pyrinomonadaceae bacterium
ATCTGAAGGGTGTGCCGCCTGACGCACGGGCAGTTGTCTTCCAACTGTGTTCACGGCAGATGACGCTTTCTGGTCTCGTTGCAACCTTAACGCTCCGCAAAGCTGGAGCCTTGTCAGAGGCTGTAAACGATATAAGTACATTCGTTTCGACCTTGGAAACTGCAGCCGAAATTTCCCGCCGCTCGGCAAAACACAGCGACGATTTTCTGGCTGCCACTCCAGGCGTAATTCAGTGTCTCAATAAGTTTGATGACCGAACTGTTAAGCAGCAAGCGCTGTCCTTAGCTTCCGCCTTTGCTTTCCGGGCTGGAGGAATCGCTGCCGACGCCTGGGCAGGCATGCCAACTGCTTTGGCAGGTCTGAAATCCGAAGCGGCTTTGCAATTGCTTGATCGAACAGGAGACTTCCTCGAGCGCGGCGGCGGCGGCGCCTTACACCTGATGCTTTCTGGCGGAGAGGTTCTGCGCATCCTGCCGGAGTTATTCAACAATTGGATTGAGCTGCTCTGGGTGGTTGCGCAACATGGCAATGCGAGTCTGGTCGCATTTGTGCGGGCTACTCCGCGATTCGTGCGCGGGTTCCAAGGTGGCATGGATCGCGATCGTGCCGTGGCACTCTCGAAGCGAGTCGTATCGTTAACCGCGGAGATCGCCCGTCTGGACGGAGAGGCAGCCCTGGCTTGTTTCCGTGCAAGTCCAGGCGTACTGAGGACGGTGGCGATCGAACAGTTTGAAGAATGGGCGAAGCGGGGCCTCTTGTTTTCCCCTAACGACACGCGCGCCCGAAGGAGTTATTTTGCCCTCGAGACTCGCGGTAGCTACGACGTGCTCCATAGTGACAGCAGTGGTCTTGCGCTTGATTCAATCCAGCATTTGTTGCGTCTCTACGTCGAGGGCTTAACTGGGCGAGAGGTGGAGTTGGCGCCAATGGCCGCCGTCCCGGTGGAGACGAGAATTGGTGACGGTCGAACGATCCACTTGCCCGCCATGGTAGCTGAGTTTGGCGACGACGATCTTGATTTTCGCCTCTATAAAGCGCTGGCCGCGCACGCCGCCGGCCAAATTGAATTCGGTACTCAAGAATGCAACACGGTGGGTCTGCGTGCTGCTTACTCCGCGATTGCGGAAACTTACGACCCTGCTAACGTTAATGCGCGGGACGCTTTTGCGCTTAATGGATACATCAACGATCCTCAAAAAAGTGAAGCGGCAATTACCGCAGAAGAGGAAGCCCACACCGGACTGGAGGACAAACACCAGCGTCCTCCGAAGAACGACTACCGTGCAGTGCTCGCGCTCTTCCCCCATCCGCAACTGGCACGAAGAATTTTTGGCACCCTCGAGAATGGTCGGATAGACGCCCGCCTTCGCCGGCAGTATCGAGGTCTCGCTCGCGATCTCGATCTAATTCGCGAACATTTGCGTCGTAGTCGCCCTCCTATCCTCGATCTTCCTGCGACCCTGGTTCCGTTTGAGCTGCTTTTTCAGATTACCCTGCTGGGCGGCGCGCTTGATGACTCACGACAGTATTACGGTCAGGTTGTTTCGGAGTTGGAATCAGTGGCAGCTGAGTATCTCGCGGATTCCGCGGCAAACGTTGCCGACACATTGATGGCCACCAGTCGAGTCTATTCACTGTTTCAGTCAGTGGCTCTAGGGGAGGATTCGTTCCAGCAATTGGAGACGACTGAAGATTCGCCAGATAGCGAAGAGCAAATTTCAGCGTTCAGCGAGACATTAAAATTGCCCCCTCGAGATCGCGAACCGCAGAAGCGTGACGCTCGCGAACTCTTCAACGCCTGGAACGATCCCGATGCCGAAGGAGATCCTGACGAGCTCGATGGCGGCGAAGCCTGGATCGAGGCCGAGAGCCCGGAACAGAATCTGGAAGAAGGTGAGGTGGCCTATAACTACGATGAGTGGGATCGCGAACTCACGGATCATCGCCTGGCCTGGTGCCGGGTGATCGAGAAACAGGTAAAGGAGGGAGATCGGCTGTTCGTTGACCAAACACGGGACCGCTATCGAGGGGTCATTTCCTCAATCCGACACCAGTTTCAATTGCTGAAACCTGACGAACTGACGCGAGTGGCTAACGAACTTGACGGGGAGGAATACGATCTCAATGCGGTTGTTGATTTTGTCCTCGACCGCCGGGCCGCGGGGGTCGGCGGCGGGCATCAATCCGAGCGGCTATATATGAAACGATTGCGTCGCAATCGTGATGTGGCAGTTTCCTTCCTGCTGGATCAGTCTTCGTCAACGGCCCGCACGATAGGCAGGCATCCGCTGCAGCCTTACACGCACCCCGGCAGACGCATTATCGAGATTGAGAAAGAGGGGCTTGTCCTGATGAGCGAGGCGCTGGAAGCCGTGGGCGATATCTATTCGATAAACGGTTTCACTTCCGAGGGACGGCGGAATGTGAAGTTTTATGTGGTCAAGGATTTCGACGAGAAGTATTCGGACGAAGTTAAGCGCCGTATCGGCGGGATTACTTTCCAAAATAATACCAGACTCGGCGCGGCAATTCGTCACGCGACTGCGAAGCTGGCAAAACAACCAGTGCGAACGCGGCTGTTGATCGTGCTCTCTGACGGTCGTCCTTACGATCACGACTATGGGGACGCCCGTTACGCTCGTGAGGATACGCGCGAAGCATTACGTCAGGCCAAAATTCAAGGTATTACGCCCTTCTGCATTACCATCGATCGAGAATCCGAAGCCGAATTACGTGATCTCTACGGCGAGATCGGCTACACAATAATCGACGACGTACTTTCCCTTCCTGAGAGATTGCCGGGGATCTATCGTCGGCTGACTACGTGACCCTACCGGAAGCCATTCGAGTTTGAAAATCTCTCAGGTTGGGAAGGGGGGGGTTACCCCCGCGACCTTCGCTAGAGTGGACCGCTAAATTAGCCCGCAAAGCGTGGCGAAAGCATAAAGCCTGGGGTGGAGCGCAGCGGAACCCTAGGTCAACGATCAAACAAGATTCAGCCCAGCCCGCGATAGCGGGCGACAGCAGATTGTCGGCATCACGCGCCGGAGAAGAATTTGCAGCGGCATGCGATCTTGCGAGTGACACCCGACCTTATTCCGGGTGGGGTGCGTGCCGTCGTTAGCTGGTCGCTTCACTAGCAACGACATATCTTGAATCAATCAACAGACGATATGCTGCACCATTGAAAACCAATGCCTCCCATTCTATGAACTCTTCAGCATCCAAGTAGAATGAGATCACTTGCTCGCTATCGGACACGGGTCGAAAGATAGCATTTGACTCGTCTTTATATTGACTTTGAATGAGAGCTTCTAATTGCTTCAGGTAATCAAAGTGATCACCTGCTGATGAGGCCAGAATAATGTCACGGCGGAGATGAACCTCTGGCGGCCCTCCCAGAACTTGAGTCTGAGCATTCCACTGAAATAGTAGCGTAGATTCTCGTATACTCAACCGGCGAATCTGATCAATGGGCGGAAAGGACGAATGCTTAGACCTCAAACTCTCGTATGTGGAAAGAGCGAGACACGCCACGCCTTGTTTCTTTAGATAGTAAGGCGGTGTGTACTCTTCCTTTTCTCTTCCTCCGCCCCACACATATTCCGATGCTGGCAGTATCAGAACATGTAAATTTGATTTTAGGATGCTGACCCAGTCTCCAGATTTGCATGTGTTTGCCCCCGAGCTTCGCAAACCAGAAATTGAATGTCTTCCGAAGCCCAGCACTAATTCAAGAACATTGATTAGTCAATTCCATCTGAAAAAATTTGGCTTACATGAAGCTCACCTTGTTCTGACGAAGAGAAAAGTTTAGGTTGCCGGTTTGATTTCGGGATTTGTGATTTGCCACATAGGACCAAAGAGCCAGCTAATAAGGATCTCGTGGTGGGTTAATTCTAATCAAAGATGTCTCTTTTGTTGCCGCTGCCGCCCACTTCGCGGGCTAGAACTCCAATGCCATTTTCCTAGGGCTCACGCCCTAGGCTTTATGCTTTCGCCGCGCTTCGCGGGCCCCAGACGAGCGGCCAAAGCCACCACCACCCGGCGTTTCAATTCGCACACGGTCGCCGGGCTGGAGTTCCCAGCTACCTTTCGATGCTATTGGACGAGAAGACCCCTGTTGAATGATGATATCGTTACCCACCGTTCCTTCCTCGCCGCCATTTTGCCCATAAGGCGCATGCTTTCGTCTATCGGCGAGAATGGACATACGGGCCGGCGCCAGCGCTTCGATCTCCCGGACCACTCCATCTCCGCCGCGCCTCCTTCCATTTCCACCTGAGTGCCTGCGGATGTTGTACTCGCGTATTCGCAGCGGATAAGAGTACTCAAGCGCTTCGACGGGAGTGTTGAGGCTGTTGGTCATATGGGTGTGAACCGCGCTCATGCCGTCATGATTGGCGCGCGCACCCATCCCGCCAGCCACAGTTTCGTAGTAGGAAAATTCGCGGCCGGTGCGCGGATCGATGCCACCTATTGTTAGATTGTTCATGGTGCCCTGGCTGGCGGCAGGTATGCGATCCGGTAACGCCTGGGCTAGAGCTTTGAAGAGAACATCCACGATGCGTTGCGAGGTTTCGACATTGCCGCCGGCAACTGAGGCAGGATGAACGGCATTTACTACGGTACCTGCGGGAGCAATTACTTCGATTGGTTCCATCAGACCCGCACTGGCAGGTACGTCTCCACCGATCAGACATCTGAAGACGTAAGAGACGGCAGATACGGTAATCGCTTCTACGGCATTGATTGCGCCGGCGACTTGCTGGGCGCTGCCGCCGAAATCCACCAGCGCCCGGTTACCATCGACTGCGATCCTCACACGAATCGGAATCTTTGCTTCGCTGATGCCATCGTCGTCTAACCAGTCCTCTGCCTGGTAAGTGCCGTCAGGAATCAGCTCGATCGCATGCCGCATCAGGCGCCCGGAATATGCGATCAGGTGTAGAGCATATTCCTGAGCTTCAGTGACTCCGCGTCGGGCCACGATTTCGAGGAGCCGCGATTCGCCGGTTTTCAATGAACCAATCTGGGCCTGGAAGTCGCCGCGACGCTCGGCATGTCCACGCACATTCGCTAGAATCAGGCGCATCACGTCTTCGACTATTTCACCGGCTCGCACCAGGCGAATAGGCGGGAGTCGCAAACCTTCACCATAGACGTCGGTCGCCAAACCCATCGAACCCGGCGTTGCCCCGCCCATGTCTGCGTGATGCGCGCGATTGGCAACGAAGAAAAGCGGGTGGCGGGTGTGCGGTGTCAGGTGTCGGTTCTTCTTTTTCTTTGCCGGCACCTGGTACTTGGCACCTGACACCTGGTCTCGCCCAAACACGCCCATCACCAATGTAACATCCGGCAGATGAGTGCCGCCCGCGAAAGGATCGTTAAGAGCCACCACATCGCCCGGCGCCATCTTTAGTTCACTAAGTGCCGCAGCCACAGCCATGGGCATTGAGCCCAGGTGCACAGGCATGTGATCGCCCTGGGCAATCACGCGGCCGTTGCTATCGAATACCGCGCATGAGTAGTCACGCCTCTCTTTTATGTTTGGAGAGAATGCGGTGCGGCGCAGGGCGATACCCATCTCTTCGGCTACTGAGGTGTAGAGCGCGCGGTAGATTTCCAGGGTCGTGGGATCAAATCTGTTTCTCATTTCTAAGTAGCGATTCACTCACGCCGCAGCTCATGAGGTGAGTACCACCTTGCGGGTAGCGGGTGGGTCCCTTCGTTAACGATGCTCAATCATCTGAGTCGGACAGTACTGATGACCTGACGAGACCGCGGCGTAAGTTATGAGTAGCCAAGACCCACCGCCGCCGCGAGGCGGAGCGGTTGACCCGAACCTGGCGTTGAATCACCGGGCTAGATTCAGGCCCTCGCTACGCGGCCAGAGCTACTTTTTTTCGAATCTCGCAATTCAATAATCAAGTTACCGAACAAATCCACTCGGGCCTTTGCTCCCTCCGGAATCAGCGTTGTCGCCGAATACTCGGTTACAATGCATGGCGTTCTGAGCTTCATCCCCGCGCCCAGATCATCGCGCTGGTATATACCAATGCGGTGTTCGGTGCCGTCGAAATAAGCGACCCCAGATGAGTGCGGCTTTGCCCAGGCGCTCTTTCGAGAACCTAAAATGCGCGGCTCCTTAAACTGCTTAACAATTCCGATTGACCTCAACTTCGTGCTGACAATTTCCACGACGTCTGATTCCTGCGCGTAGCCATATCGGGCTTGATGCGCGCGATGAAAACTCGCCGCGATGTTCTCGGAGCCTCCTTTCGGCGACTCGATGTTGAGCTCGAACGACTGCCCTTTGTAGCGAGCGGCCAGCGACCTTTCGCGGCGCTGTTTCGATTCCGAAAATCCTTCCTTGCGCAATGCCCCAACCGCAATCTGCTCGAGTTCCTTGAACGCGGTTTCCAGCTTCTTGTCGATGCCCGGCGCGACTTCCAGCATCACCGTGCGGCTAAGGTCCTTCACCACGTCGGCGGTGACCACTCCCATGGCGGAGAGCGCGCCGGCTGACGTGGGCGCGATTACCCGCGGAATGCGCAGCGCGATTGCCAGGTCGATCGCATGGAGTCCACCAGCGCCACCAAAAGGAAGGAGGGCAAACTCGCGCGGGTCGTACCCGCGTTCCACCGAAATACTTCTCAGGGCACGTTCCATATTTGTGTTCACCACCGAAATCACCCCTTGAGCTGCATCGGTGATGCTGACCTTTCGGCCCGCGGCTTTGCTCATCTCAGCCGCAAGCATGGATATAGCTTCGCGCGCCCGTTGCCCATCGAGCGGAAACTCTCCACCCAGCAGACCAGATCCACCGAAGTGTCCCAACACAAGATGCGCGTCTGTCACGGTAGGCAATCTTGACCGGCCGTAACAGGCAGGTCCTGGATCAGCTCCGGCGGACTCAGGGCCCACCCGCAAAGAGCCACCTTCATCAACTCTGGCAATCGATCCACCCCCGGCGCCCACGGTGTGAATATCCATAACCGAAACCGCCACCGGCAGACCCGCAACCACCGCCTCATTAGTCATGCGCAGGCCTGCTCGATCACATAGGGCAACGTCAGTTGAGGTACCGCCCATATCAAACGTGACGATGTTTTCAAGTCCGGCCGATCGCGCAGCGCGCAGTGCCCCTACAACACCACCTGCCGGTCCCGAAAGAATTGTGCGCACAGGCTCGTCAGCAGCAGCGGCGGCGGAGATGCTGCCACCGGAAGATTGCATCACCCGGAGCTTCGGCGCCCGGACTGCGAGTTTCTTGAGATAGGAACCCATGAGAGGTTGCAAACACGCATTGATGGCAACTGTAGAAGTGCGTTCGTACTCGCGATACTCCGGCAGAATCTGGTGAGAAATCGAGACTGGAATGTTCAGGGCGGAGATGGACTCCGCGATGCGACTTTCATGTTCCGGATGCACGAAGGAAAAAAGGAGTGAAATCGCTACGGACTCCACTTGCGCCGCTTCTAACTTAGCCGCCAGAGCATCAAGTTCATTATCCTCCAGGGCTTCGAGCACTTCGCCCGATGCCGCAATGCGCTCCCGAACGCCGAATCGCAGACTGTCCGGTACCAGGGCCGGCGGGCGAACGGCATCCAGATTGTAGAGTTCTGGACGCGCTTGCCTGCCAATCGCCAGAACATCTTCAAAGCCCCTCGTTGTGATTAATGCAGTACGTGCCCCTCGTCTTTGGAGCAACGCATTGGTCCCTACCGTGGTGCCATGAACGACTTCGATGTCCGAAAGCTTCACACCAGCAAGTTCGGCAATGCGATTCAAACCCGCAAAAATAGCGGTTGAAGGATCGGCGGGTGTGGAAGGAAGCTTGAGGACATGTAGACGATTATCAAACTCGCAGACAAAATCTGTAAACGTTCCGCCGGTATCAACTCCGACGCGAACAGGGCGAGCCGTGGGAAACTTAGCGTTAGCCATCTAGAAAGAGGAGGCAGGAGCAGGAGGCAGGAACAGAGAACCAAAGTTCAACTGATACCTGCTTTCTGCCTACTCCTCCTGCCGACTGCCTACTGCTCCTGCCTCCTGGTCGACCTTAGTCCAGCATCCACTCGTGTTCGAAGCACGCGCGGCATCCAATACAAGCTGAACCCGGTAGCCGTCTTCGAAAGTCGCCGCTCCTGCGACCAACTTGCGACCTTCACGCAGAGCCTCAACGATGTCGCAAGCGAAAGCCGCGAAGCCTCGCGACCAGCTGGCCGGACGCATCCCCGGGGCCATCGGATCCTGGTGCACTTGAATGGGTCGCCAGGAGCCCGAGCCGGCAGATGAATGGCACAGTTCGCCGGTCTCTTCAACCATTAGCGCTCCCGTAGTGCCGTAGATTTCGAGGCGGTTCTCGTAGCTGCCGGATTCCAATACTGAAAGAGCAGCGGCGCCGGTGGCATTCTTGGTTAGAGAGCTGTCAGCAAATCGGAAATGAAGTTTGGCTTCGTCATCAGTTGTCACGTGACGCATCGCGCCCGTAGTTTTGTCGGGGAGTTCGGCGATGTGCGTGTTGAGCATGCAAGAGACCGCGCTGATCTCTGTGCTCAACATCCAGCGAAAAGAGTCGATGACGTGGGAGCCAATGGCGCCGAGTGTGCCCCCGCCCATTGTTTCATCGGACCACCAATCCCAGGGACGGTCCAGAACGCCGCGATAGTCAGAACGAAAGACGTAATTGCAGTGGCGCACTGCGCCAATAGTGCCGCTGGTTAACATCGAACGCATCATTCGGCGGCTCTTCAAAAACCGGAGTTCGTGATCGATCAGCGCCAGCGGCCCCGCCTTTTGCGCGGCTTCGGCCATGCGTTTCGCGTCCGCGGCATTGATGGCCATTGGCTTTTCGCAAAGCACGGCTTTGCCGTGATCAAGTGCGGCCAGCGTCATTTCCATGTGTGTCGCAGGTGGCGTTACAACGCTGACCAAATCAACGTCTTCGCGTGCGACCAGCTCCCGCCAGTCGTTAGCTACATGCTCAATTTCAAACTCTTTCGCAACGTCGGCGGCGTGTTCTGGATTTCTGCTGGCGATCGCGACAATGCGCGCGCCCATGCAATCCCGAAATCCGGGAATCTGCGTAGTACGAGCAAATCCGGCGCCGATGATTCCGATACGTATCGGTTTTCCGTTAGTCAATCTCGTAGCTCACTTAGATTGGTTTTTCCTGAGACCGCGAGCCGGCTTCACTACTCGCTGTCCGCAGACCACACTGCCTCCTGCTCCTGCCTGCTGACTTGGTGCCCCCGCAGGGATTCGAACCCCGAACCAACAGATTATGAGTCGGTTTGAGGGGCATCAACAAGGCGAGACGAAGCGAGATGTAGCAGTATTTACCGAATCCGCAGCCGTCAAAGTTCCCTACGTCTCGCTACGTCTCAGCACGCCATCGCGCCATAATCGCGCCATCGCATTATCTTCAAACCGGCACGATTTCCACATCCTCGAACTAGCTTCCCCACCTTTACCTTCAGAACAATCGTTCGTTTCATACTCTCCGGAATCATTTTAAATAACATGGATGGACGGTTCACGAGTCTATGAAGTTCCTTCGAATAGAACTTATGCGAAATCAGAGAACATGAAGACTTGGCTCGTGTCAGAGCAACGATGAACTGACACGCCTCAGCGTCCGTCAGCGCCTTAGGGTTCTCAGGGAATTCGCCGTCGTTCATACCAATGACAAAAACATGACGGGCAGAAAGGCCTTTTGCTCCCAAGAGGGTTGTAAATCTGACCTTTGGTTTACTCTTTTCTTCCGCATCTAGTTTTTCTTCATCAGCAACCTTTTCGGCCTGCTCAAGATTGTATTTTAGGTACTCCGCCGGCAAAAGCTCAACAAGCTTCTAAACGGTTGAAGTCTTGATACTCGTCAGCAATCACCAAAGCGTATTGTGGAATTGTTTGTGGCCGTTCCCTGAAGAAGGTGAAAACTCTGTCCACGTATCCGACTGCCCTGTAATACTCCGCCCGCTTCATGTAGAAAATGACGGACTCTTCACCTTCACGCAGTTCTGAGAAAGCCCGCTCAGGATCGATCTCGAAGTCCAGATCAAGTAACTCCGCATCCTGTTCAATCAGCTTTGGTAATGAACCAGAGTATGAGAATTCAGCTGCGCCCACTTCTTGATAAAGCAAGTTCTTGCAGAACCCATGAAAAGTGAAGACGCTGACTTCGCGTTCCGGTACATTTTCAAGTTCCCTTAGGTCATCTACGAGGTTGTTAATGAGCGTGAAAATAACCACCTTGCTTCCTTCGCGAAGCGACTCAACCAGTTTTCGAAAGGTGTGCGTTTTTCCCGTACCTGGACCAGCAACAATCAGTTTCTTTGGACTTCCTGAATCAACGACTCTTGCTACCGCTTCCTCTCTGAGCCTAAACTGCCCGTAACAAAGATCGCATACACCGATGGAACCAGCCGCGGCTCCCCCGCGATTTCTCTTGAAGTTACTGGCCGGCACCTGTTCCAGCGCCGCAGAGTCTTTTCCGCAGTTATCGCATTCCATCTGATTCGAAAGACTATAGTCGATGACGCAACAATTCCAGCGCAGCGACCTTGTCAATCTTTCCAACTGATAATATGCGCCTCGACAATATGTCTCATATCTGAGACACTAGGCAAGTGAAGCTCGCCGTATTTCACCCGAAGGCGCGGGATGCCATAAGGACGTTTCCTGAGGATGTGCGGCGTGAATTCGGCAAGATCATCTTTGATTTGCAGAAGGGTGAGAAACTCTCGATGCCTTTGTCGCGATCGATGTCGTCGGTCGCGGCTGGGGTTGAGGAATTGCGTGTCAAAGACCGTTCCGGCGCGTATCGAGTTTTTTATTACACGAAGCTGGCTGATTCAGTTTTAATCTTCCATGCTTTCGCAAAGAAAACCCAGAAGACACCGCCGCCTGAGATTGCTTTAGCGCAGAAGAGACTCAAGGAGATGCTCGATGAAGAAAGTTAGACCAGTTGTTGCCCGCAATGCCAGGGAGCTCGCGAAGGTGTTGGGCCTGGCTCCCACCGACGGAATGGAGATCGAGTTCCGCAGCGACTTGAACGATAAGATCATCGAGGTTGTCGGCAAGAAGGGATTAACACACTCAGACGTGGCGCGGCTCGCTCACACATCACGAACTCGCGTGACCGCCATGTTAAACCGTAACACCCACGACATATCAACAGATCTTATGCTGCGCGTGTTGGCGTCCTTAGGAGTGCAAGCGAAACTCCAATTCAAGAGCGCCGCCTGATATTTTCCAGCGTTAGTATTCCATTGGAACACCCGGTCTATCGGCCTACTCGGATCCCTTGGAGAATCTACGATTAAAACCCTAATAGGTCGGCACACCTAACTCGAGTTTTTTTGTCGGCTCGAGAATAACTTTCATTTACGGTTAAGCATCTCTAATACATCACTGCATGCTAAGTCAGCACGGAGGAGGCGATCTCGATCGACCTCGCGGACATCGGCAATCTCGTTGCGGACAGGTGCGATTTGGCTTACCGCAGTCTGCAGTCTTTGCTTTGCATTTGTGCTTCTCTGAAGTAGGTTCGCGCCTCCTGCCACACGTCCGGCGCGAAAAGCAGATTTGGTAACTGACCAAGATAGAGGTAGTCGACGATGCTAAGCGCTTCTGCAGCTGCCGAACGCGCTCGGAGCGCGCGAGCGAGGCTCTCAGCTTCGCGTTCGGGCAGTGAATCCTCGATTTTCTGCGCAGCGTGATTTCCGAAGCGTTTGGCATACACTTCACGAACGACACCACGGAGCGCGCGTTCGGTCTCAGCAATACGCTGCCACACGGCCTCGGAGCCCGGTATAAACCACGGAGGAGTAAGAGGTTGCGCGTCTGCCTCTCCTCCGAGTTGGCGAAATGCGACACGAATGATGTCTGCCATCCTTCGCCGCCGTTCCCGCAGGAAGTCCACGTATTCCATAGAATCCCACCCTAAGGGGAGAGCGTGTTCAGCGCACATACGTCCCCATCTATGATCGTCGATAGCAAGTTTTTCGCGTAGGCGTGGAACATACTCCGACGGACCCTTAGCGCCAATGACACTATTCTCGTGCCAGCCAATGTCTGCAAGATTTGCAAGCCAGCGTTATTGATCGCGCGACACAGGACGCGATTGCGCTATTCCTAACCCAGCGCGAAGCCACGCCTTCGGTGGAATCCGCGCCCGACTGGATGACGGCCACGCAGCTTGCTCGCTATTGGCAGCTCGCCAACCCGAATGGAGAACCAACAACTACGGGAATAATGAAGTGGGCGAGGCGCTCCGAGAGTGATTATCCGTTGCCGCATGCCTACATGGGTGACCTTTTACGATTTCACCGAGTCGAGGTTGATTTGTGAGCACGCGAAGAGGCAGAGAGGCGACGGATGCAGAACGAACAGCGGCGTCTGAAGATCGCGTGACGGTAGACCGTGACACTGAAACCCTCCGGATTTAGAATCGAGCCACTTTGACGGCTGCGATTCCTAACCAAAGGAGGAGCAGTCGAATGGCACAAACGATACAAAGGGAGGAGACTAAAGCGATCGGATACCGATTGGGACAAGGG
>JACCSP010000124.1 GCA_013812905.1 Pyrinomonadaceae bacterium
CCCTGGAGCTGCTGTGCAATCCTACTGCGGTTTCCCAGTCTTGAGGCTGCAGCACTGGTAAGTAGTGAAAGCTCTAAAGCCCGACGAACTCTTCGATCGGCACCGGTGATGCTCAAGGCGTAGGAAGCCGGGGGGCACTTCACCTGCGTTGACAGTTTGTACAGGACGTTTCCTCAAGCTAATCGTCAACCGCTTCCCCTGACTCAAGTTCGGCGATATATGGCCCTCTGACGTGAAGAATCGTGGCAGTCTTCTTGTCAACGATGAAGAGAATTCGATATCGCTTGACGATCAGCTGCCGAATTGGAATGCCGAGATCCTCGCTCTCCGGGGCAAGTGGGCAACCCAGCGGTATTGATGTCAGCCGGGCCTTTATGGTTCGGCATAGTTCACGGACCCAGTCTTGCGCTTGTCCCTCTCCCCACTCCCGGCAGCCCCATTGATAGGACGATGCGATATCTGTTTCTGCGTCAGGATGGAAGACAACACGGTACTTTTTCATCGGTCTTCGGGGGGAATGTTGTTCTTGGCGAAGAACTCGCTGAAAAACTCATCTGCTGTTCGTCCCTTCCTGCGGCCGAGCGTCGCCAAACGCTGGCGCAAGACTCCGACGGTGTCGGCCCGCTCTTTGAGTTCGAGCAACTCCTGGTAGCTCTCGGCATCCTGAACCACAATGGCAGCCTTGCCATTGATGGTCAGCACGACAGGTTCCTTCGTTTTCTTCATCTGACGCATGACTTTATTGCTGTCGCGCTTAAACGTCGATAGACTCATTATGTCCCGTGCAAGTTTCATGGTGATACCTGGAATTGATAAATTCGCATTGAATTTGACTACACGTGAGTCTAGAGCGCTGTAGCAAAGCTGTCAAGGGCTCCTAACTCAAGTCCCTGTGCGTACCGAAAGCTCAATCTGAGGTTCCGGCGCAGCTTTTTTGATCTGGCTTTAGTCTTTTCATCAGTCCCCTCTGTTCCAGCCAGGTAGACCGGGCACCATCCACTTCACTCTAAGGCGCACCACCGCCAGACGTTACATCACACTACCGTTCACATTCTGATCCACTTGGTCCTACGCCGCCCTGAGGTAGCGATGGTGCAGTCCGCCTACCTGCGGAATACTGATCACTCTTCCGTTCGCTGGTACGTCCACTTCTCGTGGCACAGGCGAATTCCTGCCGAGCGCTTGATGTGGTCGGACTTCATGGTAGTAACGAAAGTATTCTCGCAGTATTCGCCGCAGGTCTTCTTCGCCAAAAACAATCACCAGATCAAGGCACTCTCGCCGAATGCTTTCGATCAGTCGTTCGGCGAAAGGATTTTGCCAAGGTGACCGCGCTGCCGTGACAACTTCTTCAATTCCCATTCCCGAAATCCGGCTGCGAAAATGCGCTCCATATATTTGGTCGCGATCTCTGATGAGAAAGCGTGGTGCTTTGTCTTCCGGAAAGGCTTCGATCAATTGCTGAGCGGTCCAGACTGCGGTCGGGTGTGAGGTCACATTGAAATGCACGACCTGCCTCCTGTCATGCAACAGCACAAAAAACGCGTACAAGACGTTGAAACTCACCGTCGGGACAGTGAAGAAATCAATAGCCGAAATCTGCCCGGCATGATTCTGGAGAAAGCTCTTCCATGTTTGTGAAGGTGGGTTACGACTCTTGATTCGAGACTTCGCTACCGTTGATTCGGCCACCGTATAGCCCAGCAACTGCAGTTCTGCTTGGAGCCGCGGCACTCCCCAGGTAGGATTCTCACGCGACATCTTTCTAATCAGGGCGCGGATCTCGTGGTCAATCTTCGGGCGTCCAACCCGGCCCGATTGTGACTTCCAGCGCCAGTAGCACTTGAAACCTTTCTGGTGCCACTTAATCACCGTCGCTGGTTTGACGATAACCAGGATCGAGCGCCAGTCTTGCCACAGCCGCGACAAGGCGATCCAAAACAAGCGATCTCGACAACGAAGCCGAGGTCGATTCCTCGAGCGATGAAGAACCGCCAGTTGTTGGCGCAGGGCAAGATTCTCCGTCACCAATAAAAGTCGGGGGACAAGCAGACTCCGCAGTAGTTGGTAGAAGACGGTCAAGACAAACATAGGATGCGTTGCAACCGGCCGGGAAGGGAATGGACGAGCATCTGCAAGGTACTCTGACTCATACCTCTAAGTTCAAGTATTTAAACGCCAGATGATATTTTCGCCAGGGACAGGGATCAAATGGCAGCGGCAGCGGCTGATGTTGGCCGATGAAGGCGCGCGCCGTTATCGCCTGGGTAGCATTTGAAACCTGGGCGCCTATTTCTCCGAGGTCTTCTCCAATCACGTGCATGTTGTCGGTGAGATTCATCAGCGCTAGTCCCGCACTACCGCCTACGATTCTCTCCATTGCTTTTCTCCTCGATATAGCGCTCATTAGTCCTCCATGAACTCTTTAGTTCTGATCTTTCTTCAACTGGCGTAAAGAGCGTCGAACAAAAGCCCGCGCG
>JACCSP010000125.1 GCA_013812905.1 Pyrinomonadaceae bacterium
TGCCTACCCTATCCCCGAAGGTATCGCGTCCGAGCACGCCGGGCCGCTCTTGTGCGCGGGTGCGACGGTGTTCGCGCCGCTCTTACGGAATGGCGTGCGTCCAACCGACAGAATGGCTGTGGTTGGCGTCGGCGGAAAGCGATGACGATGGTATTTAGAGACGGAGGTGCGCATCAATGAATTATGGGGCAGGAACAGCTGATTACATCTGGAGCCGTTTAACCTGACGGTGTCTGAGGTTCAAATCATGAATACTTGTCCCACCCACCCACACTTCCAACCCACCTCCTAAGAGAGACAAATTAGTGCCCGATTTGTGCCAATCTGAGGTAAATTTATTCGCTTAGTGGACCCAGTGTACAAACCGTGAGGTTGATAAAATCTGCGGAATGCCGCGAAAACGTGATAAATTAAGGAAACGACACCGATGGGACGATTAATTGAGAGGCAGTACTGTAAGTTCTTTGCAACCATTGGATTAAAGGCAGAGATAATGCCGAAGGTGTAAAGACCGAAAATGGAACTGCCTCGTGCAAGGTTTGTTGCATTAGGGATCTCCTTCACCACCCGCTCGCAGGACTAGTATTTGGGCTCGCTTTCGACCGGCACGCACCGAGAGCGTCCCAGCTTTCTTAGAGCGTCCCATGCTTCTGTAAATTGAAAACTGACGTAAGAACGAACCTTAAGACGAATGGAGGCTCAGAAGATCAGAGTTTTTGCCAGGCCTATTATTCCGCCAGCCATGACGACCCAAGCTACATTCACTTTAAGTTTGTAGAGGGCCAGAAACGCCACAACGCTAATCAGAGCGGCAAACCAATTTATCCCGCCTGAAATTCCTTGTGGGAAAACGACCGCCGTCCCGAAGACGATAGCGAGATTCAGGATGACGCCGACGCCGGCTGCGGTCACCCCGATAAGTGCCCCCGTCAGATTATTATTACCCCGAAGTTTCTCGATGTATGGAGCGCCGAGAAAGATGAACAAGAAGCTTGGCAGGAAGGTTACATAGGTGGTGACAAAAGCGCCCGTGATCGCACTAGCGGTTGGTGTCAGACCCTGTGGGTTGTTCCATGCCGAGATGAAGCCAACGAATTGCAGGACCATAATGAGCGGTCCTGGCGTCGTTTCAGCGAGCGCGAGTCCATCAACCGCCTGGGCATGCGTAAGCCACCCGTAGGACCCTACCGCTGCTTGGGTGACGTAAGCGAGTACAGCGTAAGCTCCGCCGAAGGTCACGAGTGCCGCTTGTGTGAAGAAGCGGTACTCCTGCACATGAAGGCTGTCCCCACCTCGCCAGACGACAAGTCCGAGAAGCGGCAGCGCCCAAAGAACAAGTCCCAGAGCTAATATCACCAAGGAACGAGTGCGACTGGGTAGTGTGTGTTTTGGCAGGGGCGCATCGTCATCGAGCACGAGCAACGGTTTCTCTGTGACATTTCCGCCGCGGTCCGACTTTACTGCAAGGTCTTTTCCATTTCGCGATGCAGAAAAAAGTTCCGGTAGATACTTTGCCCCCGAGAAACCCACCAGCGCCGAAACCAGAACAATCAACGGAAAAGGAATGTGTAAGAAATAGATGGACGCAAACGCAAGTACCGCAATAATAACGTGCGCCTTCCTGTTGAGTGCGCGGCCACCAATTCTCAAGACCGCTTCGACAACGACTGCAACGACGACGGGCTTAAACCCTGACAGCACGCCAATCACTAACTGGAGGCTGCCATAGGCCGCGTAAATGTAAGACAGCACCAGCAGGATGAAAACTGAAGGAATTACAAAGAACGCCCCAGCAACAATTCCGCCTAGAGTGCGGTGCAGTAACCAGCCAATGTAAATAGCAAGCTGCTGTGCTTCGGGTCCGGGCAACAACATGCAGTAATTTAGAGCGTGCAAGAACCTCTCTTCAGACAGCCATCGGCGGCGCTCGACCAGTTCCCGGTGCATGATCGCAATCTGCCCGGCGGGTCCGCCGAACGAGATGAATCCGAGCTTGACCCAGAAACGGAAAGCCTCTGAAAAAGAGACACTGCGCGATGCCGAAACTGCGACCGGCTGCAAGCCTTCCGTCGCATCAAACTCTACACTGCTTTTTCTCAGAGTCACTCCCTTCAACAGTCGAACTTATTACCCGTTCGGCACCGTTTACGCCTTCGATAGAACTTCGGCTCGGCGGTTCACCTCTTCCCAGTTGACGTTCTGCATAAAAGCATCTACATACTTGGAAGCTGCCGCGCCGTAATCCATGTGATAGGCATGCTCGTACATGTCAAGCACGAGTAATGGAAGGCCCGTGGGAATATTGTGCATGTGATCCCCGGCCCAATAATTGTGAAACTCACCTGTGTGAGTGTTGTTCGCGAAGATCACCCAGCCAGAGCCACCACTTAGAGCGTTCGCGGTTTTCTTGAACTCGTCCTCCCACTGGGCGTAACTGCCGAACCACTGTTTAATTAGATCAAGCACTTTGCCTCCAGGCTTCGGCTGGCCTCCCAGATTTGCGAAATACAACTCATGGAGCACGACTGAGCCGCTGCGCACCAGTTCTTCCCGTTTGACATCGCCATAGATGTAGGGCGGAAGGTCTTTCTCCCTGAGCATTGCACCAAGCCTTTGCTCGACCGCATTGAGAGCCTTGACCGCGCCTCCGTAATTATTCTCCCAGTGAGAACGGATGAGTTTTTCAGAGATGCCTCTCAGTTTGGCGGGATCAAATGGCAGCGGCAGCGGCTGATGTTGGCCGATGAAGGCGCGCGCCGTTATCGCCTGGGTAGCATTTGAAACCTGGGCGCCTATTTCTCCGAGGTCTTCTCCACTCACGTGCATGTTGTCGGTGAGATTCATCAGCGCTAGTCTCGCACTACCGCCTACGATTCTCTCCATTGCTTTTCTCCTCGATATAGCGCTCATTAGTCCTCCATGAACTCTTTAGTTCTGATCTTTCTTCAACTGGCGTAAAGAGCGTCGAACAAAAGCCCGCGCG
>JACCSP010000133.1 GCA_013812905.1 Pyrinomonadaceae bacterium
GACGCCAACAGGACCAGCCATAAAACGAGCAGTGCGAGAGCTTTCATCGGGCTCCTTTCCAGGCAATTACTCGCGATACGAAGGATCGCTACGATCCAGTTTTCGAAGCAATCCCGGCCAGGTAAGCGCCGCTCCTTGTCCTACCGTGACCGCACTCAGTTGGGCTGCCACGCCTTTAAGAATCTGGTCCGGCACCCGGACCAGTTCCGCCCTGCCTGACTGCGCGAGAATCTGAATCCGGCAAGCGCGCTCCAGAATATACATCAAGAGAAATGCTTCGGCGGCACTCTTTCCGATAGTAAGCAGGCCGTGGTTTCTTAGTATCAAACTGTTCTTAGTGCCGAGATCCGCTACGAGTCGAGGTTTCTCTGCATCGTTCAGGGCCAGGCCTTCGTAATCGTGATAGGCAAGTGAAGCCAGAGGGAAGAGAGCCTGTTGTGAAATCGGCAGCAGTCCATCCTTCTGGGCCGAGACGGCGATCCCGTAGTCGGTGTGCAGATGCATCACGCAGAGCGCGTCCTCGCGGGCAGCATGAACGGCGCTGTGGATCGTAAAGCCGGCTGGGTTGATGATGAAGGAAGTCTCGCTCACGATCGTGCCTTTGAGATCCACCTTCACCAAACTCGACGCCTTAATCTCCTCAAACATCATTCCGTAGGGATTGATCAGAAAATGGTGGTCGGGTCCGGGCACGCGCGCTGAGATATGCGTGAAGATAAGGTCGTCCCAGCCGTAATGCGCTACCAGACGGTAAGCCGCAGCCAGATCTACGCGCGTCTGCCATTCCTGGTCAGAAACTTGATCGCGGACCGACGATTTCTCTTGAGCCGTACTACTCATTTCATTCCTCCAACTATTGCTTACTGCGATTCTTAATGGCGCCTCGGATGTTTAAGACTGCGAGGCATACCTGCAAAAGGATTAGGGCATAGGCTCTGTCGTGGAAACCCCAAACGATCCAGAGCATGTTACTCACCAGAAAGAGCCAAAACCCCCAATTACGTTTGAACTTTCGTTGCGAGGCTATTAGCCACGCTGCGAATACGGTAACAGCCATTGCGGGCCATTGGAGCCAGTCTAACCAATTCATTCATGTACCTGAGGATCAATCAGCGCCTTCAGAACCCGTCCTGTAGCCACATCGGCTAGTGCGTCGTTGGCATGTACGAGACCGTAGCGAGTGAGTTTCATCTGCGCCCAGGGTGCGGCGCGCACGGGGTCAGAGATGATTTGAACGCCCCGGTAGAAGTGAGAGAAATCCGAGCCCCAACAGCCGCGTACATCCAAGTGTTTCTTATTAAGATCCAGGTGCGGGTTAAAAGCGGCTTCGGACGGCATCCCCCCATGATCGGTGTACTGCCCGACAATCACTACACGACCTGCCTCGCGAGTAAAGCGCATCGCCTGGACCACGGCTACCGGTGCCCCGGTAGCTTCAATCGTCACGTCAGCGCCACGTCCGCTGGTTTGCTCCCGGACCCATCCGAGTCTTTGCTCGTCGTCATTTGTCTCGACGTTGAGCACAGCAGCGGCTCCGACTCCCAAAGCTGCGTTGAGACGATGCTCGGGCGCGCCGATACACAGAACACGCAAGGCGCCACCCATCAGCGCGAGAATGATCGCACTCAGTCCAACTGGACCCGAGCCGAGCACCAGTACGGTGTCTCCCAGTCTCACTTCTGCCCTCTCAAGGGCATGCAGCGCAGTTGGTAAGGCGCAGCCTCCGGCCATAAAAGTTTCGGGCTCCGCGTCGACGCGAATGCAATGCGTGCCCGGTTTGATATAGATCTGCTCGGCCCAACCACCGCAAAGCCCGTCATCAAGTCCGTAGGTAATCCCATAGACTTTCCTGTGCGGGCAGCGGGTCGTGGCTTTGGCAACAAGACAGTACCAGCAGGCGTTGCAGGTGCGATGTACGTCGAGAAAGGTAATGCGATCGCCCTCCTTAAAACGTCGACCTTCCACATCACGCAGCTCTCCCCTGATCTTGCTCAGGCGGCCGATTGAGACATGGCCAGGAATGAGTGGATAGGGAACTCCCTGCAGCTTTCCTTGTTGTAAATACACGTCCGTGCCGCAGACCTCGGAGAGTTCGACATCGAGAATAGCCGAATTCGGCTCCATGTTCGGTGGCGAAACTTCGCGAAGTTCAACGGGCGCATTCGGCGCGGGGATTATGGCGACCATAGTCATAGGGCTGTTGCGTGTCAGAATTGCGACGGAAAGATAACGTGCAATCTGTAAAGCTGCAAAGGCCCTGAGGTTTAGCCGCGGATGCACGCGGATAAGACGCGGATAAGAACAACTCAACCTAGGCAGTTCTGGTTGAATCCTCCCTTGAACTCTTGACGGATCTCAATCCGAAAGTTACGGAGACTGTGCGAAGAGTCATTTTTCAAACAACCGCAAGGCAGTCCTACCGCGATCCCAACCGCTAACGTTTTTGTATACTGGCGCAGGCCAATGGTAGTCTGCCCTTCCACTTGATCGGAGGCTTACTTGATCGTTTGCATGAAGCTATTGCTGGCGTCGATGTTGTGCACGTCGTCACTTATTGCGCAAGGCGGCGGATCCCTGAAAATGGGAACCGCGGCTGTACCCCACGTGCCCGAGAAAGGTTCAATGGAGCGCAAAGCAATTGCTGATGCCTTGCGTGCTCCGGTCGAGAAACAACTCAAGCAGCCAGTGATTTTCAAGATCGACAATTTGAAAGTTCAGAACAACTGGGCGTTCTTAAGCGGGCGGCCCCAAAATCCGGAGGGAAGCGCGATTGACTACACAAACACCGTCTACCAGGACGCAGTCGATGCAGGAGCGTTTGACGATGGGATTGTCGCGTTGCTTCGCAAGGTAAACGGTAAGTGGACGGTAATCCAATATGTGATTGGGGCAACCGATGTACCGTATGTAGATTGGGTCAAGAAATACCGCGCACCGAAGGGAATCTTCATTTCAATTCAATAGGGCCGGAGTAAGAAGACCAGTGAGGATGCTTCGGTTGTAAGTGCTCCTGATTGAACGTACTCACAAAACAGGATATAAGACATGAGTACCAAATCACACCGCAGGGAGATATAGACTTTGCCGCAGAGCCGACATCGAAAGTCTGGTAAGGCCAAGAAACGACCGAAGGGCAGATACCCGACAGTCATCCCGAATTCTTCGGGAAAGAGTAAAAGGAATGTGAGAGTGATCGCGATTGTGGTAATCGTTATCGTCGCCGCCTCGGCAGTCGCTTACGTGTTGATGCATCGTGGACCTGCGACAGGTGCTGAGATTGCGACCGCCTCAGGACTCAAATATATTGAAATGGTTGAAGGCGCGGGAGCGACTCCGAAGAAGGGACAGACTGTTACTGTGCACTACACAGGCACGCTGGAAAACGGAAAGAAGTTTGATAGCTCGGCCGATCGTGGCCAACCATTTGAGTTTCGCATCGGAGAAGGGGCCGTCATTAAGGGCTGGGATGAAGGTTTGTCATCGATGAAGGTCGGCGGTAAACGCAAGCTCATTATTCCGCCAGCGCTTGGCTACGGCGAAAGAGGTTCGCCGCCAAACATTCCGCCAAACTCTATTTTGCTCTTTGACGTTGAACTTTTGGGAGTGAAGTAACCCGACAACGGCCGCATCCTAGTCAGAACGGCGACCGGTAGCAAGCCGGACTCGTCCGACGGAATACGACCCGGTCGCCTGCTCGCGCTTCTGACAAACCACTTCCACCGACTCAAGTCTGTGGTTCACGGGCGATAGAGCGCGGCAGAGATTTCGCAAGCAGGATCTTGTCGACGCCTTCGAACAAAACCTGCTTGACCAAAAGTATCTCTGGAACCGGCTGCACTGAATAAGCGGTAAAGAATGACGGTATCGCAAGGATCAGCCGCATCAAACCAACGGCGAACGATAGATGCAGTGGAAGAGGCGATCCACGAAAGACACGAATGAACAAGAGAGTGTCTTTAGTGGTATTTCGTGGATCTTTCTTGATTTCCGCGACTACCTCACGGTCAGGCAGGGGAAGAGGTAGTAGAACTCTAATAGCCGTCCCCTTAAGTATCCCGACGTTGAAAAGGGCGCGCGCTGTGATGAACATAAGGCGGACCGAAATCGTATTGATCGCTGGAGGGAAGAGGAATGAACCTGATTGGCACGCTGGCGATTGCGATGGGAGCGGGTTGGGTCTCGGGAATTAATCTGTACGCGGCGGTAGCCACGCTCGGCCTGCTGGGCCGCCTCGCAAATTTGGGATTGCCGGGGGACCTCGACGTTCTCACCAGCTGGTGGATTATTGGCCTTGCCTCCGGTCTCTATATCATTGAGTTTTTCGCAGACAAGATTCCTTACGTGGACAGCACCTGGGATGCTATCCACACCTTCATCAGAATCCCCGCCGGCGCAGTGTTGGCGGCGACGGCCTTCGGCGACTTCGACGGCAGCGTCCAGGCTGTAGCATTGCTGCTTGGAGGTGGCTTGGCGCTGAGCGCTCACGGAACGAAAGCCACCGCCAGGGCGGCCATCAACTTGAGCCCCGAGCCGGTATCCAACGTTGTGGTCAGCCTCGCGGAAGATGTAGTGGCCTTCAGCACTATTCTGTTATCGGTCTTTTTGCCTTTAGTCACCATCATTTTCCTGGTTGCATTTTTGGCGATCTCGATCTATATCGCGCCACGCATGATCCGGGTGATGAGAGGAGCAATCTCTCGAGTGCGTGGCGTTCTTGGGTATAGTTAGGCTAGATCAACCTGTCGCCTTCGACCGAAACCGAGTCATGCCGGTAATGGCAACCACGGCTCTGGCGATTGTGTTGAGCGGCTTGCGCGATCAGCAGAGCAACCTCGATCGCGTTTCTTAGCCCTATCAATCCATCGGCCAGCTTGGTCGTTCGGTAAAACGTCTCGATTTCATTCCAGAGGTGGCGCAGCTCTCTAATCGCTCGCGAGAGACGTTCCTCATTGCGCACTAGGCCTACATAGTGCCACATGATGTTTTGGATCGTCTGCATGTCGCCCTGAATCAACGCCGGATCGGGCTCGGCAAACAACCCGCTCTCATCCCACGGGGGAACGTCGGTGAACCCAGGTTTCCTAGCCGCCGCCTGGTTCAAAGTTTTCTCGACATGCCTGGCCGCGCGGTTTCCCCACACCAATCCTTCAAGCAGAGAGGTTGAGGCCAGGCGATTGGCGCCGTGCACCCCCGTGCAACTGATTTCGCCGACTGCATAGAGGTTATCGATGCTCGAGCGCCCCCATTCGTCCACCAGTACGCCGCCGCAGAAGTAATGTGCTGCCGGGACGACGGGTATCAGTTCCCGCGTGATGTCTATGCCGGCTTTTAGACACTGCGCGTAGATGTTGGGGAAGCGACTGCGAATGGCGTCGGCAGGCATTCGCGATGCGATGTCGAGCAGCACATAAGAGTAGTCGTGCGTCTCCATTTCGTGATGTATGGCCCGAGCGACTACGTCGCGCGGCGCGAGATCCTTCCACTCGGGCGAGTACCCAGCCATGAACTGACGCCCATCCGGGGTCAACAGAATTCCACCTTCGCCTCGAACAGCTTCACTAATCAATAAACCTTCGGCACCTGGCGCGGCCAGCGCCGTGGGATGAAACTGCACATACTCAGCGTTTACGATCCTGGCGCCGGCGCGAAGGGCCATCGCTAACCCATCACCGCGCGAGCCGGGTGGGTTGGTAGTGTTGCGATAAATGCGGCCCAAACCGCCGGTCGCCAGCACAGTAACCGCGGCGAGGTAGCGATGGACCGTGTGCTCCGGCCGGTTAAACATGTAAGCTCCGTGGCAGGCGATAGGCTGATAATTGTCGAGTGGATCGCGAGAGTGATGGGGGAAAGTGATCAGATCGACGGCGGTGACGTTCGATTCGATTGTGATGTTTGGACAACTGCGCAGAGCGGTAATTAGACCGTTCATGATGGCCGCCCCGGTGCCATCGCCCACATGCAGAACACGGCGGCGTGAGTGAGCAGCTTCTTTGCCCCAGAGTGGTTGCCCGCTTGAGTCGCTGTCAAACTTGACGCCCGCAGATTTCTCCAGGACCTCGTGGAGGATGGGCGGCCCTTCCTCGGCGAGTATGCGGGCTGCGTAAGGGGAACTCACGCCGGCGCCGGCCGCCAGGATGTCGGCCAGAAGAATCTCGGGATCGTCATTCAAACCCCGACCGATGATTCCACCCTGCGCATATTGGGTGTTTGATTCGTGAGGATCAGCGGCACGCGTAATGACGGTGATTTGGCGGCCGGGATTGCGCGCCAATTGCAAAGCTGCGGTTGCCCCGGCAATACCGCAGCCAATGATCAAGACTTCAGTTTCTGCCAAGTGTATTCACCTGAGGGTGCTGCTTCATTTTGAGGCTGAAGGTTGAGAGTTCAACCTTTAGGTTGCGCCTTAGCGGTGCGGGCAAGCCAAAGCTTGAACTCTAAACTACCAGCACCCCACCCGCGTTCCGGTCACCCGATAGCGATCATTCTTTCCACGGCCCGAGCGGCCCGAACGCGGATTTCTTCCGGAATCTCGATTACGTATTGAATCTTTTCCAGCGACTCCAGGGTGTCTTCCAAAGTGATCTGGTTCATGTGTGGACATCTTACGCTACATAAGCGAAGCATCTCTTTGTCGGGATTCGCGGCCGCGACGTTCTCTCCCATCGAACATTCTGTCAGCAGGAGATAACGAGGCGCCTTGGTTTGTTCGACATAACGGATCATCGCGTTGGTGCTGCCCGAATAATCGGAAGCGGCCACTACCTCCGGGCTGCACTCAGGATGGGCCAGAATCACGACGTCTGGGAACTGCTTTCTGACGTTGACAATGTCATCTACGGTGAATTTGTCGTGCACTTCACAGCGGCCCGGCCATCCGATCATTTGGTAGTCAAGTTCTCCGTCAGCGGCCTTACGCGGATCAGAGGTAGGGAAGATAATGTGTCGCCCGGTTTCGCGGGCTACATTCTTCGCCAAGTACTCGTCAGGCAGGAAAATCACCCGGTCCGTATTCAACGACTCGACCACTGCCACGGCATTCGAGGATGTGCAACAAATATCTGATTCAGCTTTCACATCCGCATAAGTGTTCACGTACGTGACCACCGGGACACCGGGAAAACGTCGTCGTAGCTCGCGTACGTCTTCCCCCGTGATACTGGCGGCGAGGGAGCAACCGGCCTTCTCAGACGGAATCAGCACCGTCTTGGTGGGATTCAGAAGTTTCGCGGTTTCGGCCATGAACTTGACGCCACAGAAGACGATGACGTCCTTGTCGGTCTGTGCTGCTCGCCGCGCCAGGTCCAGAGAATCGCCGACGTAATCCGGAATCGAGTAGAAGAGCGCCGGCTCCATGTAGTTATGACCCAGGATCACGGCGTTCTTTTCGGCCTTCACCTGATTGATCTTTGCCGCAATCTCCGACTTCATCCGCAGCTCAAAGTCCGGGACCAC
>JACCSP010000149.1 GCA_013812905.1 Pyrinomonadaceae bacterium
CGGGCCGCCTCTGTAACAAGATCAGTCTGGCGCGAAAGGAACGCCGGAATCTGCAGGATATCCGCCACTTCGGCTACAGCTTTCACTTGCGAGACATCATGCACATCTGTTAGGACCGGAACTCCTATCTCGTCCCTCACCTGGCGAAGGACCTCCAGGCCCGCGTCCATGCCCAACCCGCGAAAGCTGTTTACCGAGGAACGATTAGCCTTGTCGAATGACGACTTATATACAAATCCCAGACCGGCATCACGTGCCCGGCTGAGGCACTTCCTGGCCATCATCAGTGCATGGTCCAAACTTTCGATCACGCAAGGACCAGCGATAATGGTCAGCCGGCCATCACCAAAAGTAGCATTACCAACTTGAAATGGTTTCATCTTGACATTGTCAACCATCAAACCAGTCAAACCAAAAAGGCGGCGAGAGCGCGTAGCGTCCTGGTTTTTGAACTTGAGAGGCTACTTTTGACGCTCTCCGGTTCCGTAATTGAGTGGCACCCGCGGAATGCTCACAACTTTGGAACACTACCCTACCCCAAGTACTCCAAAGTCAAAACGGTTTTTTGAGTATGCGCCCAACCTTCCTTAAAGCACTGCCGATTTTTGATCCTTTCTTCTTGTTCGGATTAGCGTTTGTATTGCCATTGGCCGGCGGCTTTTTCTCCTCCCGCTTGGGCGCAGGAGTCGAAGAAGGCGTCGGTGATACAGAAGGAGAAGGAGTCGCTGCGGCGTTGGTTCCCGGTGCCGGTGTCGTGTTTGCGGAACGAAGAGCTAAGTAAGCTATTCCTGCCGTCAGTATCATCACCAGCAATCCGGCAAGCAGTAGCACGGGCTTGCTTCCTGCTCGTTCAAGTTGCTGACCCAGTTCGACCCTGACGCGTGAAAACGGCGGCTTGCCGGTAGATACTGACGCCGAGTATGTCGGCGCTCCGGCTAAGTCACTATTAATCACAGCCGCAGACGAGACCGGGCTGATCACGGTCAATTCATTCCCGCTCGAAGTAGCCGCGCGGTTCTCGCGCAAGCGGGAGATGTCGATAATCAGGCGCCCGGAGGGTGATTCCGTGCCAACGTTGCGCAGTGCCTGGATGTCAGGAGCGCTCGTAAGCGCGGCGTGCTCCAACCCCAGCCGCTCGGCAGTGGCTAAAAGCTCCAGGCGAAATTCGGCAGCATTGGCGGGACGGTCCTCGGGCCGCTTCCGAAGCGCATGAAGTACGACCTCTTCGAGTGCCGGAGGAATGGAAGTCACAAATTCACTTGGGCGCCGCGGCGCTTCCGAAGCATGCTTCATCGCAATCGACAGGGGAGTAGATCCGGAAAAAGGCACAACTCCGCTGAGCATCTCATAAAGGATCACACCGAGACTGTAAACATCGGCGGCGGGCGTTAGTTCGGCACCGTCACATTGTTCGGGAGACATATAGCGCGGTGTGCCGATCATCACACCAACTAAGGTGAGCGTTTTGGAATCGTCCTCTTCGAGAGACTCCGCGGCAAGTTTCGCGATGCCAAAATCAAGCACCTTAACGACGGCCGGCACGTCGGAGTTCTGCACGATGAAAATGTTCGCAGGTTTCAGGTCGCGATGGATAATCCCGGCGTCGTGTGCAGCAGCCACCGCGGCTGTCGTCTGTAACATCAAGGCCACCGCGCGAGCGGTATCGAGGGGGGCCTCTTTCGCCAGCACCTCACGCAGCGTGCGTCCCTCGAGCAATTCCATAACGAGATAAACGTAACCCTCGGATGTGCGCCCGAAATCTGTTACGCCTACGGCGTTGGCATGTTGCAAGCGGCCCGCGGCTCTAGCTTCGCGACGGAAACGCACTTGTGCGGCTTCGTCTTCCACGAAACGCGGGTTCAAAACTTTGATAGCGACTGGCCGATCAATAAGCAAATGGCGCGCGCGATAAACGGTGCCCATTCCACCAATGCCAAGCCGCTTCTCTATCCGATATTTGTCGTCGAGCGTGTAGCCGATGAGCGGATCAACTGGTGTCTTAACAGCCACGGTCGAGTCCGCCTGCAAGGGCGAGTTGTCTTCCGGACAAACTTGCTTCTCAGACGAATAATGCCGTCCGCATATTGGACAATGGAGCATATTTGGATTCGCGCCTTGGGGAGCGAGGCTCAGGAATTATCCCGCAAAATACGGTTAGATGCACTTACCGGAAAGTCGGCTCGACGTATCTCGTAGTAAACGAGATCGCCGCCGTAGTAATATCCGTTCTTGACATACTTCATTCCAAGCTTTTCCATCACGTGCCGTGAGGCGGTGTTTTCAGGATAGGCAACTGCGACGATCCGTTCGAGATGCAAGTTCCGAAACCCGTATTCCAGACTCGCTCTCGCAGCCTCAGTCGAGATGCCCAGGCCCCAGTGGGAACGAGCGAGCCCATAGCCAACTTCGATTTCAGGAGTTGTGTCGAGGAAATCGAGACCGCACCAGCCCAGCAGCATGGGATCACCCTTAAACCTAACAGCCCAATGCCCGAACCCATGCGTTTGCCAACGGTTCAGGTGCTTAGTCAGTGCTGCTAGAGCTTGTTCTCTCGTGGACGGCATGCCGGTGATGAACCTCATGACTTCGGCATCGCAACGAATCAGGAAAAGATCATCGAGGTCCTGGAGCCTAAACAGCTGCAGATGCAGCCGTGGAGTTTGAATTTCGACTCTGATGCAGTTACCTCTCAGTCGGCGCTGGTCACGCTGACGCGTTCGTGAATTATCCCCTCCGGCTCGCCGTTCTTATCCATTGCCGTTTCACTCTGCAGGCGATTCTCATACGCGGCCCGCACAAACGCGGCGAAGAGCGGATGCGCGTCGAGCGGCCTCGATTTGTACTCAGGGTGAAATTGACAACCGAGGAACCAGGGGTGGACAGCACGCGGCAGCTCAATTATTTCCACGAATTTTTGGTCAGGTGAAACCCCGCTAAAGACCATACCGGTGCGTTCAAGCGTTTCACGAAACTCAGGATTAAATTCATAGCGATGTCGATGTCGTTCACTTATGGCTTCAGCGCCGCCATACACTTCGCGCACCAGCGAATCGGGCGCCAGATTGCAGGGCCAAGCGCCCAACCGCATGGTTCCGCCCAATTCCTCGACGTCGATCAGATCCCGGAGCTTGAAGATAACGGGATAAGGCGTGTCGGCATTAAACTCCGTCGAAGCCGCGTCTTTGCAACCGCATTCGTTTCTCGCGTATTCAATGCATGCCGTCTGCATTCCCAGGCAAATTCCGAAATACGGTGTGCGGCTCCTTCTTGCATAGGAGATAGCGCGGATCATTCCCGCGACTCCACGCTTGCCAAAGCCCCCGGGAACAAGAATCGCATCGAAGTCGCGCAAGCGGGATTCGTAGTCGTCGTCCATGAGCCCTTCCGACTCAATCCATTTCACGCTGACGCGAAGTTTATTGGCTACTCCTCCGTGGGTCAGTGCCTCCCGGAGTGATTTGTAAGAATCTTCGAGCTCCACATACTTGCCGACAATCGCAATCGAGGTTTCTCCACCTGAAGGCTCGCGAATCGTTCCCACCAGGTCGCGCCACTGGGCGAGCTCCGACTGCGAAGCGCGCGCACCCAAACCCAGCTGCGTGACTATCAACTCGTCCAGCCCTTGTTCATGAAATGCAAGCGGCACATCATAAATCGTATCCACGTCCATGGCGCTTATTACGGCCGACTCTTTTACGTTACAGAACAGTGCGATCTTCGATCTTAGATCGTGGGATAGCGGTCTCTCTGATCTGCACAACAGCACATCGGGAGCGATACCAATCTCTCGCAGGTCCCTAACTGAGTGTTGGGTAGGCTTTGTCTTTAACTCACCAGCGGCGGCGATGAAAGGTACGAGCGTGACGTGAACAAAGAGAGTATTCCCTGCCCCCTCTTCGTTCCCCATCTGGCGAATGGCTTCTAGGAACGGCAACGATTCAATATCACCGACCGTGCCGCCAATCTCAACGATGACGGTATCCGGCTGGTCCTTTTCAGCGACCGAACGCACTGCGGCCTTGATCTCATTTGTGATGTGGGGGATCACCTGAATCGTTTTGCCGAGATAGTCGCCACGTCGTTCTTTTTCGATCACAGAAAGATAAATCCGGCCAGTGGTCCAGTTGTTTGCCTGGGATAAATGAGCATGTGTGAAGCGCTCGTAATGGCCCAGGTCAAGATCTGTTTCGGCGCCATCATCAGTAACGAATACTTCGCCGTGTTGAAATGGAGACATAGTCCCCGGGTCGACGTTGATGTAAGGATCCAACTTAATCAGGGCAACCTTCAAACCGCGCGCCTCCAGCAGGCAGCCGATCGAGGACGCCGCCAGCCCTTTCCCTAGGCTCGAAACTACTCCGCCTGTTACAAAAATATATTTAGGCATCTAATCTCCCCTGAGACTCAGCCAGTTCAGAGTTCAACCTTTAGGTTGTGGATGGGCAAGCAGCAAGCTAAAGCTTGAACTCTAAACTGCGCGCCTCTCGCCTACATTACTTTATATTTCCTTGTTCTCAGGATCCCCAGTCTCAGGTCCATCACCGGATTCCTGTTCGCCGTTGTAATAACCTTGCCTGAAATCTTCCTGAACCTCCATCGCCTTCCCAGCGGCAGGATCCAGCATTTTCTGCAGTCCTGACATCCCGGCGCTAAGCAAGCTCGGGGCTTCGTGTGCGCGCTTCTCAAACTCCTCAGTCGTCACGTCATACGGTTTGCTCAGGTGGGACAACCCCCACAACCCGCAGATGATGAGAAAAGCAATTAATCCTAGTCCAATCCAATCGCTCATTTTTAGTAATATGCTAATCCTGCAGGCCAGACTTCAAACTCTGGACAGCAAATTCCAGATGGTTCTTCTGAATGAATATTCTCACGCGCTCGAGGTCGTCCCTGGTGTCAACTGCGATTGACGGAGTGGACGCCTCAATCGCCGTGATCTTCACACCCCGCTCAAGTGCGCGCAACTGCTCCAGGCATTCTACCCGCTCTAAGTCGGACTGCGGCCACCTGGCGAACTCCAAGAGCACTTCCTTGTGGTAGACATATAAACCAGTGTGCTTACGAAATTGGCAGAGAAGACCTGCCTCGTTCCGCAGTGCAGCCTCAAGTGTGACATGTTTTCGCACTGCCTCGCGAGGATAGGGCACCGGCGAACGGGAAAAATAAAAGGCACGCCCCGCATTATCCAGGACAATCTTCACCACATCCGGATTTAAAACATCCGCCACCGTGCCGATCGCTTCCCACGTTGTAACGATCCCTACGCTTTCGTCCTTACTCACTTCAATTGCACGTTCGATAGTCCGAGGTGAAATGAGAGGCTCATCACCCTGAAGGTTGACAATAATGTTTGCGTCTTCAAGCGTCTCAGCTACCTCCGCTAGACGATCTGTTCCGCTCGCGTGATCGGCTCGAGTCATCACGGCTTCGTAACCGGCCGATCGCACAACCTCGAAAATGCGTTCATCGTCGGTTGCCACGATTACGCGAGCGACATTGCGGGCTTCCGTCGCGCGCTCGATAACCCGGCAAATCATTGGCTTGCCGTCGATTTCCAGAAGTGCTTTGCCCGGCAGACGAGTGGAGGCAAAACGCGCGGGGATGAGTACAACTGCCTTTGTTTGGGAGTTTGGGCCCGTAGGATTCACGGGAGAACAGATTAGCTTGAGGCGGCGGGAGTGTCAAATCACGCAGAACCCCACTTGAACTAGCGCCGCTCTGCGCAAAATAGCAGTGTCAGATACGATCCACGAAATCACATGAAAGATCACTAACGAGATTTCGTGAGGGTTTATGTAGTTTCGTGGATCGCTTGGCTGGTTGAAAACTTGTTCAAACAGCTCGAAATACCGGACTAGCTTCAGAGGGCACAAAGCACAAATAAACTTCCGAAGACACTCCAGAGGCTCATTCACGTCGACTGCATTCTGCTACGGAACCGCGAGCGAGTAGCGACCGCGACTTATAATCAACAAGCTCATCTCTTCCGACGTCAAGATCGTCCAAGAATGCGGGGTGAAACTAAGATCCGGTGGCTACCGCTCGCGGTTCCGTAGTCGCTTTTTCAAATGTTAAAGGCGGAGTATCATCAACCAGCCACCAATTTTACTTACCTTCTCAATGCATGGTGCAAAGAACTATCCGTTGTTCAAAGCCGAGTCAAGCCTGGATATTGAATTGCCAGATGGGACCGACGATGAATCTTATCTCCAGACACTGGCCCATTATCTTCCCTTCGTAATCCAGCATGACCCGGACATTCTTTTTTATCTGGGCGGCGCCGATCCCTACGCGGGAGACAAGCTGGGCCGTCTGGAACTCTCAATTGATGGATTACGAAGACGAGACGAGTATGTGTTAGACAAATGTTACCAGTGTGAGATCCCGACAGTCACAGTTATGCCAGGCGGATACGGCGAGAATATCAGCGACACAGTTGAGATTCATTGCCAACACCATTCGAGCCGCGAAAAGCATTTTCGCGTAGGAAGACGCTTCTACTTCAGGGAATCTCGGAGACAGCACGCAGATGAGGAAAGCCCGGGTTAGGCGAAAGAGCCCTATCCGCAGGATAGTCCGGCTATTCGTATTGGTCGGGCTGGGCGTTGCCATCGGCTTCGTTGGGTACCAGCTAATTGTGCTGGCCCGTGTAGCCCGGCTGCGTAGCGAAAACCCCGGGACTACGTCGTTGATTGATGCGAGGGCTGAAGAGACCCGTACCCGTGGGCAGGAACCCCGGCCCACGCAAGTTTGGCTTCCTCTGGATCGGATGTCACCAAACCTTCAACGCGCGATCCTGGCAGGCGAAGACACAAACTTCGTGACCCACAATGGCTTCGACTATCAGGCAATTCAGAAAGCTTGGGACGAGGCGCAGCGTGCCGCCGCCAAAGAAGCGAGAGCAGAAGGCGACAATGAGTCAGACTGGCTCCCGTACCTTCCAGACTTTAAACGTGGGGCCTCAACAATCACACAGCAGCTCGCCAAGAATCTTTATCTATCCGCTGACAAAACTTTCATTCGCAAGGGTCAGGAAGCCATCATTACAATCTTCTTGGAGCGCATGCTCACCAAACGACGCATTCTGGAAATCTACTTGAACGTGATCGAATGGGGCGACGGTATCTATGGCGCAGAGGCCGCGGCGCGATATTACTTTCGTAAGTCGGCGGCCAGCCTAAGTGCCGGCGAAGCAGCATTTTTGTCGGCGATAATCCCTAATCCGCGTACCCTTTTCAATCCAAAAGTGAACCCCCGGCGCGTTGCCCGACGACAACGAATTATCTTGCGCGGTATACCTTACGTTAAGCTACCCTAGGTTTTTCCGATTACTAGAGCCTTAAGACAGCGGATCTCTGTAAGACTAAAGAGCGAATTCTTTGGTTAACAGAAGTTCAGCCTTGCGCAGTTCGTAACGGCCGCGGCCTAAATTTCCTTCGGGACTAAGTGCCAGAACAACAAAGTACTCGTGCCCTATCAATCGCATCATAACGATTGCGCTGTCGAGCGAAATCACCAGCTCCCTGAGTTTTCCCAGGCCAATGTCGTTCCCAGCTCGCTGGGCACTGCGTACGAGAGATGTAAACTCAGTGGCCGCGACATCGAGGTTAGCTTCGTTGCCGGCCTTCCCGATCACCTTCTCAACGGCAATGCCGTCGAGACCCATGATGAGCGCGCCGAGACTTCCCTCGGTGCGCTCAATGATGCTTTCAAGTAGTTTTTTAAACATTTCCAAACCTTCCTTACGGTCGTGTGCCACCCAAGGTGCCAGGCCTTGCCGTCGGGTCGCGCTGAACCGGCGTATTTGGCGTGGGAGCACTCAACCCCTGTGGTGTCGGTGTCTGGGGCCGGTTCTGCTCCTGTTGTAACTGCGTGGGAGTCGGAGTATTGCTTTGTGGATTGCCCAACGGAACGGGCTGCGGAATGGTGGTAATTCGTGGTCCTGTGCTTGCAGCGCCCGGCAGCGGACGGCCCTGGTAATCGGGTCGATAGATGCGCGGAGTAATGAAGAAGAGGATTTCGCTGTTTGACCGGGTCGTTAACTTACGTTTGAAAAGATTACCGATCACTGGGATCGAAGCCAGGCCAGGCGTGCGTTGCCGGTTCTCGCCTTCCGTATCAGCTAATACTCCTCCCATCACGGTCGTCCCGCCATCGGGAACCAGAACTTCGGACTGCATGCGCTGGGTGTCGATGCCGGGGACGCCACCTACGGCGATTCCGGTATTAATGGTGTTGTTTTCAATAGTTACCCGGAGAATCACTGTACCAACATCGGTTATTTGCGGCGTGATGGACAAGCGCAAAGGAACGGAGACGAAGGTGGTAGTTACTACTGCGGTGCCGCTCGCAGCTTGAGTAGTTTGCACTGGAATCTGCGAACCGCTCTCGATTTGCGCGGGCCGATTGTTTAAAGCAGTCACACGAGGTGTGGCAACTGTCTTGGCTGTACCTCTTGTCTCGGCCAGAGTAATGAGGGCGCTGATTTGAGCGGTGCCAAAGATTCCGGTCGTCAAACCAATCACCGTGTTTGCTGCGGTGGCCGCCAGGGAATTAGTCGGCTGTGATGTCCCAACGAGTCCACCGAAAACTCCCTGAGGAACTGGCCCGGAGGCCGGAGGAGTAGAGGGCAGCGTCGAGATGTTACCCAAACCTCCGCGGCTAGGGTTCAGGACGCCTGCGGAGAGCTGCGCGCCGATGTCGCGGCTAAAGTTGCGCGTGGCGATTACGATGCGAGTCTCAATTTCAACCTGCGGTTCAGGCTGGTCGAGAATGGCAACCAGTTGCCGGATGGCTCCGATATTCTCTCGCACGTCGGTGATGATCAGAGTATTGCTGCGACCATCGACTTCAATTGAGCCACGACGAGACAGCCTGCGCGAAATGATCGGGAGTAGACCTTGATCGCCGCTGCCGCCCGTGGCATCGCCGCCTGCGCCCCCGCTGAAACTCAAGTTTGTGGCACCGCCCGAAAATGCCCCGGTCGAACCAGCAGCCTGGGCGAGTGTTCCAGAGGCGCGCGCGTAGTTTAGGCGGATGAATTCCGTGACTAGGGGAGAGGCTTCAAGTCGCGAGTCGTCAATGACCCTTTGGGTTTGGGCCTCGTTAGTGAGCACTTGAGTGGTGGCCACACGCAGAATGCTGCCGCTGCTTTCAATGCCGAGACGATTCGCCTTTAGTACGGCGTCAAGAGCAACATTCCACGGGACATCTTGCACGTTAACTGTCACCGGCACTGCGCCCACGGAAGAGTCGATCACAAAATTAACGCTATATTGTTCCGTAATGTAGTTTAGTATATCGCGAATATCTGCGTTAACGACGTTAAGATTGATGGGCTCTCCTACGAAACCTGGCTGGCCATATTGCCGCCCTTGTTCCGACTGGGTCATTCGGTCGGCCGAAAGAAGGATTGACGGTCGAGGGGTCGGTGAAGGGGAAGCGTGAGGCTGCTGAAGCGGCGCCGGATGAGGGGAATCAGTTCTCTCCATTCCTGCGGTCAATCTTACTGTAATTGTTGCGTTTTTCTTTTCAGCCAAAGCGTTGGTACCGAAGAGGCACAACACCAGCAGCACGAGCGCAGTCCTTGGTCTGGCTGTAATAATTCGAGACTGAAAGGGCATCTTTCCCTCCTTTAAGGGAATTTCTGGACGATACCGCCACGCACTACGCTCGTTTGCTGTAGCAATCTAAGCGCGCGCCGCACATGCAGGAGCGTCGGGTTTAGTGTCAAAGCGCGAATTGAGGCGATCCATAATGCTTGGAAAGCTTGATGCGCGGCGGGAAATGGTTCGACCAGTTGCTGTGCAACCGAATCGCAACCGGGGTTTTATTCTGGCTTGGCAACGGCGGCTGGCTGCTCTGAGGTTTTTTCAGAGTCTGCAACCTGGGGACGAGTAGGTACTGGATTCGCAGCCGACATCAAATTCAAGGTGCTGGGCTGCCGCAACGGCTTGATTTCGACTAACCGGTCGCGTCGTCCGTTGCTGAGCACAATTTCGCGACGAAACACCAGGCGGTTGTCTTCAATGGCCACTAATTGGCCATCATAAAAACGTTCGCCGGGATAGATGACATAAGACAACTTGATCGGAGTTGCCTCTACTATTGCTGCATAACCACGGGGCGTGCGCGAAATTCCAACTATTTCTATTTCGCTAAGCAGCAGCGCCGTGGTGGGCTTAGGCGCGACCATGCGGGCCTTCATCGCGGCCACTTTTTGGGCTTTGTATTGAGCTATGCGCTCCTGAATTGAGGGTATCAAAACTTTTAATTCAACCTTCTTCGCACTCGCACGGCGAGGCTCATACCTTCTGAAGGGATCGCGACCACTCTCGCGCACGCGCTTAATGCTGGCTGGTTTAGTACCGTCAGTCTGCTGGGCGCGGGTGGATGCTACCAATCCCCAGTTGCCAAGCGATGCCCCAAGCACAATACCTGCGACGACATACCCGATTATCTTTATTAAGTGCATCATAGTTACTTCCTTGCCGCTCAAGTTCGAATGGTAGCTAGAAGTCTATTTAGCGCCCGGGGGTGGAGGATTATTCTGCTTTTGCAGCTTCTCTGCGGACACGTAATAAGCTGTTAAATCAAACGTCGAATTTACAGTCTGATTGGCCGATTGCTTGTCGAGCTGCTTTAGTTCAAAGTTTGTAATAGAAACGATGCGTTGATAGTGAGCCAGCTGCTCAAAGAACGCCCGCAGCGAAGCAAAAGAACTAGTGACGTTGACTTCGATCTTCTTGCCACCATAGTTATCCTGCTGAATATCTTCCTTGGGTTGAAACTTCCGCAGGACGAGTCGATTGGTGCGGGCTCGGTCCTGTAGGCCCTGCAACACCATGGTCAGCTCGCGTTGTTCGGGAAGCAGCGCCTTAAGTTCGTCATACTCTTCCTGTCTGGCCGCGTAGATCGCCCGAAATTCATTGAGTCGTTGGGAAGCGATCTGGGACTGGGCGTTGCGCACCAGCAGTTGCTGGATATCCGCGTTTAATGTGGCCGTCTCTTTGCGGGTATCGCGGATTACGACATACCAGAAGGCGCCGTACATCAATACCGCAATCGCCGCAAATACGATTAGGCGCAGGTACCAGGGCAACGTTTGAAGGTTTGCGATTCGCATATGTCATTCCTTCCCCACAGCATGATGGTAGGGGTCTCTGTCGATTGCGGTAATCTAACCTTTATTTCTTCAAAGCAACCTGATTCGGTGCACCTTTGGCGGGTGTTTGTGAGGAGGCTCCTCCTGCGGAGATCGTCGGCGCTGCGTAATTACACTTTACCGTGAAGGCCACAACTTCAGCGGTTACGACAGTTGCCTCACCAGGAACAGATGGGGCGACTGCCTTCCCTGCCTGGCGCTGTGTCTCGATGTTGAGGTTGGTAAACAATCCGCCGGAGAATTCCAGACTCTGACCGAAACGAGTTACTGAATACTCATTAGGTGATTCACCTTTAATAGTCAGTTCACCGTTTTGGTGCGCGATACTTTGGAGGTAAAGCCCGGAAACGCTATCGAAGCGAGCCTTAATGTCGCGAAGAACTGCGCCGGGGCCTTGTTGAGACTCACGCAGCTTTTTGATCGCGTCAATCCGACCCTGAATGTCCTGACTCTTTCGCTCCAGTTCTGCCTGCTCCCGCTGGACAGCTAGCATCTGTTGGTTGATACGACGCTGATTCTCAAGCTCATGCTTTGCAGCCTGATTCTCTGAGTGTGCATTGACATAGTCGTAGCTGGCGCCGAGGATTAGTAGACAGAACACCGTCAGCGCCAATAGAAACGTCTGAACGCGCGGAGTAGAGACTCTGTCCTCAACCATGGCGACCCCAGTTGGTCGATCAGTCACGGACTCTAGTAGATTGATTCTAATCATGCGGCATCCACTCCTCTTAGCGCGAGCCCTACGGCGACCGCCATTTCCGGAATTATCTCCCGCATATAATCAGGATCAAACTTTCTCGAATCCACCTGTATCAGCCGGAACGGATCAAATACTTCCACCGGAGTCTCGAAACGCTTCGCCATGTATTCGGCAAGACCGGGAAGCTTCGAACCGCCGCCAGCAATCAGTATCTTCTTGATCGCCTTGCTACTTTCCTCTGCGGTGGCACGGTAGAAGTCCATCGTCTTCTGAACTTCTGACGCCAGAATGTCTGAGACAGTATCTATGATGGGCTTGATGGGACGGTCCTCAACGTCTTCCGGAAGCGGATAACCACGCTTGACGGCTTCGGCCTGTTCAAACGTGAGACCCAGTTCCTTCTGTAAGAGGCTCGTGTAATGGCTGCCTCCAACGGATGCGTCGCGCGCAAACATTGAACGAGTCCCGTTGAGGATGTTGATATTCATGGTCGCCGCGCCGACGTTCAAAAGCGCAACCACCTCTCCGGTCTGCGGCTGATAATTCAGTTCGTAACAATTCTGCAAGGCAAACGCGTCCACATCAATTATGACTGGTTGTTTGCCGGCGAGCTGAATCGCCTGTTTGACGTTTGCGATCTTGTCACTTTTGCACGCCGCCATTAGAACCTGGATGGACTCAGAGGTATTACCCGTCAGCTGGTAATCGAGGTTAACGTCCGCGATGTCGAAAGGAATGTGCTCTTCCGCGTGCCAACTGAACGACTCGCGCAGCTCCTCTTCGCTCATTTGCGGGAGAACGATGTTCTTCACAATCACAGAGTGACCGCTCACACCAGCGGCGACTCTTGGAGTCTTAATCTGATGCTCGTTAAATATGCTCGCTATCACGTTCGCAACATTATTGAGCTCCATTATCTGGCCGTCGACCACCGTGTCCGCCTCGAGGTTCTCAAAACCCAGGTTCAGCAGATGAAGGTTGCTGCCCTTTTTTTGAAGTACAACTGCCTTAACTGAACTGGAACCAATGTCCAGTCCCACAAGGCTCTTTTTGACTTGTTTGAACATGCTCTATTTATTCCTCACCGCGGAGAGTGCACGTATCCTGTTCTGTCGGCGCAAGCGAGCACGAGCTTTTCGCGCTCTTGGCAGCCGGGTACTCACAAGTTTCGAGCGGGAAAAGGGGATGGCGGTTTTCAAGGGTCAGTGTCCTTACCGAGCGCACGAGCAACAGAGGTGAAATAAAATAAGATGTCTTAGAATTACGCGGATTTTGGTTGTGGAATCGGGCTTGCCTTGGCGAGCTGGGAGAAGATTGAGGCCTTCGAGAACCCTGCCAAAGTGAAAGGCTTCCGAGCCCCCCACTCTGCAGGTTTTTTGCAATCTTCTATGACCAAGTGTGCTGGTTATCGTTTGACTTCAAATGGAAGCGGATTTGCTTGGAACATTAGTCGCTTAGAGGATATTGGAAAGCACCTCTGACGCCGTTATGCCCTTACCGTCAGAAGTGAGATTACCTTACAGGACCCAACAATGTCAACTAGTAATTTACCATGTTTAACCTGTGCAGCGACAGAAGTAAGGTGGGTTGGCAGGCGGTCCAAAAGAGTTCACGGTGTCCTTTCTGGAAGTGGGAAACGCCGGTTCCAGAAAGTCAAACTGCCGAATCGAGGGCTCCGCGTTCCGGGCTGCTTGGGTATTATTATGCGCGGCACCGTTGTAGCAGGCGGGCGGGCCAACTGACCC
>JACCSP010000151.1 GCA_013812905.1 Pyrinomonadaceae bacterium
GCCAGCCTGCTTACCAGGAAGTGCCTGGCGAGTTTCGCAACTCGTTGCGCCGCATTATCGTCACCCAGGGCGACACAGAACCGGCGTCAGTCGAACAGCAACGCGAGCTCGGCAAGACCTGCCCTTCGCTTTACGACTTGCGCAACCTGTTTCAGGTGAATGTGGAAGAGGGCCGGCATCTCTGGGCCATGGTTTACCTTCTGCATCGTTACTTCGGACGCGATGGACGCGACGAAGCGGATGCTTTGTTGGAGCGTCGCAGCGGCAATCCAGACAAGCCCCGCATTCTGGAGGCTTTTAACCAGCCCTGTGACGACTGGCTGAACTTTTTCTGTTTCACGATGTTCACGGATCGCGACGGCAAGTATCAGCTCTCAGCCCTCGCTGAGTCGGGGTTTGAGCCACTCGCTTGCACTTGCCAGTTCATGCTGACTGAAGAAGCGCACCACATGTTTGTCGGTGACACCGGCATCAATCGGATCGTGAAGCGCACCGCGCAGTTGATGAAAGAAGGTGATGTGCGCCGGCTCGGCGGCATTCCTTTGGACATTCTTCAGAAGCATGTGAACTTCTGGTTTAGCTACTCGCTCGACTTGTTCGGCGGAGAGATTAGCTCCAACTCAGCAGACTTCTTCGCCGCCGGGCTCAAGGGTCGCTACAAGGAGCAGGAGTCATACAACGACCATATCGCTGCGGATCAAACATTCACCATGACCGTGGTCAAAGACGGAAAGCTTAGTTCGAGGGAAGTTGCGCTCCGAAACGCTCTGAACGAAGTGCTGCGTGGCGAATACGTCAAAGACTGTGAGAAGGGTCTTGCACGTTGGAACAAGACACTGGCCGACGCGGGTATCAGCGATCGAATCTATTTACCCAACACGCGCTTTCACCGGCATGTGGGCGAATATGCGGGCCACTACTTCGACATTGAAGGCGACCCGATGAGCGCCGAAGAATTCGAGCAAGGGAAGGCGCAATGGCTTCCGACGGTGGAAGATCGCCAATACGTTCGCACCCTGATGCATCCCGTAGTCGAGCCTGGCAAGATCGCTAATTGGATCGCACCCCCAGCAGCGGGAGTCAAGGGCAAGCCTTTCGAATTTGAATATGTTCGGCTTTAAGCGGGGAGCCAGGCCCCGCAAAGTGGGACTACTCACGCTTTGCAGGGGCCGCCTGCGGTCGCGACAAACAGGTAATGGCCACCAACCTTCCAGACTTTACGCGCTACGACCAGAAGCTGGAGTTTATCCTGCGCACAGCGGCTCGCATTTTTGCCGAAAAGAGCTATCACTCGACTTCGATGCGGGACATCTCGCGGGCCACGGAAGTAAGCCTGGCTGGCCTTTACCACTACTGCAAATCAAAAGAGGAATTGTTGTTTCTGATTCAGGACAACTGCTTCGGTCGTGTCCTGGAGCGGTTGGAGCAGCGACTGGCGGAAGTCTCTGAACCGGTTCTAAAACTGAGGATCTTCATCGACAACCACCTCGCGTTCTTCGCCGCTAACATGGCGGAGATGAAGGTGCTTTCGCACGAGGCTGATTCACTTGTGGGTGATCTACATCAACACGTTTCCGGGAAGAAGCAGAAATATACCAAACTGGCCCGAGAGATCCTCAGCGAGCTGCAAGCCGAGCAGCCCGAAAAGCGTCGCGTGGATCTTACGGCAGCAACCTACGCGCTCTTCGGAATGATGAACTGGATTTACAACTGGTATGATCCGAGGGGCAAGTTGAAGGTCGCAGAACTGGTTGAACAAGTGACCCGACTATTCCTGCATGGGTTTGTTGATGAACTCGCGCCGGAAGAACTAAACTCCACCGCTCAGCCGAGAACAGAGTCGTTGAGTGTGTGGCGCGCTTCATAGATCACGCAAAGACGCACAATGGGAATCTGTAACCATCTACCACGGAGAACCCGATGGGAGTAGCTGCGGACCAGTCTAAAATAACGAACCAGGATCTCGTCCATTCTCGTGTTGACGAAGGTGTAGCCCTTTTTACGCTCACCGACCCACCGGCGAACACTTACACTCACGAGATGATGCAGACGCTGGATCAACGCATCCTCACCGCGCGTATGGACGAGAGTGTGCAGGTCATTGTTATCACCGGCAGTGGGGAGAAGTTTTTCTGCGCCGGCGCCAACATCCAAATGCTTGCTGACGTGACGCCCACTTTCAAGTACTACTTTTGCCTACACGCTAATGAAACTCTGTCGCGTCTGGAACAGACGCCAAAACTCGTGATCGCCGCGATTAACGGACACTGCGTGGGTGGGGGGCTGGAGGTCGCGATGGCCGCTGACCTGCGCGTTGCCCGCAAAGGCGCGGGCAAGATGGGCTTGCCGGAAGTTTCTCTCGGTGTTCTTCCAGGCACCGGGGGCACACAGCGTCTGGTCCGAATGGTCGGTAAGTCCAAAGCGATTGAGCTAATGGCCAGCGGTGAGTTGTTTGATTTCGAACGTGGACATCAACTGGGAATCATCAACCACATCTACGAAGCAGAGAACGCGGCAACCTTTCTTGAAAGAGTGCTGGGCTACGCGCGACAGTTCACTGCGCCGAACCGAGCCGCCCACGCAGTCGGTCGCATCAAGCGCAGTGTTCAGACCGGCGCGGAGATTCCTTTTGAGTCTGCATTAGCACTGGAGCGCGAGCTGCAGCAGCAACTGTTTCAGTCTGAAGACGCTCAGGAAGGTATTGACGCTTACGTGAATAAACGCAAACCGATATTCAAAGGAAAATAGGTGCCGGGTATCGGGTGCCAGGTGCCAGTTAGAATTTTGGTACCAACACCTGATACCCGACACCCGACACCCGACACCCGCCCTTATGTACGAACACATCGAGGTCACTGAAGATTCCGGTATTGCTACGATTACGCTAAACCGTCCCGAGAAGCTGAATGCTTTCATTGGGCACATGCGGCGTGATCTCGCAGAAGCACTGGAAGCAACGGGAAGCGATCGGGCAATCCGGGTGGTGGTTGTGATGGGTGCCGGGCGCGCTTTTTGTGCCGGCGGTGATGTGTTGTTTATGGCGGACCTTATCGAGCGTCAGGACACCGAAGAGTTTTCTCGTCTGCTGGGGGCCGCTCGACGAGTGGTAATGGCCATAAGGCAGATGAATAAGCCTGTTATCGGCGCGATTAATGGCCCGGCTTCAGGCGCCGGCTGCAATCTCGCGCTGGCTTGCGATCTGCGCATTGCTTCCGCTGAGGCGACCTTCAGCCAATCGTTTGTAAAACTCGGCCTACATCCCGACTGGGGCGGTACGTATTTCTTGCCTCACCTGGTAACTCCTAATCGGGCTTGTGAGATGTTTTTTCTGGGAGAGGTAATGGGGGCAGAAGAAGCCTTACGGCTTAATATTGTGAATCGCGTGGTGGCCCCTGAGAATTTGGAGCCGGCTGTTCGCGAGCTAGCTGAACGTCTTCGCGACGCATCACCGATTTCGATTGCCGCGGCTAAGCAAGCGGTTTACTTGAGCCAGTCTAGCGAACTTGAGGAAATGCTTCGGTACGAGACTGAAGCTCAACTGCGCTGTTTCGAATCTGAGGACGGCCGTGAGGGCATTCGCGCATTCCTGGAGAAACGCCCGCCTAGGTTTTCCGGACAGTGATTTGGCTGCCGGCGAGTGGGTCGTCATTTCATGTTTCCATTGTGCTCTTGTGTGCGGTTAGCAAGGCAGCAGTTTCTTGCCATTAGAGAAATTTCGACCGGACTCAAACGATCCACGAGATTCACTAAGCGACACGAAATCTTGTTAGTGCTTTTTCGTTTTGGTTCGTGGATCGTGTCTTAGGGTGTTTTTGGTTGAGCAAGATTCGAACGGTTAAGTATGACATTACTCTGCGGCCTGCGGCCTGTCGCCTTGTACCAGGCAACAGCTTAGTTTAGGCTTCAACCCCGGTTGTCATATCTCAAGCGGGCAAGAAGGGCCCGAACCGTAACCAATCTAAAGGAGAATCTGTTAATGCGTAAAAATCTTTTCATCCCGTCCCTTCTGGCCCTGCTAATCGCCGCGACGCCGTTTTTCGGAGCGGTGACGAAGTATGATATTGACGCAGCCCACTCGAACATCGGGTTCTCCATTCCCGTCGCGGGCGGCCTCTCCCGCGTACGCGGCAAGTTTAACGAGTTCACTGTGGCGATCGTCTATGATGACAAGGACGTCACCAAATCTTCGGTCGACGCTGTGATCAAGGCAGCCAGCATCGACACCGGAATTGAGCGACGCGATGCTCACCTGCGCAACGCCGACTTTTTCGATGTTGAAAAGTATCCTGAGATCACTTTCAAGAGCAGCCGCATCGAGAAAAAAGGTAAAGGGTTCATCGCTCACGGGACCTTCTCAATGCACGGCCTCTCGAAGGAGATCGCCATACCTTTCACCGTCAACGGCGTCACCCGCGACCAGAAGACCGGAAAGACGGTACTCGGCGCGACTGCGAGCACGACCGTCAACCGGCGCGATTACGGCATCAACTTCGCCCGGCCGGACAACCCGACCTTTCTCGGCGATGCGATCGAGATCGAGCTGAACCTCATAACTCGAGCTGCCAGCCCGCAATAGGCCTCTCGCACGCGTGATCAATCACGGGCGCGAGCATTCAACCTTTGGAGACATGTATGTTGAATGTCAGTTGTTCGTCTAGACTAGCTGCGAATCAGCAGCCTGTGTCACATAGCAGTGCGTAGCAAGCCCGAGCGGAACACCGCTTTGGATTGCTCCTTCAACGTTCACTGAAAACAAAGCGCCGTTCCCGCTACGCTCTGCCGGCCCTCTCCATAGGGTTGAGTCATAGTATTGGATCGCACAGACCATGAAGCTTGAGAATCGCATCGCAATAATCACGGGCGGCGGACGCGGCATTGGACGCGCGATTGCTTTGGAGTTTGCACGGCATGGCGCGCGAGTGGTGCTCGCGGCCCGCACCGCTCAAGATGTGGAAAAAACCGCCGCCCAGATTGGCAATGAGGGAACTGCTCTGCCAGTGGTTTGCGACGTTTCTGACGTTGCCAGCGTTCAACTCATGTTCGCGCGTGTTTTAGTGAAGTTCGGTGGCGGCGCGGACATTCTCGTTAATAACGCCGGGATCGCGGAAAGCGCTCCGCTTGCGAAAACAGATGACGATCTTTGGCAGCGTCATCTGGCAATCAATCTTTCCGGCACATTCTATTGTACGCGCGCAGCCGTGCCCGCGATGCTTGAGCGAGGCTGGGGACGCGTTATCAACGTCGCTTCGATCGCCGGCAAAACCGGCGCGCCGTATATCGCAGCCTATGCGGCTTCCAAACACGGAGTGCTGGGATTGACGCGGTCAATTGCCCTGGAACTTGCCGCGAAAGGGATCACAGTAAATGCGATCTGTCCGGGTTATGTTGATACGGATATGGCCGCGCGCGGCGTCGAGAATGTCACTGCCAAAACGGGACGTTCCGCAGAACAGGCACTCGAAGCAATAAAGAAAACAAGTCCTCAAAATCGCCTGATTACTGTGGAAGAGGTTGCGGCACTGGCACTCCTACTCGCTTCTGAGGAAGGGCGCGGTATAAACGGGCAGGCGATAAACATTGATGGCGGCGCGGTTCTGTTTTGAACTAAGGCAATCTGGAAAGGGAAGAAAGTACTTTTTCAAATCGCCTGTTAGTTCTGATCGACAAAACAGTTTAGAGTTCTACTTTAGCTTGTGCTTTTAAAACCGGCAACCTGAAGGTGGAACTCTGAACTTCTTATTGCATTGTACGCGCGAGTTTATAAACCAACCGCACCGGGAGGCCTACGATGTTGAAGTAGTCTCCCTGAATTTCTTCGATGAATAATGCGGCTCGTCCCTGCACCGCATACGCACCGGCTTTGTCCATCGGTTCTCTGGTCGCGACGTACCAATCGATCTCAGCCGCGGACATTTCGGCAAAGCGCACCCGAGTCTTTTCATGACCGGCCACTACTTGACCTTCTTCTGCGCGGACTAGGGCCACGGCCGTCAATACCTCATGCCACCTGCCGCTCAAGAGTTTCAGCATTCGCCGGGCATCTTCCGCATCTTTAGGCTGACCCAGGATCTTCTCGTCAATCAGGACCACCGTGTCTGCGCCGAGCACCAGACCTGAAGTTAGGTTGTTAGCCACAGCTTCGGCCTTGGTTTGCGCCAGCCGTCTTACATACGGCACTGCAGCTTCGGATACGAAGCGACTCTCGTCTATGTTTGCCGCCACCATTTCAAAGGGCCAGCCGACCGCGCTAAGTATTTCGGCGCGACGCGGACTGCGGGAAGCGAGCACTAGCTTGGTCTTCAGCACATCTTCAAATAGGTGTTTATGGGACAATGGACCTCCCCTTGTCGCTGCCCAAGCTTCTCCGCTACACTGCGACGCGACTTCAGATTTTCGATCAGCACTGACCCAACCTAGTCGAATAGGAGCAGTCACTTGGCACAACACTATCTTGAGTTCGAATTGGCTGCCAGTGCAAGAGCCCAAAACGCTGGTTTTTAACAACACGTGACAGCTATCACTGACACAAATTTGTAGTCATTTGTCGCCGAGATTGAGACGTCCGATGAAGCAGGTCAGTACCACCTCGCGGTATAGCGGGTGGGTAAGCGATGGATATGTCTGGACGTACGGACCCACCCGCTACCGCGAGGCGGGCTGACGTGTTGAGCCGCAGCGAGCTAGGTTGCAGTATTAAGCCGCGGTTAATTGAAATCATTCTCAACGTGCCCCAGGAACCTGAAAAACTCGAATCACGTGGACAGCCTGATTAAAACGTTGCCCAAGATCCTGCAAGCTGCCGGCGACTCGCCGGAAGTTGCGGAAGCCGCCTGCCTGGCCGCCTGGAAGCATGCGGCCGGCGATGGGTTGCGTGATCACGCGGTGCCACTCAGGCTTCACCGGAAGACTTTGGTCGTTGGCGTGGCCGATACCACATGGCAGAAACAACTACAGTTTTTGAGCGGTCAATTACTCTTCCGTCTAAATTCAATTTTGGGGCAGCCCTTAGTGACATTTGTCGACTTTCGCGTGGATTCAAAGGCAGTCGCGAATGTGCGCGGACCGCAAGGTGCCGACCGGACTAGTCGGGCGCTTGATCCGACACCAGTTTCCGTGGAACTGATAACGGCTGCCGGTGAAATCAGGGACAAGGACTTGCGCCGGGCTTTCCTTGGTGCCGCAATGAGTTGCATCCACAGGATGGACAAATCGCGAATATGAAAAGGTTAAACTTAAATACAATCCGTGCCGATAAATGAATCCGATATAGAGAAGATTGCTCAGCTTGCGCATCTTGAGATCACAAGTGAAGAGCTAAAAGTCTTTGCTCCTCAGATCGCGGAGATTGTGACCTACGTTGAACAATTGAGTGCGCTCGACACCAGCAACGTCGAACCTGCGCTCGGCGGTTTGACATCGGAAGGCGAAGCGACCGATTCGGCGCGTGACGACGCGGTTAGTTCCTCGCTGGGTCAGAAAGTTGCGCTGGCGGAAGCGCCGGATGCGGCTGCCGGGCACTTCCGTGTACCCAAAGTGCTGTAGGTGGGTGACAGTGGGCAGTTGCCAATGGACGTGGACAGACAGATAAACCAAGTAGTCCTTGATCGACGCTCATGGCTAGTGAAATCAAAAGCGAGATTGAATTGCTGCGGACCCGGATTTCGAGCGGCGCAACTACCGCGCGTGCCGTGGTTGAATCCTCCGTCAACGCGGCCCAGAAATTAAACGGAATGCTTAATGCATTTCTGGAAATCGATCGCCTGGGCGCGTTGAAACGCGGGGATGAAGTCCAAAAGGGAAACCGTTCCCCGAACGCGGTCACAACTCCGGCTTCCTCGCTCGCCGGCGTTCCCATGGCCATCAAAGACAATCTCTGCGTTCGCGGCATGCAGACATCCTGCGGCTCGCGCATCCTGAGTGATTATCATCCACCCTATAACGCCACAGTCATTGAACGACTGCTAGAGGCGGGGGCGATAATCATTGGGAAGACGAATTGCGATGAGTTTGCCATGGGTTCCTCGAATGAGAATTCCGCGTTTGGACCGGTAAAGAACCCCTGGGACCTGCGCCGTGTGCCCGGAGGGTCTTCGGGCGGATCGGCAGCGGCTGTTGCCGCGGGGATTGTGCCGGTTGCGTTGGGTTCGGACACGGGTGGTTCTGTGCGCCAGCCGGCTTCCTTGTGTGGCATTTTCGGATTAAAACCAACCTACGGTCGTAACTCTCGTTATGGTCTGGTGGCGTTTGCCTCCTCGTTGGATCAGGTCGGTGTCTTCGGACGCAGTGTTCGCGACGTGGCCACGGTGTTGGAAGTGATTGCCGGCCGCGACCCGCAGGATGCCACCACTGCAAACGTTCCAGTGCCTGACTACAGCGCAGCACTCACGGGCGACATTAAAAGTTTGCGCATTGGATTTCCCCGGGCGCTATTTGGCGAAGGACTTGACGGTGACGTGCGAACTGCGGTGGAGAATGCGATTGACACTTACAGGGATCTCGGTGCGGAGATCGTGGACGTTGAATTGCCGCGCGCGGAGTATTGCATTGCTGTTTATTACATCATCGCCACTGCCGAGGCTTCCTCGAATCTTGCTCGTTACGACGGGGTGCGTTATGGCTTTCGCGCCGAGGATGCGCCCGAACTGCGTAGCATGTATCGCCGCACTCGGGACGAGGGATTCGGGCCCGAAGTAAAGCGCCGGATAATGCTGGGAACCTACGTCCTTTCCGCCGGGTACTATGACGCTTACTACCGCAAGGCTCAGCAGGCGCGCGCCCTGCTGCGGGAGGACTTTCGCAAAGCTTTCGAGAGCTGCGACGCCATCATCACGCCGACCGCGCCTACGCCGGCCTTTCTGTTGGGTGAGAAGGTTGATGATCCACTCGCGATGTATCTCAACGATGTCTACACAGTAACTGCCAATCTGGCGGGCGTCCCCGGCCTGAGTGTACCTTGCGGACTCTCGGCCGACCGACTGCCTATTGGATTCCAATTGCTGGGACCATACTGGTCCGAGTCAGAGCTTTTCAAACTCGCCGACGCCTACGAGCGCACGCAATCATTTATCGCGCGACCGCCGATTTACGCCGGTTGAACATTACAAACAGCCGCCAGCACGCAAACCCTTAACCCAAAGAACCATTTGCGGTAGCCAATGGATCCCAGCACCCACTATCAACAGGACCCCCTCCACTCCTTTGGTTTGAGTGAGCTGAGTGCTAGCTCCATTGGCTACCGCAAATGGTTCTGTGGGTTGGGTGGCTCCTGCTGGGCTGAGTGCTAGATCTCTGCAGAGCCACACACCGGAGCATTTGTGAGCAGATTGCTTACCTTCCCGCAGTCTTTACTTGGGGAGTGTTGGCCGCTAATTGTGGAGTGTTGGTGGCTGCAGAATTTGCGGATGGTTTATCGGGAATCCAATCCCCGGTGAAGATTTCAATGACGTTTTTGGCGGTGCCCACAACCGGCGTTATATCAAGACCTACATGAACCGCTCCCGGCAGCAGACCTTTCTTCTTAATTTCATAGCCGGCAAGTCCTAAGGCAAAGATAGAACCGATAATTGGGATGGGTTTGATTAGACGTTTGACTAGTCCCCAACCACCGGCCCTCACAATTCTTCTTTTTACTGTTGCCGTCATGAAATTGTCAGCCTAACCGCGTTCCATTGCGAATCTATCACAGCCTGTTTCCGGTTCACATTTAACGCTTCGCGGGTTCATTTAGAGTCCAGAAGTTTAGAGTTCGACCTTTAGGTTGCGTCTTACCAACGCGAGCAAGCTAAAGCTTGAACTCTCAACTACCAGCACCTCATAACAGATGAGATATTGCCGGAAATAGTTGTGTGCTAGCATGGGCCGTTTCCATCAGGTCCCCACCATTTGTTGCGGAAGAAGAATGTCGCTAAAAACTGCTCTGGCACTGATCCTGCTCTGCCTTTTTGCTGCAGGGCTCTCCTGCAACCGTTCCAGCGCCCCAACCGCAGGCAAGCTTCTGATCTACACCCCACACGGG
>JACCSP010000165.1 GCA_013812905.1 Pyrinomonadaceae bacterium
CAAAATCGAGCATCATAAAGCTTCAAGGCTTTGCAAAAAATTTAGTCGGATTGCGTCGTGCGCTAGCTCATGGATGACCTGCGAAAATTTGCCCGATATTTCCTTCCCTATAAGATCTCGCTGATCACTGGCATTTTTTGCATATTCGCCAGCGTCGTCTTCAGCCTGGCCATCCCTCTCTTCGTCGGCCAGGCAGTGGATGAAAACTGGACCCAGGTCTCCTGGTCTAGACTTACTGTGTCGGCTCTAAAAGTTCTTGGGGCAAGTGTGGTTAGCGGCACGTTTCTGTTTCTCCAACGCAGCATTCTGATCGGCATGTCGCGTCACGTTGAATACGACTTGCGCCGGGATTTTTACGCGCACCTTGTCGATCAACCGCTCTCTTTTTTTCAGGAACATCGTACCGGCGATCTGATGGCTCGAGCGTCCAACGATCTGGCGGCCGTGCGCCAACTGGCCGGTCCGATGATCATGTACACACTGCAGACGATCCTCGTGGTTCTGCTCGTGTTGCCTCTGATGTTGATGATCAACTGGTGGCTCACCCTCCTCCTATTTGTGACCATGCCGTTGGTCTCGTTGACGGTTAAGTTCTTTGGTCAACAGGTTCACGTCCGTTTCGAAAAAATCCAGGAGTTCTTTGCTCACATTACGGCGCGAGCCCAGGAGAACTTTACCGGTGTCCGCGTGGTGCGCGCCTATGCGCAGGAAGGGGCTGAGATTGCGGCCTTCAACGAATTGAATCGCCAATTCGCGGAGAAAAACCTCGGCCTGGTCAGAATCGACGCATTGATGCGGCCTCTCATGCAGTTTCTGATAGGAATCGGTTTTGTCCTCATTATCTGGGCCGGTGTACCGTTGGCGGTTCGAGGGGAGATCACGGTCGGCGAGTTTACCATTTTCAATATGTATCTGATGCGCCTCATCTGGCCGCTGATCGCGCTCGGCTACGTAGTGAATCTCTACCAGCGTGGTACGGCAAGCTTAAAAAGGATGAACTCGATTTGGGCGATCACTCCTGCAATCGGCGACGCCCCTGGAGTTCAGCAGCAAAGGCCGATTGCCGGCGAGATTGAGTTTCGCAACTTGACATTTACCTACCGTCCAAACGATGAACCGATACTGCGTGACATTAATTTGCTAATACCGGCCGGTCAGTCAGTCGCCTTCGTCGGACGAACCGGAAGCGGCAAATCCACCTTGGTTAACCTGATCCCGCGATTAATCGAAGCGCCGGAGAATACCGTATTGATCGACGGCGTTCCGGTTCAGGATTATTCGCTCGCGCAATTGCGATCGAGCATTGGTTATGTTCCCCAGGAAACTTTTCTATTCAGCGATACTCTAGCGGACAACATCGCTTTTGGGGTTGAGAAAGCTGAACGCGCTGAGGTGGAGTGGGTGGCCGAGATGGCGGGACTGGCAGACGATATTGAGAGCTTTCCCGACGGTTTCGACACTTTGGTGGGCGAGAGGGGTATCACTCTATCCGGAGGTCAGAAGCAAAGAACGGCCATTGCTCGCGCTGTCTTGCGCGAGCCGAAGATCCTGATCCTCGACGACGCTTTGTCTTCAGTTGACACCTATACCGAAGAGAAGATCCTGGGTCGGCTGCGGGGCGTGATGCGCGATCGAACAAGCCTGATAGTTTCGCATCGGGTCTCGACGGTACGCGATGCCGACCGGATTTGCGTGCTCGACGAGGGATCCATTGTGGAGCAGGGCACACATCAAGAGTTGTTGAACCTGGGCGGTGAGTATGCCGATCTCTACGAACGACAACTGCTCGAAGAAGAATTGGCGGCAACGTGAAGCATTGCCGATTTGAGTCACGAAGGAAGTAACGCCTTCGATTGTCAATTGAACAGTTAACAAATGTGAAGCGACGCTTTGGTGCAGCAGGCCCTGATAGTCGCCTGTGTCATGTGCGAAGTAAGTGCCCTGCTGGGATTGGTAGAACGGTTTTTGTTCGACAGCCATGAGTACTATTTGTTGTTCCTGATCTCGGTTATTGGCATTACGCTCCATTTTCCACGTCGCGAGCAACTGCTATCGGCAACTTATAAAACTCGCCGGAACGGAGCAGCCTCCTAAAAGTTCATGTCCACAGCCGCTAAACAATTCCACGAAGAAGAAGCAATCGGAAAAACCTACGACTTTCAGATTGCCCGCCGGCTGCTGAGGTATCTCAGGCCTTACCTGCGCATGTTGATTCCCGCCCTGATTCTCACCCTGGTACTTAATCTGCTGGGTGTTCTGCAACCGAAATTTACCCAGTACGCAATCGACTGGCACATCGTGCCGCGGAAGACTGATGGTCTCATGCTGCTGGTTGGTCTCTTCTTCGGTGTGCAATTCCTGCGGTTCCTGTTTTCCTACTTGCAAGCTGTTCTGCTTAACACGGTGGGCCAGTACGTCATGTTTGATATCCGTCGCGAACTCTATGACAAGCTGCAACACCAGGAGGTGGCCTACTACGATCGCAACCCCGTGGGCCGCATCATGACGCGACTCACGAATGACGTTGATTCGTTGAACGAACTCTTTACCTCAGGCGTGACTGACGTGCTCGGCGATGTCGTCATGATCGTAGCGATCATCGGCGTGATGTTGTGGATGGACGTGCGGCTGACCCTCGTGACGCTATTGACGGTGCCGATGCTTTTTGCCGCCACCACCTGGTTTCGCAAGGGTGCACGTCGCGGTTACGACATGGTCAGAACGCGAATTGCGCGCATCAACGCGTTCCTTCAGGAGCATTTCGCCGGCGCGCAAACCGTGCAGATCTTTAACGCCGAAGCAAAGTCCCTGCAAAAGTTCGATGCGATCAATGACGATTATCGGAAAGCCAATATTGATACGATCTTCTATTATGCAGTCTTCTTTCCCTTGGTCGATTTCATCGGCGCCGTTGGAATTGCCTTAGTTGTCTGGTATGGCGGTTATCGGGTCATGAATGACGCGCTGACCTTAGGGGCGCTGGTGGCCTTTATTCAATATTCGGGCTTTCTCTTCCAACCGATACGCGACATTTCCGATAAGTACAACGTGCTGCAAGCGGCGGTGGTGGCTTCGCACCGCATCTTCAAGACTCTGGAT
>JACCSP010000166.1 GCA_013812905.1 Pyrinomonadaceae bacterium
CTGGTCAGGTTTATTGGACACATGATCTCTTCGCCGCGGTCTGGGGTTCCCCGATGCTTATCGATGGAAAGCTATACCTGGGTGACGAAGATGGTGACGTCGTAATTATCCAGGAAGGAAAGACCAAGAAAGTTATCGGCGAGATAAACATGGGCAGTTCCGTTTACTCGACACCTGTGCCCGCGAACGGCGTGATGTACATTTCAAATCGAAACCAGCTCTACGCTCTGGCGGAGGCTACACAAGCAAAGCCGGCGGCCGCGCCAAAATAGGTCAACGTGTCCGCGACAATTCTTTCCGACGAGATGACGAGATGTTGAAAGCGAGCGCGACTGAATACCACGAGCCATGTAAGGGAGTCGGTTCAGTTTTAGAGGCCGTGAAACGGGCGAAAGCATAAAGCCTAGGGTGGAGCGAAGCGGAACCCTAGAGGTTAGAGTATCGAAAAGATTCGCAGCCCGCGCGGGCGACAGCGGATCAATAGTTTTATTTGCCGGCCTTTTCTTTTAGTTCGCTTCGCGGGCTCGTGTGTTCCGCCCGGCCGTTGACGTATGCTTTCGTCGCGCTGGGCGGACTCTAAATCCAATTGTCGCCCGTTGCGCGGGCTGCGCGATGAAGGATTCAACTAGCGGCAGCGTCAGGATTTTCTCTCAGACAATGGATTCCTTCGATTTTCAACCTCGAACGCGCGTGGTGTTCGCATCCGGCGCAATCGAACGCCTCGGCGAATTGGCGCGTGAACTGAACTTTCGTCGCACCTTACTCGTTGCCGACCGGGGTCTGGTTGCCTCCGGTCATGTGGACGAAGCGCTGGCCCCGCTACGGCTGGCAGGAATCGAGGTCGCCGGCTTTCATCAGTTCGAAGTGAATCCTGATACGCGCATTGTCGAGGCCGGACGCGATTTTGCTGCGCCGCTCAAGATCGATTCAATCATCGGTTTAGGCGGCGGCAGTTCCCTCGACTGCGCAAAAGGAATCAATTTTCTCCTGACCAACGGTGGCGAGATGCGCGATTATCTAGGCTACGGCAAGGCAACGCAGCAGCTCCTGCCGATGATTGGCGTCCCCACCACGTCCGGAACCGGAAGCGAAGCCCAAAGTTATGCGTTGATTTCCGACGCGCAAACCCACGTCAAGATGGCTTGCGGTGATCCGAAAGCTGCGTTTCGGATTGCGCTGCTTGACCCAGCGCTGACCATCTCCCAACCGCGCAGCATCTCCGCGACCTCGGGCTTTGATGCCATCGCGCACGCGGTTGAAACTTACGTTACGACTAAACGCAGCGGCTTATCGGAGTTCTTTTCCCGGGAAGCGTGGCGCTTGCTGGAGTCCAACTACGAAATTGTTCTTGAACAGCCGAAAAATCTGGAAGCACGCGGTGCGATGCAGCTCGGATCCTTTTTCGCGGGCATGGCCATCGAGAATTCCATGCTCGGCGCCACCCACGCCTGTGCCAATCCGCTGACAACTCATTACAGGACGGTGCATGGTGCGGCCCTGGCGATGCTGCTTCCTTCCGTCGTGCGCTGGAATGCCACCGTCGTTGGCGAGCGATATGGCGAGCTGCTGATGCTATCGACCGCGGCTACGAGTTCCAACGGTCGGGGTTCCTTTGAAATGCTGGCCCAGAGGCTGGAACAACTCGCGGATGCCGGCGGATTGCGTCGTACTCTGAGTACAGCCGGTGTGCCCCAGGCTGATCTTCAAATGCTTGCAGAAGAGGCGGCTACGCAATGGACCGGGAACTTTAACCCGCGCCAATTTGATCAGGCTGGTGCTTTGAAAGTTTACGAGCAGGCTTATTCTTGAACAAGCTTTGGCAAAAGAAACCGATCCTCGAAAGTAGACGAACCAACACTACAAGTGGTGTTAGTGTCGTTTTGTGATTTCGTGGATCGTATTGCCTTTCTCTATTTACAATCAAAGTTAGGCTTCTGTGCGGCCTAACTCAACACTAGGGGGAATATGGGGACTTTTTTCTTATTCATAGCTTTGTACTTTTGTTTTTTGCCATCCGCTCTGTGCGCGCAGGACACGCCGCCCGATAACTGGTCGCAGTTTCGCGGCAATCAACGGCTCACGGGTGTATCCCAATCTGCTGTGCCGGCCAACTTGAAGCCTCTGTGGACTTACGAGGCAGGTGAGTCGATCGAATCTTCGGCAGCTATTGTGGGTGGTACGGTTTTCGTGGGTTCGCAGAAAGGCGAACTTATTGCGCTCAATCTAGAGAACGGCTCCGTGTACTGGAAGTTTTCGACCGGGTCACCCATTGGCGAATCGTCACCGGCCTACAGCGCGGGCATGGTCTACATCGGCGACCTCGGCGGCTGGGTTAACGCTATCAATGCTTCAACTGGCGAGAAACTATGGGCGTATAAGACAGGTGGAGAGATCAAGTCTTCACCGGTCGTAGCTGGAGATCGAGTACTAATTGGTTCATACGATCAAAGCCTTCACTGTGTCTCAACGCGAAACGGTTCGCTTTTGTGGAAAGTGAAAACGAACGGACCAGTCCATGCAACTCCCAGCATCTCGGGCGGGCTGGCATACATTGCGGGCTGTGATGAATTCTTTCGCGCAATTCGCATCTCTGATGGCCGGGAAGTATTTATAATCTCTTCCGGCGCCTACACCGGAGCTTCACCCGCGGTGAAAGACGACGCAGCTTATTACGGTACCTTCGACAATGAAGTGTTAATGGTAAATCTGAAGGACCGCAGCATCGGCTGGCGCTATCAGCATCCCCAACGCAAGTTTCCTTTTTATTCATCCGCCGCAGTGTTCCAGGATCGAATCGTCGTAGGCGGACGCGACAAGATGGTCCACGGCTTAGATGCCTCCGGAAAAAGTGTTTGGACATTCACCACTCAAGCTCGCGTCGAATCTTCTCCTGCCATCGCCGGCGGGCGGGTGTTCGTCGGCTCGAATGATGGACGTTTCTACGTTTTGAATCTCAGCACGGGAGCCAAGCTCTGGGAGTTTACTGCCGGCGCCCCCCTTTCTGCGTCACCAGCGATCGCCCGAGGCCGGATCGTCATCGGCGCGCAGGATGGCCGACTTTATTGCTTCGGGTGACGCGTTGCGGTTTCGTCAGATGCCGTCAGGGCGGCACCTTGATTCGTTGCTACGGCTTCGCCGCCGGATGTGCGAAAGCGGCTACGCCCTTCCGTCAAACTCGCCTTTAATGATGGGGGCTCCGCCCCTTGGGGGCATAGCCCCAAAAGAATCAAGAGGCATCTGGACGGCGGGGCATAGCCGCCGCCTCACATCCGGCGGCATAGCCGTCACGGACGACCGGGCGCGTCTTTCAAGATGGACTACTGCAAAAATCAAACACTACCGCTCCTACGGTAGTTTGACTTGCCGGTAGGTTTCGGCATAGAAATGTTCCGTTCAAAATCCCAACAAGACGAGGCACGTTAAATATGAAGAAGCGCATTCTTTGTTCCGGCCTGCTCGCTGCTTTGCTGACGATTGAAATGGCGT
>JACCSP010000181.1 GCA_013812905.1 Pyrinomonadaceae bacterium
GACGGTTCGGAGCCGCCCCAGGAGCTCAAGAAACTTCACCTCGGCGAACAGGGTTTGGTGCTAGTCGTTTCGGACGGCATGGGGGGTGCGCTTGCTGGCGACGTGGCCAGCCGCATGGCCGTTGATTCTGTGCGAGAAATGCTAATGGGGAGCGAGTCTGAAAACGGTTGTGATCCGGAGATGCCACTGGTTGATTGCCTCAGGAACGCTACTGTCTACGCCAATCTGGCGATTCATCTACGTAGTCAGGAAGACTCACGTTGCGCAGGTATGGGAGCAACCTTCACCGGAGCCGCAGTGAAGGGCGATATGTTAGATCTGGTCCAGGTTGGCGATAGCCGCGGTTATGTAATCCGCAAGGAGCAGATTCGCCTGGCGACCAAGGATCAATCCCTCGTGCAGCAGCTGGTGGATGTCGGGCAGATCAGTGAAGCTGAAGCTGAAACTCACATGTTTCGCAACGTAATCCTGCAGGCACTGGGTGCGCAGAACGACGTCACTCCCGTTACAGGTAAAATCCGACTACGGCGCGGAGATATGTTGTTGCTGTGTAGCGATGGATTGTCCGGGAAACTGAGATCGGAAGACATTCAGAACATACTTGCCAGCAACCCCGCATTGGATGCCGCTTGCGACGAGCTGATTGCGGAAGCCAATAACCGTGGCGGAGATGACAACATCACGGTTGTGCTAGCACGTTTTCTCGGCGACGACCTGGTAGAACCAGCCAACGATCGCGTCACCGTCGAATTGCCGCAATTGGAAGAAGACAAGACTCTAGACGATAATTACGAAGCGGATACCGAGCCGCAGTAAGCGGTAATCACTTCAATGTGAACTTAGGTTTAATGTAAACTCCGATTGATCAGGCAAAAGCTCCAAGAGCCAAAGACTAAGGTGAGCACTGAAAACATATCCGAGCTAGTAATGGTAACTCTCCCTGCTGATTCATCCTGCTAATCATCTGCGGTTATTCTGTTAGGGACTTCTGCCGCCAGTTTGAACTTTCATCAATGCGCCGCACGTAGATCGATGCGCCTTCGATGCTCTCGATGCGGACCCGCTCACCGGCTTCAAGTGGCGACTCGCCATCGGCAGGATAAGCGGTCCAAGTAGAACCAAAAACCTTAACCGCACCTTCGTTTAGCGCACCCCTACTCGATGAGACCACCGTGCCGATTTTTCCGGGCAATGCCTCCACACCCATGCGCAGTTCATCACCGGGCTTTCGACGAGTAAAGTAGTTTACAAAGATTGTTCGCGAGGCAACTGTGAGACCCGTCGACACCGTCGCAAAAATCAAGAACTGCAGGGCCACGCTATCTATACCAATCAAGCCGGCGAATGCGGCCGCCAACGCGCCAATCCCAAACCAAAGCAGTACAAATCCGCTCGTGAAGACTTCGGTTACAATGAAAGCCAGGCCGAGCACGCACCACAGGATCCAGATCCAATCGCTCATCTCTTCTTGCGCTCCAGTAGTTCGGCAGTATTATCTTTCACACTCGAGGGTTGCTCGTCTGCCCCACAACGCCTGCAGGACATCGCGCCTCTCGCCTCAGCCCTTGAATAAATTCTTCAGCACGAACCAGATGTTCGCCGGACGCTCAGCCAGACGTCTCATGAAGTAAGGATACCAGTGTTTGCCATAGGGCACATAGATCCTCATGTTGTAACCATCATCGGCAAGCTGGTGTTGAAGATCGCGGCGCACACCGTATAGCATCTGGAACTCGAAGGCTTCTTTACCGATTCCCTCACGTTGAGCAAACTCAATTGTCGCGTCAATCATCTTCGGATCGTGAGTGGCAATGCCGTGGTAGACGCCGCTCGAAAGCAATAGTTCCATAACGCGGATGTAGTTTTCATCCGTGTCTTTCTTGTCCGGGAAAGCAACTTCCGGGGGTTCGTTGTATGCACCTTTGCAGAGTCGGATCCGAGCGGGAATCTTCAGCAAATCCTGGGCATCCGCGTAAGTACGTCGCAGATAAGACTGCAAAACAATACCAACGTCATTCAAACCAAACTCACTTCGCAGGCGTTTAAAAATATCTATGGTCACCTGGGTGACCCCTGAGCTTTCCATGTCTACCCTGACAAAATTGCCTCGCCGTACGGAATCTGCAACTACCGTGCGCGCGTTCTCTTGGGCCCGCTCCGGATCTAGTTCGAGTCCAAACTGGGTGAGCTTGATTGAAACGTTTGAGTTGATGCTTGTTTTTTCAATCTGCTCAAGAATTCGCAAATACTCTTCTATCTCTTTCTGAGCCTCTCCGGCATTCGCCACTGATTCGTTCAGATGATCGAAGGAAGCGCTGCACCCCGCAGCGTTCAGCTCGCGAATGGCCGCGACTGCTTCTGCAATGCTCTCGCCCGCCACGAAGCGGGTGGTCATTTTCTGAAAGGGCTTAAAGTGTGCCGCAAACTCCTTGAGACCTTCGTGGCGCGAAAGATAAATTAGGGCGCTTCTGGTTAGCATCTCCGCGAGACCATTCATCTTCAAGGAATATTAGTCGGAAAACCGGAATTGCTGGCCCAACCTGGCTTGGAGCGTATGGTATTCTTGGCCATGTGCGTTGCAGTCGTGGGGAGTACTTCTGTAACAAAGCAAAGTTTTCAAAGCCAAACGCCAAAGGATCGATATGGCATGCGTCTGAAACTGGTACTGATTGCCTCGTTCGTCGCGGCCATTGTTGGTTCGGGCGGTTCAATCGCCATTATCCTGGCGAAGTTTTCCTCGCTCAAAAGACTGTCTGCGCCTGACCTCTTGATTGCTTCGACACTCATTCTTCCGGTAGCTGCTGTCGTCTTGGCTGCCATGTTCGTGTATCGACACACTGCTCGCCGGCGGAAAACCCAAGCACTGCTGACCTGCATTCTCGCCGCATGTCTTAGCCTGACGGTTTTTATCTTGACCTCGGTCTTAACCTCTCGCGCGACGCCGACGCAACCACCTCAGCCGGTACTGCCTCGTAACGTAGGTTGAGCGACTGCAATAGATTCTTACGACGTGCGGGCCGAATTCAGTCCAATCTCTTCTTGCACCGGCCGCAGGGCATCCAGAACAAAGCGAATGTGATCTTCGAGGAGCACCCCCAACTCCTCCACACCCAGGCGGATATCATCTCTATTGACTGAACGTGCAAAGGCTTTGTCCTTCAATTTCTTTTTGACGGAAGAAACTTTTAAATCGTCGAGACTCTTGGTCGGTCGCACAAGCGCGCAAGCGACCACAAATCCACAGAGCTCATCTGTGGCGAAGAGTGCGCGAGCCAAGTCGGTGTCGCGCGGCACGCCCGTATAGGTTGCGTGGCCCAGGATCGCACGTATCATCCGATTAGGATAACCGCGACCGCAGAGGATATTGGCGCCGGTAAATGGATGCTGGTTTGGACCGGGAAACATCTCGTAATCAAAATCATGCAACAAACCAACTAGTCCCCACTCATCGACATCCGCTTCAACCTTGCCGTAATGTTTCGCCGCCGCGCGCATTGCCGCCTCAACTGCCAGCGCATGCTTACGCAGGCTATCACCCTTCGTGTATTCGCACAGCAATTCCCAGGCGTCGTCTCGATTAAGCATGGCCTGAAGCAGCCCCTTTGGGGAAAGCACCAGCACGGATCCTCAAGCTGTTTTAGTGGTGAACAAAACTAACATGGCTGGATGAGGCAAACAAGACGGCCCTTTAGGCGTACCGTTAAGTTGGTTCGGATGTGGCGAACCTGAACCAGCACCTGTTTAGAATGTTCGTTTCTCAGCCACCACTCGGCGCACGATAACCAGGACGAGCCCGGATGGCTATATTCTTACGAGTGCTCCTCATGCCAGCATACTCTTGACAGCGAGGATTGAGTTGACATAGCCTTTGCCCGCTCTCCACAGTTTAACCTCGCTGCACTCCGGGTGGGCGACTCCACCTTACAAGTAAACAGTGTCCTATGCTGTTACTGCTGCGAAAAGGCGGCATAGGCCAATTACTTGATCAAAAGTCAAAGGAGAAAGCCAATGCGACATCTATTGAGAGTTAGCCTTTTAGTTTTTGCTTCGATAGTTTTGTGCCTAACATCGACAACCCTCGCCAAGGCGGATTCTTTTATTTACACAGCGAATTTGACCGGTGGCCAGGAGGTTCCCCCAGTCGCTTCCCCTGGGATAGGAACAGCTTTTGGCACGTATGATAATGTGACGAACGTTCTCACACTCAACGTGTCATTCAGTGGTCTGGTATCTCCTACAGCGGCCGCGCACTTCCATTGCTGCGCTCCTCCAGGCGTGAACGCGCCGGTATTGATCGGATTTGAGGAGTTCCCCCCTAACGTTACCTCGGGAGCCTACGCCAACTCTTACAACCTCACGAGTCTTCTCCCCGCCCAAAGGGACGCCTTACTAAGCGGCCTGTGGTATATAAATATTCACAGTATTCAGTTTCCCGGTGGTGAGATTCGTGCACAGATCAACTTGCAACCAGTCCCTGAACCAGCCACGATGCTCCTGCTCGGTGCCGGATTAGCTGGAGTCGCAGCGAGAGTAGGGCGACGCCGACGTGCTTCGCAAGAAACGATAAAAGCTCACGATGCTTGAGGCAGCCATATCGACCCGAATGATATGAGCCGCACGCCACGGTCACAACGAGGGCGTCGCTGGACTCGGCCCCAGTGGCGCCCTTTTGCTTTTGTCATTGCTGGCACCCGAATTCCTTGTCTTAGTTGAAGGCCGGACTTGGCTACTTGCTGAGTTGACCTCTCACTGCATCTATAGGACTGCTGTTGTCTCGACGCCTCTGTTACGCGACACAGTCCGCTACACTTAGACGTGCTTTGCTGCCTGCATATCGATGAACTAGAATACCTCGTCACGACCCTTAAATACTGGATGAGATCACTTTTACTCGCAGCCCTTGCAGCCTACGTGGTTTCTGCAATCCATTCAGTGCTCGCCTTCGTCAACAAACGATTGGCGCTGCAGCGAGTGGCCGATTGGGCTATGGCGACCGGGTTCGTGTTTCATACGACCGCTCTGGTTGCCGATTGGTTTGTAGATGGTCATTATCCGCTCTTCTATCTTCGAGAAACTCTCTCGTTTCTGGCCTGGACTACGGTAGGGAGTTACGCGCTGGTGAGATACCGGTATGGAGCCCACGCGCTCGGTAGTCTTACGCTCCCTGCGGTTTCGCTCCTGGTCTTCCTGGCCCTTCTAATTGGTTCGCCCGGTGGCCCTCAGGAGCTTGGCATCTCAGGCACGTGGCTGTTTCCCGTTCATACAACTCTCCTGCTGTTTGCCTACGCTGCTTTCTTCGTGGTGTTTGTCGCTAGCTTAATGTACCTGGTCCAGGAAAGAGAGCTGAAACTTAAGACCTTCAGCGCGATCTTTCATCGATTGCCATCGCTCACAACTCTTAACGAAATTGCCACGAGTGCCGCCGCCATTGGCCTGGCATTCTTGACGATCGGAATCGCGACCGGCATGCTTTGGTCCTCGTCCCGCTACGGCGGTTTGTGGCACAATGATCCGAAAGAGATCTTCGCCCTCCTGACCTGGTTGCTCTATCTTTTGTTGATCGTGTATCGCTCAACTGCTCATTGGCGCGGCCGGAGGGCGGCCTGGTTAGGAGTCGCAGGGTTTGTTCTCGTTTTATGCACCTTTTTTGGCGCAAGGTGGATGGGAGGTTATCACGTGTTCGGGTGATGAGTGTGAGGGGAACTCTCACTGGTGGCCTGTAACAAAGGCTTCGCGACGATTTTTCATTCACACTCCGCATTGCACAAGTGTAATATCTCAACATGACTGTAAACAGGTTTGTTAAATTTTTACGTCAAGAGAGGGAATGCTTTGTGCGTTCTGTCGCACGAAAAGGATATAAAAGTCAAAAAGAGACATTCCACCAGCTGACTAATCTGCCGTTTAATCCATGTCAATAGTCCTGATAGGAGTCAATCACAAGAGCGCCCCCGTGGAGGTGCGCGAGCTGCTGGCGTTTTCAGAAAAAGCTTCCGCTGAAGGCCTGCGTGCGCTCGTAGACGGCGAGGTAGTGCGCGAAGGATTGATCGTCTCGACTTGCAACCGAGTGGAAGTGCTGGCCACGACTACCAGCGAGCAAATCACCCAAAGCCGCCAACGCATAACCAACTTCCTTAGTCAGTCACGAAGTTTGCCGGATGATCTATTTCGCGACCATTCATACAGCTATATCGACGACCAGGCGGTGCGTCACATTTTCCGCGTGGCCTCTTCCCTCGATTCAATGGTTGTTGGTGAGCCACAGGTGCTGGGGCAAGTGAGGCAGGCATATTCAGTTGCGTTTGAAGCGGGCACGGCCGGGCGCGTCCTTAACCGACTCATACACCAGGCGTTTCGCGTGGCCAAGCGGGTAAGAAGTGAGACGGGGATAGCTGCGCATGCCGTTTCCGTCAGCTATATGGCAGTTGAACTTGGCAGGAAGATCTTTGGCTCACTCAAGGGACAGTCGGTACTAATCGTCGGCGCCGGGGAGATGGCCGAACTCTCGGCTCGTCACCTTATCAATGCCGGAGTTTCGAAGGTGTTAATCACGAACCGAACTGCAGAGACATCAGAACGTCTGGCGAGGGAGTTTGGCGGCCAGGCCGTGGACTTTAAAAAACTTGCGGATTACCTTCCGGAAGCGGATATAGTCGTCTGCTCGACTGGCGCGGGCGAATATGTAGTGACGGCAAACATGGCCCGGGAGGCCCTCAATCGTAGACGTAATCGTCCCGCATTCTTCATAGATATCAGCGTGCCCAGAAATCTCGATCCCGCAATTGGCAACCTTCCCAATGCTTTCGTCTTCGACATCGATGATCTAGAGTCAGTAATCTCTTCAAATATCAGGGAGCGAGAGCGCGAGGCCGAGCGAGCGGAATTGATCGTTGATTCCGAAGTGATGCAGTTTCAGCAAAGCTTGCGAGTGATGGAGATCGGCCCTTCGATTGGGGCGCTGCGCCAAAAGCTTCAAGACATTGCTCGCTCTGAGATGATCCGTCAACGCAACCGGCTGGGGCATTTAACGCCCGAACAGGAAAGCGCAGTCGAGGCCCTGTTGCTATCTACTGTCAATAAGATCTCTCACCCCCTGATTGACCGCATGCGACGCGCGCTCGACGACGGGGACAACGACAGCATTCCGGCTTGGCGTGATGTGTTTGATCTTGACGATTGACCATGCAGGGCTCTGGCCTACCGTTAGAGTGGGCTCACAATCTGTGTAAAGAACTCAGAATGGAGGACTGACGATCATAACTAACCTGGAGAGCTCCTGCTCCAATACAGAACCGCGAGCGGTAGCGACCGGATCCAACACTCTACGTCCGGCAAAACCGCAGTCAAGGCGAGTTGAACCTGGGATCCGGTCGCTACTCTATATATGAA
>JACCSP010000191.1 GCA_013812905.1 Pyrinomonadaceae bacterium
CCCTGGTAATCGCCGAAGATGAAGCTTTTATCTTTGAGTAATCGCCACCCGAATGAGCCACCAAATTGACTCCAGAGGCTCTCCGGTAAAATTCTCGGTTCCCCATTTTTCCTATTCCCCGAAATTAAGGGATTCGGCGTGCTCTGCGAAAATGGATCGCGAGCTTGCAGGATATCGTTGCGGCGAAATATAAAGGCGGAGCCATGCGGATCGTTCGACCCAGAGCGAGTTTGGGCGGTGACTACGCCAGCCGTCGCCATGCCAAACTCTGCGTCAAAGTTCTGCGTGGTAACTTTAGCCTCGCTGAGACCCTCAAGCGTCGGATTGATTACGATGATACCTAAGATCGGATCACGATTGTCTGTACCATCCAGTTGATATGCCGTTCCGCTGAAGTGTTGCCCGTTGACCATCGTTTGGGTCGAGCCTTGCGGATTCTCGCTCGCTGCATGTTGCCATCCGAGCTTTTGCGTGCCCGGCGAAGCCAATATAATGTCAGTAAAGTTCCGATTGAAGATCGGGAGCTCCTGGAGTTGCTTGCCGGTAAAACTGGTGGATACGTCTGCGCGGTCGGTCTTCAATCCCAACTCAAGGGTATCGGAGGATATTGTGACAGTCTCGGTTACAGCTCCTACTTCTAAACCGACATCGGTCGCAGAGTCAACGTCAGCTCTCACCTCAACTTCCTGGACCGCAATCTTATGTCCCGGTTGTTCCACTCTCACTTGGTATTTGCCAGGAACAAGAGACCTGGCCTCATAATTACCCGATTCATTGGTGGTAACGGTCCTGGAAATGTTTTTGGCAAGGTCAGTAACAGTCACTGTCGCGCCAACTATCGCAGCTCCCTGTGGATCAGTAACCCTCCCACTAATGCTCCCATAGACAGCCTGCGCACGAACATCTACAGCGAACGTGGCGACGAGTAACAGGCCTAGCAGGAATAGGGCGACTTTGCTTCTGTGCATAACGTGGCTCCTTGGAGATGGCTTTTAAGCCTTTTTTACGACAAACTTGAAGGCCGCACCTGAAATCAGTGGGCCGGGCCCGAGTTTTTTGTATGGCAACAGAACTGCTGACTGGTCTTCGCTAATTGGGTAAGTTCCAAGTCTACGCTCACGCAATTCAGACGCCGTGAGCGGCAATATGAAAGCCATATCTGCAATAAACTTCTACCGGTTACAAATAGCGCTTTAGATTAAGCGATCTAGAGCTTTCAATTACCGATCGCGCAAGCAAGAAAACCTTCTTAGCTAAAGCTCGGAGATCGCACTGAGTACGAAAGTTTGGATTAATCCAATTTTTGATATGCGGATTATTAAGCCGAGTCGAACGTCGACCCAGAATCACCAACTTTGAAATTGTTAATAATGAGTGCTCAGAGCAAAGATCCACCGCAACGAGCGGCGCCGATGCGCGAGAGGCTACACCCGCCGGTTAGGCGAGTCAAGCGATTTTTCTTGACACGATTATATCGGTTCCGTTAATGGTCGGCGGAATGCGCCACAAAAAGTAGTCGGATTAGCATGACAATTGATGTCAATCGAGGATCCTCATCACAGAGTTTTCTCGTCGAGGTGCTCTCTGTTATTCAAACCGGACCCCCTCCAGCCTCTCTCGTCATGACTAATACTATTTTTGACTACCTCACTTTGGAAATTTCAACATCTTTAGGATTGCGAATTAGTAGAGCTTTCGCTTGGCAACTCTGGACCGATATAGATAACTGGCCTACCATAAAAAGGCTAAAAAGAAAAAGTAGCCGGCAAAGGAGTAAGGATATCCATGAGAATAGAAGTACTGAGCCTGATCATTTCGCTTTTTAGCGCCACTGCCTTCGCGCAAAATATACAATCCCCAGATGGCAAACTATCTCTTTCCATCGGGTTGACCGGTGATGGTGAACCTACCTATCAGCTTTCATTCAGGGGAAGGCAGATTCTGCAAAAAAGCAGGCTGGGTCTTGAGTTGAAGGACCAACCTGCTTTTAACAAAGGCTTCACCATAGTAAAGACGGACACATCGCAGACAGACGAAACCTGGGCGCCGGTATGGGGAGAAGTGAAACAGATTCGAAATCATTACAAGGAACTAGTGGTCACACTTCAACAGGTGGCCCACAAGAATCGCAGGATGATCATCCGCTACCGTCTGTTCAATGACGGTTTAGGATTCCGCTATGAAATCCCTGAACAAAATGACTTGAAGTATTTCATTGTTTCAGATGAAAAGACCGAGTTTAATTTAACGGGCGACCACAAGACCTTTTGGATTCCTGGCGATTACGACACCAACGAGTATGCCTATTCAACCACAAAACTCAGCGAGATAGATGCTACGGGCCGTAAGGCTGCCCAGGAGATTGCCTTCAAAACACCTATCGCTGCCAATGCCATACAGACACCCTTGATGATGAGGACTTCTGATGGGCTATACATCAACATCCACGAGGCGGCTTTGGTCAATTACGCGGCCATGAATTTGATGGTAAATAGACAGACGTTTGGGCTGTTATCGCATTTGGTGCCTGATGCGGTTGGCAACAAGTCATATATGCAAGCCCCAGATAAAACTCCCTGGCGCACGATTGTGGTGAGCGATAAAGCGGCGGACATTCTAGCTTCTAAGCTTATTTTGAATTTGAATGAACCCTCTAAAATCCGGGATGTCAGCTGGATAAAGCCCCAGAAATATGTGGGCATTTGGTGGGAGATGCATGTTGGCAAAGCTTCCTGGAGTTACGCTGACGCGAGTAACATAAAATTAGCTGAAACAGATTGGGCAAGCCTGAAACCCCATGGCAAACATGGCGCCACCACAGCAAACACGAAGCTCTATATCGATTTTGCATCTAAACATCACTTCGACGGTGTATTGGTAGAAGGCTGGAACGTAGGCTGGGAGGACTGGTTCGGCAACTGGAAAGAAGTCGTCTTTGACTTTGTGACGCCCTACCCTGATTTCGATGTCACTGAACTCCACAAATACGCTTCTGAAAAAGGGGTGAAGCTTATCATGCACCATGAGACTTCAGCCTCGGTCTCAAATTATGAGCGCCGGATGGACGAAGCCTACCGCTTCATGAAACAGCATGGGTATGACGCTGTAAAAACAGGATATGTAGGCAAGATAATTCCGCGCGGCGAACATCATGACGGTCAGTGGATGGTCAATCACTATGTCAGAGTGGCAGAGAAGACAGCCCAGCATAAAATTATGATAGATGTTCACGAGCCGGTACGTCCGACGGGGTTGCATCGTAGTTACCCGAACTGGCTCGCTTGTGAGGCGGCACGGGGTAACGAGTTTAACGCATGGAGCTCGGGCAATCCTCCCGAACACGAAACCATCTTACCTTTCACCCGTCTGATGGGTGGGCCAATGGACTACACGCCGGGAATTTTTCAGATTAAACTCGACGCGTACCAAGCCGGCAAGAAAGAACAAGTGCAAACCACCTTAGCCAAACAGTTGGCTCTGTACGTCACGATGTACAGCCCCTTACAAATGGCTGCAGATTTGCCCGAAAATTACGAGCGGTTTATAGACGCATTCCAATTTATTAAGGAAGTAGCAGTGGATTGGGACGATACTAGAATTTTAGAAGCTGAACCGGGCGACTACCTCACAATTGCTCGCAAAGCTAAAAACAAAGATGAGTGGTACATCGGGGCGATCACAGACGAGCAAGCGCGTACGGTAAACATACCCCTAACATATCTCACCCCAAAGCGCTCGTATCTGGCTATTCTCTACACAGATGCTGCCAATGCTCATTGGAAAAGCAATCCGATGGCATACCAGATTCAGAATTTCTTGGTGAACGACCGAACCACTTTGAAAATCGCCCTGGCGAGCGGGGGTGGAGCTGCCATCAGCCTGAGGCCGGCAGCCGCCGAAGATATGAAATGGAAGCGATATGAAAATTCACGTTGAGTTAAGAAAACTAATACTATGATCAAGTCTGCATGCCATGTGATATCGGTCAACCTAATGGTGGCGTTATTTGCATTAGCCGTCGCGGCTCAGACAGAACGACAGCCAACGTCAGAGCCCGGATCGAATTCTTCGACGGTCGCGCAAGCGCAGGCACTTCTGAGCGCCGGTAAGATTGACGCGTCCATAGAGATGCTGAGACCGCTCTCCAAGTCCAGTTCGAATGACACCGCGGTGAATCATCTTTTAGGGCTAGCCTACTATCAAAAGAGTGACCACGCCCGCGCGGTTGAGCACCTCTCGATTGCGGTGAGGCAGGAGCAGGGAAATAACCGTCAGTACCGGCAAGGAGTGCAAATGCTCGGCCTTTCTCATTACCTACTGGGACACTTCAAAGAGGCCATTCCTTATCTCGAACAGGTTATAAACTGGTCCCCTGATAGTGTGGAAACAGCATATCTCCTCGGTCTCAGCTACATTCAGACTCACAACTCAAATAAGGCTCGCGAGGCGTTGGCGCGTATGTTTAATATTCAACCGGACTCCGCCTCGGCCTATCTAATCAACGCCCAGATGATGATTCGTCAGCGGTTTGAAGAGATTGCCGATAAAGAACTACAAAGGGCGCTGGAACTTGACCCGAAGCTGCCACAGGCCAATTTTTTACTTGGAGAACTGGCGATCTTTCGCGCCAATATCGACCGCGGTATCGAGCTTTTGCAAAAAGAGATCGCCCTTAATCCGGCATTCGGCATGGCTTACTACCGGCTCGGCGAGGCTTATACCAGACAGCTCAAGTGGGATGAAGCAGTTGCTCCGCTGCAAAAGTCTATCTGGCTCAACCCGTACTTCAGTGGCCCGTATATTGTTCTGGGAAAAGTTCATTTGAAGAAAGGAGATCTATCGAACGCTGAAACTATCCTAAGGCGCGCGCTAAAGATGGACCAGAACAACTTCTCAGCTCATCATCTGCTCGCTCAAGTGCTACAACATGCCAATAGGTTAGCAGAGGCGAAAAAAGAGTTTGAACTCGCCGACCGACTCAGGACAACTTCTGATAAGGACAGATAAGAATAGCTTGAACATATTCGCGAAGTTTAAGAAGAGTTACCCCATAACTATCTTCTATCTCGTTGCGGGCGGGCTTCTTGTAAACGGGCCTGCTGTTTCGCCATCTGGACAGGATTATGCGCTCGCACAACAGAGTACCTTTACCGGTTCAACGTCGGAACGTAAAAACGAGGGAGAAGGTTTTCCAGTCACCTTCATAGACGTTGCCGGACGGGCCGGGCTTTCTGACCCGATTATTTACGGCGGTATCGAACAGAAGAAGTACATCATAGAAACCAATGGCAGCGGTGTCGCTTTCCTCGATTATGATAATGACGGCTGGGTAGACCTTCTGATCCTGAACGGAACTCGCCTCGAAGGCTTTCCCAAGGGCAAAGAGCCCACTATCAAGTTATATCGAAACCAACGCAACGGCAGCTTCTCAGACCTTGCCGCAAAAGCAGGGCTGGGGCATGCGGGCTGGGCATCGGCGATTTGCGCCGGAGATTACGACAATGACGGGTTTGAAGATTTGTACCTGACTTATTGGGGCCAAAACGTACTTTATCGGAATAATGGCAACCGCACGTTCACAGACATGACGCAGAAAGCTTTACTCAGCACCAAAGGCACTCGCTGGGGCTCAGGCTGTACTTTCGTCGATTATGATCGCGACGGAAAGCTCGATCTCTTTGTAGCAAACTATCTGAAGTTCGATCTCGAAACTGCGCCGGAGCCCGGAAAGGGTGCGAATTGCACATGGAAAGGCATCCCCGTTAATTGCGGACCGAAAGGTTTACCCACCGACATAAATCTTCTCTATCACAACAACGGTGACGGAACCTTTTCAGATGTGTCCGACAAATCAGGCATCGCCAAAGTTGAAGGCCGCTACTCGATGACGGCGACCACTATCGATTTCAATAACGACGGCTGGCCTGACATATATGTGGCCTGTGATTCGACAGCCAGCACGCTCTACCGCAACAACCGTGACGGCACATTTACAGATGTCGCACTCGAAACCGGCACTGCTTATAACGAAGATGGTCAAGCGCAGGCCGGGATGGGCGTTGCCACAGGCGACTACAACGGGGACGGCTTCTTAGACATCTTCAAAACTCATTTCTCCGATGATCTGCCCGTGCTCTACAAGAATAGCGGGCGCGGATTTTACCAAGACGCGTCCAGATTCGCGGGCTTCGATCACACTCGTTATGTTGAATGGGGCACCGGATTCGCAGACTTCGACAATGACGGGTGGGCCGACATCATGATCGTTACCGGCAATGTCTACCCCGAAGTCGAGAAGCTTTTCAAGGAATATCCGCATCGCAGCCCGCGCCTCGTTTATCAAAACCTCGGTAATGGTCGTTTCAAGGAAGTAACCGCACAGTCAGGCCCCGGCGCGTTGATCCCAAAATCGAGTCGTGGCTCTGCTTTTGGAGATTTTGATAATGATGGCGACGTCGATGTTTTAGTCATGAACATGAACGAGCCGCCATTGTTGCTGCGCAACGAGTACACCAATGAACGGACTCGTGGGACTAACAATTGGCTCAAAGTGAAGCTCATTGGCACGAAGTCGAATCGCAGTGCCATCGGCGCGCGAGTCCAAGTGAAGAGCGGCCTGCATCTGCAGACTCAAGAGGTGACCAGTCAATCCAGCTATTACTCACACAACGACCTGCGCTTACACTTCGGCTTGGGCCCAAACCAGAAAGTTGAACAAATAGAGGTACGTTGGCCAAATGGACAAACTGAAACGATCAGAGACGTCGCAGTCAATAAGATTGTGAAGATCAAGGAAGGCAGCGGAGTGGTGACAAGCAGTAAGCAGTGACTAGACCCTGGAGGCAGGTGGCAGGGGCAGGACAAGTTTATCTCTAGGGTTTCCTGTTACGATACAGCACTCAAGAATTCTCTATTAGGCTGCTGAAATAAGAGCGATCCACGAAACACACAAAGCGGCACGAAAAGAGCCCTTAGTTCGTGTCATTTCGTGGATCGTCTTATTCTCCTATAAATATTCCATCCCGACGCGACTGGGTTTGGGCTCTAACAAATCCTGTCCACTGTCTACAGCTACTGCTCAGGCAACGGCTTTACTCGAGGATCCAACTCTTTGGCCTTCTGATACGCAGCCCGAGCGGCTTCCTGTTGACCCTTTTTCTGAAGCGCATTTGCTAGATTGTAGTACGCGTGCGCGTTGGTTGGGTCAAGCTCTACAGCAGCTTGGAATCTTTCAATGGCCTCGTCAAAGTTCCCTTCTTTGAGACGGGCGAGACCGGTGTTTGCGGCAAATACCGCTGCCTGCCTGTTCGATTTCAGCTTGTTGAGTCGGGCCGCTTCCTGAAACTCTTCGCTTGCCGCCTTCACATCGCCCTT
>JACCSP010000201.1 GCA_013812905.1 Pyrinomonadaceae bacterium
ATGCAACTGCGACGCAGCGATGCGTGGTGGAGAGCAGCAGGAGGTGAACGACCAGTCCGTAGGATAACGAACTCGATACGGCCGGGCGCAATCGACGAGCCTGCCTGGCAAAGGCGAAGTCTAGTCCGGAAGCGGGAAGCTGTCGAGCTGAGGGGTAGTAAATGTCAGATTAGGGTTTTCCAGGTAGGGTTCGAGATCTCGGCGAAAAATAATCCCGACTACGTCGTCCAACCGCTCACGATAGACCGGCATGCGCGAATAACCAAGCGTACGAAATGCCACCTTTGCTTCTTCAAAAGTAGTGGATAAAGGCAACGCCGAAATGGCAGTCCTCGGGATCATCGCTTCCCGAACTTCAGTGTCCGCAAAATCAAAGACGCGGTTAATCAGTTTTTTTTCCTCAGCTTCGAGATGCCCGCTGGTGTGGGAGATGTCGATTAGCTGACGCAATTCACCCGCAGTGTAAATGGATGCGTGCTCGCCGGAGGGATGCAACCCGAATAGTGGGACGGTACGCGTGCCGCAGCACGGCAGGGTAACTAGTCCCATGAGTAAGCACATAACGTTCACAGCGGCGGCGGTTGTTTGTACCCGTATTCTCTGAGGATAGTTTGACCTTCTGAACTCAAAACAAAGTCGGCAAAGCGGCGGGCGGCGTCCTGATTGTTAGAAGATTTGATCACTCCCAGGGCCTGATCAATGGGTCGATGCAGTTCTTCGCCTATTTCGATGTACTTGCCTTCACCGGGTTTCACGAGGGCACGCGGAAGAAAGCCCGCTTCAGCATTACCCGAAGAGACAAACTGCTTCACTTGCGAGACGTTCATTCCGTAGACGACCTTGGGTTCCACCTGATCCCACATCTTTAAGGCACGAAGGACTTCCACCGCTGCCTGACCGTATGGCGCGATGTCAGGCTTAGCAATGGCAATGCGCTCCACCTCTTTGCGCTTGAGGTCTTCCACCTTTTCGAGGTCGATCGTGCTTCCGCTGGGTATCCATAGAAGGAGGCTGCCGCGTGCGTACAGTGCCCGCGTTCCTGGGGTGAGCAAACCTTTCTGCTCCAGAGCTTCAACATGAGCTGTGTCGGCGGCCGCAAAAATGTCAAACGGCGCACCATTCTCAATCTGTTTCGCCAGGTCGGCGGTACCTCCAAAACTTAGAATCACACGAACTCCAGTGCGATCGCTGAATCGGTTACCAAGTTCCTGAAATGCGTCAGTAAGATTTGCCGCCGCCGCGACTACTATTTCGGAGGGCGGTTTTGCTCTGTTACTAGCGGTCCTGGCGTGGCACGCCGGGAAAAAGATTAGAGTTATAGCAAGAACGATCCGAGCGTCTTTCCAGATACAGGCATCTTGAAGCTCAAAGAGATTTAAGCGAGCTGTGTCTTTTTCCATGAGCGCAGCTTAACCGGGAGTATCGGTTCAGGGCAATTCGACCGTTGGTTGAGTAATGGTCAGTTTGGTTCTTCCTTTTCAGTGACAGCGAGGCTTTAGCCCGCTGTCCAGAGCGAGCCCGGCACCTGGAACCGTTTGAACCGTTCTGCTAAAAACATCTTCCACGCAGCAAGCTCCAAACTGTTCAAACGGTTGAGAATCCTGCAAGCAAGCTCTGACACCGGGCTAAAGCCGCGGTGTTAATATGATCTTCACATAACGCTCGGAGGTATGGTATAGACCTTTACCCGCGCACTCATCGACTACCAGGCCGCCCGGATTTGGAGGTTCTCTCCGTGAGGAAAGGTGCATTCACCAGCAAGGCGAGAACCCTCATTGCCTTCCTGTCGTTGAGCCTGCTCGGTGCCGGTTGCTTGCCGAAGCCTCCGGCCGAGTCGGGGGACCTGAACCTCACGGTGTACGGATTCTCCATCATGAAGGAGCCGCTTGAGAAATCCATCTACCCGGGTTTCGCTGCTAAATGGAAAGCTGACCGTGGCCAGGAGGTGCGCTTCACTTCCTCATACGCGGGTTCAGAAACGATAACTAACCAGATCCTGCAAGGCGTTAAAGCAGACATCGCTATACTCTCCATCGAACGCGATGCTTTCCGGCTTAGAGATGGTGGTTTTGTCACTTCCGATTGGCACGCGTTGCCTCAAAAAGGCATGATCAACAAAACACCCTTCGTGATTTTGGTTCGTCAGGGAAACCCAAAAAACATTCGTGACTTTGCAGATCTTGCCAAGGCGGGAGTGAAGGTTATTCATCCGGACCCTGTTAGTTCGGGCGGCGCTCAATGGTCAGTGCTGGCAATTTATGGTTCGGAACTTGTTAAGTCAGAAAAGCAGTCGGGCGAGCCGGATCATGCGCGAGCGCTGCAGACGTTGCGAGCGATTTGGCGCAATGTAATCTCTACACCTGGCTCTGCGCGCGAGGCGCGGACACAATTTGAAACTGGCTTCGGTGATGCGCTGATTACCTATGAGCTGGAAGGGCTCCTGATGAAAGAAGCGGGGAATCCTGTGCAGATCGTGGCTCCGCAAGCGACGATTTTCAGCGAACACCCGGCGGTAGTCATTGATCGCAGTGTAAATGCCGCCCGGCGGACCGTAGTTGATGCGTTTATGCAGTATCTCTGGAGTGAAGAAGCTCAGAGGGCTTTCGTAAAGCATCACTTCCGGTCAATTACCAATGATGCACTGGACCAGGAAAACAACCAGTTGGCTAACATCGAGATGCCAATTACGATTGATTACTTTGGCGGTTGGGTTGAGGCCTATCCCAAAGTGATTGAAGCTATCTTCAGGGATCAGGTGCAGCGGCGGAAGTAAGGCATTGCCGATTGCGGATTTGACCAAAGCAGGACGTGCGAGTAGTTGCGGAGCGTCGGCTGGGCGGAATCGGAATTGATCAAGCGACAATGCACTAACAGCAATCGGCAATTGGCAATTGGCAATGAATGTGATCCCCTCAATGCGACACGTGCGAGGCTTCGATGTCGCCCGGCCTCTGAGCATTGGAGTGCTCGTGCTCATGATGTTGCCGCTCGTGTTTCTGCCGCTCTCATCAATTTTCATTTTCGGAACCAGCAAGGGTTTGGCGAGTTTCTGGGCTGCACTGACGGCGCCCGAGGCTGTTTTCGCACTCAAGCTTTCGATGGTGACAAGCTTTTGGGCCACTTTGTTCAATGTGTTCTTCGGATTGTTCGCCGCCTATGTTTTATCGAAGTATAACTTCTGGGGTCGCAACGCACTCATTGTCACAATATCCCTGCCCACTGCAATTCCCACAGCCGTCGCGGGATTTGCCTTGCTGCTCTTGTGGGGGCCATACGGCATTCTCGGACGTTTCCTGGCGCCGCACGGCATCCAGACAATGTTTACAGCCGGCGCAATCATACTCGCGAATATCTTCGTTACCTTTCCCCTCGCCTTCGGTGTAATCAAACCTGTTTTCGATACGATGAGTCGCTCACTTGAAGAGGCATCGGCAACGATTGGGGCGACACGCGTGCAAACGTTCTGGCACGTCACCTTACCATCCCTCCGAGGAGCGATTGTTTCCGGGGCGCTGCTGACTTTTGCGCGCGCAGTCGGCGAGTTTGGCTCAACCATTCTAGTCTCCGGCAATCTTGCCGGGCGCACGCAAACCGCTCCGCTCTACATATTTGCCAAATTCAATGAAGGCCAGATCGAGGCGGCGAATGCCATTGCAATTGTGTTAGCGCTTTTCTCGTTCCTGATCTTCAGCGTATTGTTTTTTGCCCGCGACTGGCTTGATGTGGATTAGAGGATTCCAGTGAGAGCGAAACAGACCATGATCAGAGAGGAGTCAGTGGCGCCCGATTTGAACCGGAGTTCGCCAGCGGTCGCTGCCAGTGTCCTCGGAGTCAGCAAGCGTTTCGGTAAGACAGGTGTACTCGAGAACATCAACTTCCAGGTTTCGGAAGGGGAAACGCTCGTGCTGCTTGGCGCCTCCGGAAGCGGCAAGACGACGATTCTGAGGATAATTGCCGGCTTGGAGCAGCCCAACTCAGGCAAAGTCATACTGCATGGCAAAGACGTTACTGAACTCCCGGCACGGGAGCGCGGAGTGGGCGTGATCTTTCAGTCGTACGCGCTGTTCCCCAAGATGAGTGTCGAGCGAAATATAGGCTATGGTCTCAAGATCAGACATCGCAAGCGAAAAGAGATTCGGGAAGCAGTGGAAACCCTGCTGGAGTTGGTCCAATTGCAGGAACATCGCAATAAATATCCTTCGCAGCTTTCCGGAGGCCAGCAGCAGCGCGTGGCGATTGCCCGGACGCTTGCCTACAAACCTGAAGTACTCTTGTTTGACGAACCCTTTGGCGCCCTCGACGCGCAAACGCGCGGACATCTGCGGCGGGAGATAAAAGCGTTGCTGAGAAAAGTGAACGTGCCGGCAATATTCATTACGCACGATCAAGAAGAAGCGTTGGAGTTGGGAGACCGCATTGCGGTGGTCAACCTGGGCCACATCGAACAGATTGGAACGCCGTACGAAGTGTATACCAACCCTGCGACCGAGTACGTAGCCACCTTCCTGGGTGCTGCTAATCTCCTTCCGGGAGTAATCCGGGGCGATAGGATCGAAGTGGGCACAGCTGTAATTCCGTTCAGCGCCGACGCACACAAGTTTCGCGACGGGCAGTCAGTGAAGCTGGTATTTCGTCCCGAAGACGTTTCATTGACCAGGGAGGGAGATCTCCCTGCCGGCCACTCTTGTATTGCTAATGGAATCGTGGAAGAAAAAAGTTTCGTGGGAGCTTATGAACGGGTGAATGTGCGCATCGATCTGTCGGATTCAGGTGCTTGCGAGACCAACGAGACGCCTTTCTACCTGACCACCGAAACCCCTGAAAGCCACAGCAGTAAGCCGATCATAGCGACTCGCCCCAAGCCCGAAGCCGGCGCAGTTAGTCTCAATGTGGGAGACCGCGCAGCCGTTGGAATATCCTCTTTCACGGTCTTGGCAGTACCGCCCAGCAAATAGCTAACCGAACCGTCAAAGCCGTTCAACCGTTCATCTACAATCCAGGCTGGAATTTGGAACTGACGATTCAAGGCTGAATGACTACGATCTTGAGCGGGGTCGCAGTTCGCTTTGCCCCCTTCCCAACATGCGAATTTGCGGTGCCTGAATTGTCAATGTCATTGGTGAGCGGGTTGCTACCGTTCTCCGGTTCTAGATTGAGTTTTCAGCGCAGCCACGGCCAGGCTATGAAACTCCCGACGCACACTGTTAATGTTGGCGAAAGGAAGCGAACGTGCGTGTGTGCGATTGGTCAGTAAAATAAAAACTCGTTCCTGACGCGGATCGATCCAGCAGCTCGTACCTGTGAATCCGCTGTGGCCGTAACTGTCCGGCGACAGAGATGGACCAGCGGCTGACTCGGGAGTTGCTGCGAGTTGCCAGGCAATAGAGCGCGCCTCTTCGAGTCCTTCCGTCATATTTGTTCTAAAAGCTTCACAACTTCGCGGACTGAGTATTTCGCTCTGCGCGGCAAGAAACTGCGCGGCAATTCGAGCTGATTCATAAGCTGTCGAGAAAAGACCCGCATGGCCCGCGGCCCCGCCGAGGAAGTGGGCATTGCCGTCATGCACCTCTCCCCAAATGAGATTTTCGCGCCACTTGGCATATTCGGGCGTACCCATATCCCGGGACGTTGCGCGCTCGAAGGCGTTGCCTGTCTCGCAAGCGGCTATGCCGGTTTGCAACGCCATCTCGGGGTTGAAGAAAGTGCTTCGAAGTCCAAGAGCTGCGAAAATCTCCCGACTGGCGAGTTCCGACACCTGCTTGCCAGTTAATCGTTCCAGCAAAAAACCCAGGGTTATGAAGCCGAGATCGCTGTAGACGACCCGCATGCCGGGTTGGTATTCAAGGTCCTCAGCGGCGATCAGGCTGAGAACCCGATTGCGTTCGCTTTCGGCAAGGATGTAAAGCGGTCGCCAAGCTGGAAGTCCAGATGTGTGCGTCAAAAGATGACGCACAGTGACCATCTGCTTGTCCGTCCTTAGAAACTCCGGCAAGTAGTGTGCGACGGCGCTGTCCAGGGTTAACTCGCCCGTGTCGATGCGGCAGGCACAAAGAAGACCGGTTACGAGCGGTTTGGTCAGGCTGGCGAGATCGTAGACGGTTTGAAGCGAGGCGGTAATGCGATAAGGGTCGACTACGGCATGTCCAAGAGCGTCTGCGAAGATTGGAAGACCTCGCTCAGTTATCAGATAGACGGCGGAAGGGAAGTCGCCGGCATCTATGCGCGCGCCCAACAGGGCGGAGATATTTGGTTCGGGCTGACTCTTGAGGTCCATGCTGGATAGTTTTCATCAGCCGGGCTATCCGCCCTGGGCTCGAAGAGCCTCGCCTACGGAACCGCTCCGAACTTTCACCGCGTGTTCCTCGATCCGTTCCAGCGCGCGCAGAGCCAGTGCGAGTGCATTTCTCCCGTCCATTCCGGAGACGGGGGATGGCAGGCCGTCTCTCGCGGCTTGGACAAAAGAGACAATCTCCGCCCACAGGGGTTCAACGTCAATCACATCCAGGTTCCGCACGTGAACGCCAGGCCATAAGCCATCGACGGTTGGCGGTGCCAGGCCGCTAATCGAAGCACGCTTGGTCGTGTAGTCAACGGCGACGTAGTCATGCGGTTGAAAAAAACGCATCTTGCGAATCCTCTCAGTACCGACGCGCGACGCAGTGATATTAGCAACTGCTCCGGAAGAGAATTCGAGTCGTGCATTAGCCGCGTCAACCTTGTTTGTCAGGATCGGAATACCAACGGCGTGGAGTTCAGTGACCTGGACATCTTCACCCACTAACCACTGTACGATATCAAGGTCGTGGATCATCAGGTCGAGAACAACGTCAATATCCAGTGAACGGGCCGTAAATTCGCCTACCCGATGGATCTCGAAGTACACAGGATCGCGCACGTGCGGACGCAGCGCTACCAAGGCGGGATTAAATCGCTCCAGATGACCTATCTGTAAAAGAGCGCCCCCTCTCTCTCCTGCTTGAATCATGCGATCTGCTTCTTCGACAGTTCGCGAGATGGGCTTCTCAACCAAAACGTGAATACCTGCTTCAAGCAGGCCGCAGGCAATTTCGCAGTGCGACTCCGTGGGAACTGCAAGACTGACGGCGTCAACGCGGCCAATTAATTCGCGCCAATCCGTGGTCCAATCAAGCTCTCGCTCCGCGGCAATCGCACGCGCAACCCGCTCATTGAGATCGCAAACCCATTCACACCGGGTCAGACCTTCGTCAGCAAGCGTTTTATGGACGCGGGCGTGCTGCCGTCCGAGATGGCCCACCCCGATAACTGCTGTTCGTAAAGACATAGTCACTTATTTGTGGTCAGCTGTTAGTTGTTAGACGTCCTGGCGAGCTTGGTCCGTTTGGGAGATCGCTAGTTTGAATGTGTAGCTGGATTCAAGGATACTCGGGCATTCAGTTACAAGTCGAATTTAGCTGACTACTGATAGCTGACCGTCATTTCGGAGCGACTATACTTGCAACCTTCAGCGCTTGCCAAGCGAGTCTGGCTTTTACTATTTCTCGCCGTCATAGCTTTCTACTATTACGGTCTTGGTCATATGCCTTTTGTGGGACCCGATGAACCGCGCTACGCCCAGGTAGCGCGGGAAATGTTCCTGCGTGGCGATCTCGTTACCCCCACCCTGGGTGGCCACACCTGGTTTGAAAAACCACCTCTGCTTTATTGGATGATGATAGCCAGCTTTCACTTGTTCGGAATAAGCGAGTGGGCCGCTCGGCTTGGGCCTGCTCTTTCCGGCCTGTTGACTGTGTTCGCGGTCTTCTGGACAGGGAGGCGAGTTTGCCGAGCAAGCATCGAGCATCAATTGCCTGGACTCGCACCGTGGAGTGCGATCATTGCTGCCTCTACTCTGGGGATTATAGTTTTTTCGAGAGGTGTGGGCTTCGATATTGTCGTCACCATGACGATTGCATGGGCGCTTAGTTTTTTTCTGGTTTCAGAGTTGGAAGAGAACGAAGAGATCTGTCGCAGGTTCCTGTTTGGCTTTTATGTCTTCATTGGGTTATCTCTCTTGGCAAAAGGGTTGATTGGTTTGGTCATTCCTTTCAGTGTTGTCGGTTTTTATCAACTCGTGCGCCGGCAGTTTCCAGCAAGATCATTTTTACTTTCCCTCTGGTGGGGTCTTCCCCTCCTGTTCGTTGTGGCTTCGAGCTGGTACGTTCCTGTTATTCTTAAACACGGCTGGCCATTTATTGACGAGTTTTTCATCCAGCACCACTTTAAGCGCTACTTTTCAAACAAATATCTTCACCCGCAACCGTTCTACTTCTATCTGCTGATACTGATTCCGTTATCCTTGCCTTGGACTGCCTTCCTGATCGAGGGGCTGGTGGAAGCCAGAACGTGGAAATTGCGTTCGCCTGATTCGCTAGACCGGTTGCGAATATTTGCTCTCGCCTGGTTGCTGATGCCACTTGCGTTTTTTTCTTTATCCGGATCAAAGCTGCCCGGATACATTCTGCCGGTCTTGCCCGCCGGAGCATTAATCGCCGGTGAGCGTCTCACCAAGCTCTTGTCCGGAGATCGCGATGGCTTCTGGGCAATGCGAATTACCGGCGCCGTTTCCGGAATGTTCGCGATCGTGGGATCGGTTTATTTGATTCGCTTGGGCAGCCTTTCTCTTAAGTGTGTAGCGATGATGGGGGTGCCTTTGATCATCACAGCCGCCAGCTGTATTTTCTGGACACATCGCAAAACTGTCTCGGCGCTGCTCGTGATCTTCGCCACGTTCGCAGCGCTCATTGTGGCCCTGAATTGTGGAGTTCGCAGTATTGCCACCCGGGAATCAATGCGGGATCTGATTCAGCTTGCGAACGCTCGTGGCTACGGCTCGGCACCTGTCTACGCACTACACCAAATCGACCGCTCCGCCGAATTCTACGCGGCGGGCCGTGTAGTGTATGCCTCTGAGGGTGAACCCGCTAGATTTGAAAGTGCCCTGGATATTTTGGAAGCATCCAGAAAGAACCGCGCCCCGATTCTGGTGATCGTGCCAATCGAATACATTCATCAGTTAACGGGATTGCCTTCCGCTCTAATCGATGTGGTGGGGAACAACGGAAAACTCGCGTTGGTCGGGGTTGCGAGTCAAGAGTCAAAGACGGATTTCAAAGTTGGATGCTTCTCTAGCGACTGAATGTGAGAGTGTTTTAGGTTTAACTTAGAAGGGAGAAAAAGTTCATGGCAAGCCGTCAAAATTGTTCCAAGTGCCAATCGAATAAGATGATTCCCAATGTTCATACTAGGGATTATGGTGATTTGAACAATCAGTTGTCCGTTGAGGTTTATGAAGAGCCTGATGCCATGATTTTCAAAGGTACGCATGAAGGCGCCTTGACCGCGTGGATTTGCGGGGAGTGTGGTTACACTGAACTATACGTTGAGAATCCGCAAGAGCTTTATTCAACGTACCTGAATCTGAAGGCAGAATAAGGTTTACATGACATCGGTGACCGCACAGAACCGAGGAACGGTAGAGGCAGTGTGAAATGCCAAAAGGGCCTGTATTTGCAGGTTGGGAAGGGATATTTCTTAGCGCAGGTTCTTGTCCATGAATTCAATTACCTGGCGATCATATCGCTCGCCATCTTCACCGGTGGCTGAGGGTAGCTTAAAAGCGGTCAAAGGCAGGTCGGTTTTGACTTCCACAGTTGCCGGGTTCTTAAAGCAACGGGCCAGGTCGATTGTCGAATCGCGAAGCGCTCCGGCATCCGGTCCCGAGAGCAGCAGAACGCGCGGGGTAGAAAGAGAAGCCGCAATCTGACATACGGGAGTGTTTTCATAGCGGCCGAGAAAGTAGATATATGTAGCCAGGCTAGCCAGGGCAGGCAGCAGGGGAACGCGCACTCCCAAATCATTCGTAACAGTGGTATGCACCAGCTCATCGGGATTGCGAGGCACTGAGTCGAGAGCCAGGACGCTAACACTCTGGTCTTGTGCGGTGGCACGTAGGGCAGCGAAAGCGCCCAGCTCAACCCCAAAAAGTCCCACCTGACCTCCTACCAGGCGATTACCATTCTCCGACTTCTGGGCTCTTAAGAAATCGAGAGCAGCGAGAACGTCGTCTCCCTCGAGAGTTCCGAATGAAGTCCATTGCACGGGTGGCACTAATCCATGGCCGCGAAGGTCGGGCCAGAGAATGGTGAAGTTAGTGGCCTCGTTTATCTTGACGCCCAGGTTGAAAAGCCAGGAGCGATCTGCGCCATAGTGATGAAGGAGCACGACAGCAGGCGCACCCTCGGCACCGCGAAGCAACCAGCCCCGCGCGGGTGTATCATCACGATTCCTCCAGGTTTGATCAGTAACCTTGAGAGCGGGACCGCTTATTTGAGAAAAGGCCTTCGGCGTAACGAGGTAAGCGCGCCGGGGTGGGCGGGTGATCCCCCTGATGATGAAAACAAGCGCTAAAAAGAGCGACGCTGTCACCACCAGTAGGATTGGCAGAAGCGACTTAATAAGCTTCTTCCCTAATCGAGGTCTGGAGGCCATGAGAAGAAGAGGGATGAGTGACGAAATAGGTGCCGGCGTTGCCGGCGAATTTGTCAAGTCGTCCCCGCAGCCTGAATGGCATCTCCTTTCCCGCCGGCCTGTTCGTAATCTTGCGGAGTGTTGATGTTATCAAAAAAATGTTCGGCACCTGATAAATCCTGAAGCTCACCGAAGGATATCCAGCGTGTGCGGACAAATTGTAACAGGGCGATGGGCCTTCGCTGGCCAAGTTTGATCAATTGGTCTGCCTGGCCCAGACAAGGGTCGGTGCGGTAAAGGGCGGCGAGAGGCTGCGGGCGCTCGTCTTTCTGTAAGGCCGCCACCGCTTCAAAGTTTTCGCGCAAACCGGCCAAACGAGCGAATAGTCCGGCTGTAACGAAGGGAAGATCGCAGGCGACAATTAAGGACCAGGGCGACGGGGAGGCGGAAAGCGCGGCGTGAACCCCGCCCAGAGCTCCCCAATTCTCATAAGCGTCGGGGGCAGTGGGCAGATTCAGATGTAGTCTCCCCGAATCCTTGCCGACAAGAGTGACTGAGTCTGTTACTGCAAACAGTTCCTCAGCAATTCGTTGAACGAAGGTCCGGCCCTCGAGCAGCAGGCTTGCCTTGTCAGTTCCCATGCGACTCGATGCGCCACCCACCAGAATTAAACCTGCTATTGAGTCCATGGAAATAGCAACGCCCCCGACTGGGACGTTAACATGCGGTAACCAGTGGGCCAAAGCGCAACTGCCCATCCTAGAACGAAGACCCGAGTTTGCGCATCTAAGACCTGACTGCTCAGTTGGTCGAAAAGTGGACCGCTTGTCGCTTCTGTCTGATCGGTCAACATTCCTTGACCGACTTCATGAGCGAAGCTATAGTCACTTGGGGTGCAGAATCCGTTGTTCGGATCTCAATTTCCTGTTCTTCACGATATAAGGGGTAGTTTAATGAAGAGATTCCTCGTAATTTTGATGGCGCTTTTTGCTATCTCCATGCCTTCCCGCTCGGCTTTGGCTCAAAGGCAGGCGACCAGGGACGAAGATCCCCGGTTGTTTGCGCTTGAAAACCTGCGTCCGGGAATGAAGGGAGTGGCACGGACGGTTTTCTCAGGCACAGAAACGCAGGAGTTTGGGGTAGAGATTTTAGGTGTGTTGCCGGGTTTTCCGGGTCCCCGACAGTCAGCAATAATTGCCCGGCTAAGTGGATCGAATGTGGAGAAGACAGGGGTCTTCGCCGGAATGTCTGGTTCGCCAGTCTACGTCGATGGTCGCCTTGTCGGTGCCATAGCTTTTAGTTTCCCGTTTTCCAAAGAACCGATTGCTGGCATCACACCTATTAAGCAGATGATCGATATCTTTGAGAAGGCCACGGTAGATGAAACCCATAAGCCAAGAGCTCCGCGACTGGTATCCTTCTCGCAACTGGCCGCAACCGAATGGAAGACCAACCTCCCGAAGCAAGCGGTCACGGCAACTTCGCTAATCGCTCCTGTCTCCGCCGGTTCGCCCCTGGTTGCTCTGATGGGTCAGCAGATGACGCCGATTGCAACGCCTGTAGTTTTTAGTGGGATTAGTCAGGAATCGCTTTCACTGTTTGCTCCGCAATTAATGGCCAACGGTTTACTACCGGTTTCCGGCGCAGGTGGTTCGGCAGCAATCACTCCACTCGGTGAAGCGAATGAAAAAACGCTGACACCCGGCACGTCGGTGAGCGTGCAGCTTGTTCGGGGTGACTATTCGATTGCAGCTTCGGGAACGGTTACTTTCCGCGACGGTAATCGCATCTATGCATTTGGTCATCCGTTTTTAAGCCTGGGTGCGGCAGACATGCCGATGACCGAAACCTCAGTGGTCACGGTCATCGCCAACGTTAATAACTCTTTCAAGCTATCAGTACCCGGCCAGATGATGGGCGCGATTTCGCAGGACCGGGCCGCGGGAGTATTCGGCAGCCTAGGTCGCGCTCCGAAGATGATTCCCGTAAAAATCAATCTGCACACCAGCCGCGACCGGACCGAAACTTATTCATATGAGGTCGCCAATGATTCATTCCTGACGCCCTTGCTTTTGAACATCACCGTATTCAACACAATCACTTCCAGCGAGCGGGCGCTGGGCGAATCCACGATCAGCATCAAAGGCGAGGTTAAGGTTAAAGGACAGGAGAATGTGCGGCTGGACCGACGTTTCTCGTCCAGCAACTCAGCGATGATGGCAGCCGGTTCGGTGGCCACGCCTATCGGGGCACTAATGAGCAGCGGCTTCGACGACGTACAGATTGATGGTGTGACGCTCGACATTTCTTCCAGCGATACAAAATATGCGGGCACGCTCGAACGCATCGCTCTCGACCGCACTGAAGTACGGCGTGGTGAGCGAGTGGAAATTCAGGCCTACGTGAGAACCGAAGCCGGAAAGCAATTTGTACAGCGAATTCCCGTGCAGATTCCAGAGGACGCCACACCCGGTCAGTTGCTGGTCTTTGTAGGCGACGGAAGCGCGCTACAAGAGGGTTTAGCGGCGAAGGCTTTTGTGCCTCAGGATCTAGGCCAGCTAGTTCGAGCGATTAACAAAGTTAAGAAGAGCGACCGTCTTTATGTGAAGCTCTTCCGGATTACGCCTGGAGCGGTAATTGGCACAGATGAACTGCCAAACCTGCCGCCTTCGGTAGTGGCGACTCTGAACAGCGACAGAACATCGGGCGGCTACACTCCGACTGTACTTTCCCCTGTTTATGAAATGGAGCTGCCTCCTGCGGATTTTGTTATCTCAGGCCAGCAGCTTATTGGAATCGACGTGGTGCGATAGTTCTCGCTCTTAACCCAGGGCCCCCGCCAGCCTCGGGCGTTTAACAGTTCAGAGGTTCTAGGCAGCAGATGCGGCTTATGGCCAGTCAATTTCCTTGCCGCCCCTAACCAGCTTAATTGGATTTCCCAAATAGGGGCGGCGCCCGCTAAGATCTACACTTCTTCTTTCAGTCCTTCTGGTCTGTCCCCTTCAAACGACGATCGTACCCGCCTGGACTTTACGGTTAGCTATGAATCGGCTACTCCCGTGCCCGAGTATCAGCGTCAACGACATGGAAAAGGGTTCTCGTCTGCCCGTCCTGACGCGGTTACTTCCCTTCTAATCACGAATATATATCTTCTTTGAGAACCCGGTATGTGTATTTCGGTGCAGATGAGCTTCAGGTTAATGATCTGATCACGAAGTCTTTCGCCGCCGAAAAACAAAAGTATGCTCCCCGGCGGTGACCACTTGAGCAAACTCGCTAGCTGCGCTGCGAAGCGATCAAGCGCGCGACAGGTAATAAAGTTGACTGCCGAGGCCGGGATCTCCTCGAAGCGCTCGGCGATCACCGTCGCCCGTTTGGACACTTCGGCACGGTTAAGCGCCTCGCGCAGAAAAACCGCTTTCTTCCTAGACGACTCAATGAGCGTGGCGGTGATATCAGGACGAGCAATCAAACATGGAATGATGGGAAGACCAGCGCCCGACCCGACGTCCGCGATAGTCGCGGCTCGAGGCAGATGTGGAAGCAACATTAACGATTCCAGTACGTGTCTTGTGGCAAACTCCCGAGGAGTGCATGGTGCCACCAGGTGCAGTCGAGCATTCCAGCTGCTTAGCAGATCATAGTATTCCGACAAGCGCTCGATCGCTTCGACACTGATTCTTACCTGATAGATGCCCGCCTCCGACTCGAGCGCTTCCTTAAACTCTTTAACTTGTGAGCTGCTTGCAGTCATCCGTTCTCCTCAAATGCAGTGTTACCGAAAGTGGGACGCGCAAAGTGCTCCAGCCAGAGGCAGCAGTAGTCCGACGTTGAGTGATGGCTCTCAAGACACCTTACGATTACCTTTGGTTCCTATTGTCCTTCTGAGTTCTCCTTCGCAAGTGACGCTTAGTTTGAGCTGTCACGCCCCCACCCAATCTAGCGTTACACGATCCACGAAGTAACACGAACTGATACTACCTCGACTTCGGATCGATTAGCGTAATTTCGTGGATCGTTTTAAGTCGGTCCGAAATTGCTCAACCAGCAAGAAACTGGGGTGTATATTTCACGGCAGCGAAAAGAAAAGGAAAACGACATTTGGACAGCATCCGTTAGCTCCTAGACTTTGCTCCTTACGCCGTTGCGTGAGATTCTTCTGGTCCCAATTAATGAAGGTCAAGGAGACTCTAAACCCCGTAATGGAAGATTTGGCCGAGCAACACGAACACCTTGGCCGTGCGGTCACACGCATCATTAAAGACTTTGCTGCGGTTCTGGATTCGCGCCCAGTCGCCACCCACGCAATGCCATCCGACCTGGAAACGCTTTTCGACGAGGGGCTTCCAGAAACCGGCCTGGGGCTCGACGAAATTCTTGCCCGGTTCACCAGCGACATCTCGGCGCACGCCATGAGCGTTTCCAGTCCACGGTACTACGGGCAGTTTAATCCCACGCCGCTGCCCATTGGGGTTTGGGCCGATGCGCTTTGCTCGGCCCTAAACCAAAATGCCGGAGCCTGGCGCAATGGGCCTACCTCGGCAATGATCGAAGCGCGCGTGATGCGCTGGCTTTGCGATCTAATTGGGTATGGTCCGCGGAGCTTTGGCACTCTGGCGAGTGGCGGCTCTGAGGCCAATCTCATAGCCTTGAAATGTGCTCGTGATAACGCCCACGCCGGAGTGACTCACGCGGGGGTTCGTGCGGCGCCGGGCGATCTTGTTATTTACGCCTCTGATCAATGCCATTATTCAGTTGTCAAGAGTGCAGACATTCTTGGTCTCGGCCGCGAGGGTCTGCGCAAAATACCTACGGACGATCGCTTTCATGTCCAGACCGCTTCGCTGCGAGCCGAGATCAAGCGCGACCGCGAAGCGGGGCGGATACCGTGTTGTGTAGTCGGCGTTGCGGGGGCCACCTCGACCGGAGTTATCGATCCCTTGGCTGAGCTAGCGACGATTGCGCGGGAAAACAGTTGCTGGTTTCATGTTGATGCAGCCTATGGTGGAACCCTCGCTTTTTCCGACCAACACAAATCCAAGCTGAAAGGTATCGAAGAGGCTAATTCTATAACCTTTGATCCACACAAGTGGCTGTTTGTTCCTTTTGCGTGCGGGGCCGTGCTGGTACGTGATGGCCCACGGGTGTTGCGCGAGGCCTTCGATATCAGTCCGGAGTATCTCAATGAGGATCGCGGCGGCGCGGACGTCGAATACGATTTTTTCCGATACGGTCAGATGGGAACCCGACGGTTTAATTCTCTGAAGTTGTGGATGGCGCTGAAGTTCATGGGCCGAAGGGGATACGAAGAAGTAATCCAACGGCAGATCGGTTTGACGCAGTATTTGGCGAGCCGCATTGATGAGTTGAGTGAATTCCAGCGGCTGGGACAGATTGAAACGGCAGTATGCTGTTTCAAGTTTCTGCCCGAAACTGCTCGCCACGCGACCGGGGAAGAACAGGATCTTATACAACTGAGGCTTCAGCAGCAAATCGAGCGAAGCGGCGAAGCATTTGTCACAACCACCGTGCTGCATGGCCGGAGGGCGATGCGAGTGAACATAAACAGTTTTCTTACCGAGCGCCGCCACGTCGACGATCTGCTAGAGTTATTGAAACGCGAAAGCAAAAGGTTGATGGTGTGCGAAGGTTTGGTTGAAGGGACATAGGGTTAAAGGGGAACAGTGTAACGGGAAACCGAAAGACGCATCCTGTTTCCCCTTTACCCCTTTGCCCTTTTTCCTCCGGTTAACCACTATGTCCCAGAAAATATTTTCGGACGGAATCTTAAATGACCGGGTTGCTCTAGTCACCGGTGGTGGAACGGGAATCACTGGCGGTGTAGCACGTGCACTTGCGGAAGCCGGTGCTCGCGTGGCTCTCGTGAGCCGGAAGATGGAGCATCTGCAGCCCGCGGCTGACGCCATCAACCAGGTCGGCGGGCAAGCGCTCGCGCTGGCTGCGGACGTTCGCACTCCCGAGGATGTGGAAAAGGCAGTTACTGCGACCGTTCAGCAGTTTGGCAAAATCGATATCGTGGTCAATGGCGCCGCCGGAAACTTTCTGTGCGCGGCGGAAGAGCTTTCGCCTAACGGCTTTGGAACCGTCGTCGACATCGATCTCAAGGGTACGTTCAATGTCTGTCGGGCGGCGTTTGGGGAGCTCAAAAAGAATCGCGGACAGGTTCTAAACATCAGCGCGACGCTTCATTATCTCGGCACCCCAATGCAGCTACACGTTTCCGCAGCCAAAGCGGGTGTAGATGCGCTGACCCGAAACCTGGCCGTCGAGTGGGGGCGCTATGGTATTCGGGTAAATGCCATTGCACCGGGCCCAATCGGTGATACGGAAGGGATGAAGCGACTTGTGCCTGAGCCAATCAAGGAAAAATTGCGGCAAAGGATACCCCTCGGTCGTTTCGGAGAAATCGCGGATATTGAAAATGCTGCGGTGTTCCTTTGTTCTGACGCAGCTGCCTACATCAATGGAACTGTCCTGGTGGTTGATGGGGGCCACTGGCTCGCGGCTAACCGTCTGATATGATGATCGACCTACAACCCGCATCATTCGAAGACTTTGAACGCGAGGCACGTCAGGGCAACGTTGTGCCGGTGGTGCGCTCTGTGCTGGCTGACCTGCAAACCCCGGTCGGTGCGTTCATGTGCATCGCCGGTAAATCACTTTATGCTTTCTTGCTCGAATCGGTGGAAGGTGGCGAACGGATTGCACGTTATTCGTTTCTCGGTGCGGAACCTCAAATGATTGTAAGGGGTCGAGGCTTGCAGACATTCGTTGAGCGAAAGACAAAGACTGAAACCTATCCCATCGTAGCGACAGATTGGGTGCGCGATTATTTTCGGGAACTAAAGCTGGCTCGGCGTTCAGGCCTAGCGCCTTTCTCCGGCGGCGCTGTTGGTTATTTGGGCTACGATGCTGCAGCCTGGTTTGAACCCGTCTTGAAAACCGACAAGCAAGACTCGTCAAATACACAGCAGCTTCAGAGCCAGGCCGACGCCATCTGGATGTTTTATCGCGACGTAATTGCTTTTGATCGTCTGCGCCAGCGCATGGAGATTGTCTCAATCGTGTTGACGGAAGAGGCGGAAGGCAGCCGCGCGAAACTGAGAGCTCTCTATGACGAGGCAGTGGGCCGCACAGCGAGGATTGAAAAGAAGCTCCGCAAGGGAATATCGCCTAAGATTTCCCCGCAGCGTCCCGGCCGGAATGGCGGCATAGAGCCGGAATCCACTTGGACTAGGAGAGGCTTCGAAGCCGGGGTACGTCGCATTCAGGAGCATATAGCAGCCGGGGATTGTTACCAGGTTGTACTTTCGCAGCAATTCTCCACGGAGTATAAGGATGACCCCCTCGAGATTTACCGGGCGTTGCGATCCATCAATCCCTCGCCGTACATGTTTTTTCTGCGCCTTGGGGACGAAACGATTGTGGGCGCATCGCCTGAAATGTTGGTTCGCTGCCACGGGCAGCGGTTAGATTACAGGCCGATTGCAGGAACCCGAAAGCGCGGTTCAACAGAGACCGAGGATTGGATGCTTGGCGAAGACTTGCGAACTAATAAAAAGGAAGTGTCTGAACACACAATGCTCGTCGATCTGGGACGGAATGATCTCGGGCGCGTTGCTGACTATGGCTCCGTGAAAGTTGAGGAGTTGATGACAGTTGAGCGGTATTCACATGTGCAGCACCTCGTTACCAGCTTGCGCGCCCGTTTGCGAGATGGACTCGATCGTTTCGACGCGTTTGGTTCCTGCTTTCCTGCCGGCACTGTAACTGGCGCACCTAAAATTCGGGCCATGGAAATCATTCGAGAACTTGAGCCTGAGCGGCGTGGGGTCTATGCGGGGTCGGTTCTCTATTTGGACTACGCGGATAATCTCGACTCCTGCATTGCGATCCGCACGATTGTTTTGCGCGACGGAAAAGCAATCGTACAAGCCGGGGCGGGCATAGTCGCAGATTCTGTCCCGGAACATGAGTATGCGGAAACCGTAAACAAAGCACGCGGATTGTTTCGAGCGATTGAACTAGCTGAAAAAGGGTTGTGATGAACTCGAAGAATCCTCAACCGTTAAAACATTTGGCTCCTCCGAACCAAAAAACTTGCCAAAACAAATAGGAAGATGGCCGGCAGTGATATGCGTGCTTGTCGCGGCCTGTGGCGTGGTGATGTTAGCTGTAGTTTCCTTGGCGCAGATTCCGGCGCCTGTTCCGCAGTCGCCTACTGACCCCGCGAGAAAAGCCAATGCAAGATCTGGCGCCGCAACGGCGCCGGCAAGAGAACCGTTTGACGGTGCTTCTATCGAAAAGATGGCCGCGCAATGTGTCGGATTTGAGACCGAGGCGGGGCGAATCGAAATCGAAATGATGCCGGAAGTGGCGCCGGAGAGCGTGCGAAATTTTCTCAATCTCGCGTCCACTGCCGCATTAGACACCACCACGTTCAGCCGCGTGGTAAAGGGCTTCATAATTCAGGGTGGTAATCTCTCCACAAGCGAGAAGTGGGGTGTTGAACTATCCAAACGCGCCGCGCGAAAGTTGCCTGACGAACCAGGACTGGTCAAGCACGTGCGGGGAATCGTCTCTATGGCCCGCACTGACGAACCAAATAGTGCCAGCACGCATTTTTTTATCCTCGTCGGTGACGGTCCGCATCTGAATTCGAAGTTTGCTGCGTTTGGCACAGTACGAAAGGGGATCGAAGTCGCGGATGCAATCAACGGGGCCCAAACGGAAGGCGAGAAGCCGATTAATGCAGTTCGGATCAACCGCGCCGTCGTTGCCCCGTGTGTGAAATGAGCAATTCATGAAAAGCGTGTTGGAGAGCAAGAAGTTCCTGGTGGAGGTGAAAACGATGTAGCCGGTAGCAGGAGGCAGAGGCGGGAGACGGTCAGCAATAGGTTAGGCAGTTAAGCTCTGCGGAGGTGGCGGCAATTTGGCAATGAACCAATGCTGTTAGTTATCGACAACTACGACTCGTTTACGTATAACCTAGTCCAGTATCTTGGTGAGCTCGGCGAAACAGTTGAAGTGCGTCGCAACGATGAGGTGACTATTGAGGAGATTGCCTCAAGTTTGCGCCCCAGCCGCATCGTAATATCGCCTGGTCCGGGCACTCCCAATGATGCCGGGTTGTCGTTAGAAGTAATAAGACGCTTTGCCGGGCAGGTGCCCATTCTCGGAGTCTGTCTGGGCCATCAGGCGATTGGACAGGCATTTGGCGGCAAGGTTGTGTCAGCACCAGTATTGATGCATGGCAAGGCTTCGGAGATTTCTCACGACGGCAAGACTATCTTCCGCGGACTTGAAGATCACTTCCGGGCCGGGCGTTATCATTCGCTGATGGTAGAGAAGGCATCCCTTCCGGAATGCCTGGAAATCTCCGCCTTTACGTTAGACGACGTGATCATGGGTTTGCGCCATCGCGAAATGCAGATTGAGGGTGTGCAGTTTCACCCGGAATCAATTCTGACCAATTGCGGCAAGCAAATGTTAGCGAATTTCCTCAAACTGTAACCTCACGATATGAGTGAAAACGCATTGCGTGATTTTCTTGTGCGCCTTGTTCGTCGCGAAGCGCTTAGTCGCGAAGACGCTGAGGTCTTGCTCGACGCTATGCTGGACCAAGATGCAACGGATGCCCAAATTGCCGCGGTTCTGGTTGCATTAGCGGCCAAGGGTGAGACCGTTGAGGAGTTGGCGGGCATGGCCGCCGGGTTACGCAGGCGCGCAGTTCGCATCAGGTGCCAACACGCGTGCTTTATTGATACTGCCGGAACGGGTTCAAGTCTTGCTAAGACATTTAACATCTCCACGGCAGCGGCTTTTGTGATTGCCGGCGCCGGGCTTCCCGTGGCGAAGCACGGCAATCGGGCGGCGAGCAGCCGGTCCGGGAGCGCTGATCTACTTTCCGCGCTGGGCGTCAATGTTAATGCCTCTCCGGAAGTTTCGCAGCAGTGCCTGAACGAAATCGACATCTGTTTCATGTTTGCCCCGCTCTATCACGTCGCCACCGCGCGGGTTGCTTCGATTCGTCGACAACTGGGGATTCATACGACCTTCAATTTATTGGGGCCCCTCAGCAATCCAGCCGGCGCACCCAGACAGATTGTCGGAGTTTGGAATCCGGATCTCGTTGAGCGAATGGCGGAGGTGCTAGCCGCCTCGGGCACCGAACGGGCCTGGGTTGTGCACGGCGAGGACGGATTGGACGAGATAACTTTGGCGACTAAAACGCTCGTGGCGGAGGTAAAAGGCGAGAACGTCACCTGCTTCGAAGTGGAACCGAAGACCTTCGGGCTCTGGCGCGGAAGTTTAGAACATCTGCGGGGGGGCGACGCGGAAGCCAATGGTAGAATTATTCGTGAAGTACTATCTGGAAAACGTCGAGATGAAGCGCGTGCGCTGATAATAGCTAATGCCGCGGCGGCGCTTTTTGTAGGCGGTATCAGCAACGATTTGCGGGTGGCCGCAAACGCCGCGGAGGACAGCATTGATAGTGGAGCGGCTTGGACGAAACTGGAGCAGTTGATCGAAAGAACAAACCCGAGTGCTCAGGGCCCCAGCCCTCTTGGTGTGAAGGATGCTGGTGCGTAACGGAATGGCGAGCTTTTTCTGCGGCGGGCCATAGCATATGGCGTAGATAGAAAGTGCTACTTAATGGACATCCTAAGTGAAATCATTGCTAGTAAGAAGAAGAGAATTTCAAACCAGGGGTACCGTCCGCTTGCGCGAATGCGCGAGCACGCGCGGGCAGTCAGGTCTACGGCGGAGGGCCATGCCTTAGTGAAGGCGTTGTCTAATGAACGCATCAACGTTATTGCCGAGTTCAAACGAAGGTCTCCGTCAAAGGGTGTTATTCGCGATGATGTAAGCCCTGAGTCGATGGCGCGTTATTACGAGTCAGGGGGCGCTGCAGCAATCTCGGTGCTTACGGAGGAGGACTATTTCGGCGGTTCGCTTCAGGACTTGAAAGCTGTCCGAGCGGCAGTTTCCCTCCCAGTGCTGCGAAAGGATTTCATCTTTGACGAGTATCAAGTATATGAGACAGCCGCTGGCGGGGCCGACGCGCTACTGCTGATTGTGTCGGTCTTGGACGATGAAGCATTGGTCTCGCTGCGTGAGCTTGCTGAAGATGAGCTAGAAATGGTTGCTCTGGTTGAGGTGCATACGAAGGCCGAGATGCAGCGGGCAATAGCCAGCGGCGCCAGGTTCATTGGCGTGAACAATCGCGACCTCAAAACATTCTCAGTCTCGGTGGAAACTTCAGTAGAGCTCGCCCGGGAAGCGCCCGCCGACGGGATGCTGGTTTCTGAAAGTGGCATAAATTCGGCTCATGACCTGCGGCGGCTGCAGAGCATGGGATATCAGGGTTTTCTGATAGGCGAATCTTTAATGCGCTCGCCCCGACCCAATGAAGCCTTGCTCACTTTGATCCGCGAGGCAGAAACGGCGGCGACGGGATGAACAGAAGAAAGAAGCGGGGTAGGAGGGGACAGGGTAAACAGGTAAAAGGGAAGGAAATATCCAAGCATTTTCCATTCCTCATTTGACGTTTTTTGATTGGTCTTTTTTTTCGCTGGTGGGCCATTACCACCTGACGCTTAGGCCCTGATCATTTCGCGGTATTTCGTGGTACTTCGTGGATCGTTCGCTTGGCCAGAGATGAGAGCGATCCACGAAATCACACGAACTGACACGAACTGGAAGTCAACAATTCCGCGGATGAGAAATGAGAAATCAGAAATGGAAAAGTCTTTTTATGGCGTTTGTCAAAATCTGCGGCATAACTAATTTGGAAGACGCCCTCCTCTCGGTTGCGGCCGGCGCCGATGCGCTGGGATTCAATTTCTACCGCCCAAGTCCGCGTTACATCGAGCCATTTGCGGCGCGGGAGATCGTCGATCGCTTGCCGGGGAATGTTTTAACTGTTGGCGTCTTTGTAAATGAAGCGGTCCCCGAGACGGTGGAGAGAATTGCGTCCGACGCCGGTTTAGGCGCCGTGCAGTTGCATGGTGATGAAACGCCCGACTATTGCCGCGCGCTCCGAGGACGGTACGTCATCAAAGTTTTGACGGCCGACAATGACTTTGAACCCCAGCGTGCCCTCGATTACGAGGTGCAGGCGATCATGATTGACACCTTTGACTCTCAGATGCGTGGTGCCACAGGTCGCGTAATGGATTGGTCTGTCGCTCGAAAGACCCGCGCGCTCGTACCGAGGTTCTTTCTTGCCGGTGGGCTTGCTGCTGAGAACGTGCGAGACGCTATAGCAGCGGTCGATCCTTACGGCGTCGACGCTTGCAGTAGACTGGAAATCAGTCCGGGGAAAAAAGTTCCGGAACGCGTGGAAGCATTCATAAAGGCGGCACGGGCTGGTTAATTCCCGTTAGATGTTGACGACCCTCACTAACCACGGGTTATCCTAACAAGCCCCCTACGTACTGTCGTCGAAGAATCTACCATTTCTCTCGACGTTCTTCCGCGAATAGCTTTCTCCTCACCTCATGCTGCTGATGTAATGAAAGCGAAAACCCAGAAACAGAAGCCCGGCAACCTGGTTAAGCGTGAGCGGGGCCGCGTGCTGATTGTTACCGATGAGCCCGACTCAGTGGACTCCGGGCCACTAACTTCCGTTGGACTGGAAATAGTCGGGGTGTGCCGCGGCTCCGCGGCTCTAGTGTCTCTGCATCGATCCCGTCCGCACGTAGTTATCGCAAGCTCTGCGACCAAGGGAATGTCCACTGCTGAATTAGCGCGCACGTTAAGTCAAACGGAAGACGGCATACCTCTGGTTTTGGTGGGCGCCAAAGCATCGACACTGAACCGACGGCAGACAGCACTGTCAGTGGGTGCCTTTGATTACATTCAGCTTCCTGCCGAGATTGATCTGTTGGTTCTACGTGTCAGACAAATAATCGCTCTGAGACAGACGATGGATCGGCTTCGCTCCGAAGCGGATCTCGATCATTTGACAGGTTTGGCTAATCGACGCCGCTTCCGCGTTGCGCTCGATCGCGAGGTTGAAAGATGGCGGCGTTACGGTGTACCGTGCGCATTACTTCAGCTGGACATCGACCACATGAAGGAGGTCAACGATCGTTTCGGACATCCGGTCGGAGACGCCGTCATACGTCATGTTGCGAACACGCTTTCCGCTGTCTCACGAGGTAACGACACCGCAGCGCGTTTGGGTGGTGAAGAATTTGCTCTGCTGCTTGCAAATCTTGGTGAAGAGAAGGCCACCGCGGCAGCGGAACGATTGCGCGTTCTTTTGGCTGAACAAAGCATTTCCGGCGTCGGAAATATTAGTGTCAGCATTGGTGTGGCGGCCTGTCCGGCCCACGCAACTTCGGAACGCGCTCTATATGCGGCCAGCGACTGGGCGCTATACGTCGCGAAGAATGAAGGACGCAATCGCATTGCCGTCGCGCCTTTGATGCAGGAAAAACTGCCCGGGGTGTGATTCCCTCAAAGCGAATACCATAGGAGATTAAGCCATGAAACGCTCTGCACAATCGTTGGCTCTCGGTTTTGGATTCTTGCTGATTGCCGGAGCCAGACCCGCCGCCTTGACGGCCCAGCAGAGTCGGGTCGCTGGTTGGACGCCTGAGTTGGCGATGAAGGTTAAGAGCATTGGTGCTGTCCGCGTGTCGCCGGATGGCCGGAAGGTCGTCTACACGGTTAGCCAGGCAGTCATGACGCCTGAGAAGAGTGAATACGTTACACAGATTTGGTTGGCCAACACCGACGGCAGTGATCCTCTGCAATTGACCTTCGCCGAAAAATCTTCGGACAATCCACAGTGGTCGCCAGACGGCAAAATGATCGCATTTACGTCGAGCCGGAGCGGAAAAAGCAACCTGTACGCTCTCCGCTTGATGGGTGGTGAAGCCGAGCAGACAACGGACGTCAAAACGGCAGTCGGGAACTTCGCCTGGTCGCCTAACGGAAGGCAGATCTCCTTCCTTATGCGCGATTCCCAAAGCGAAGACGAGGAGAAGGGCGCAAAAGGCAAGGACGATTCACGTTGGGTTGATGAGAACATCAAGATGAATCGCCTGCATGTGATAAATATCGACAAAGATGCCAACGGTAAACGAGAGCCGCGCAAACTAACGGGTGACTACAACGTCGATGCTGACTTCGACTGGGCACCCGATGGCAAAACAATCGCTTTTGCTCGCACAAAGATGCCCAAAGCGGACTATTGGACCACGGGTGATCTGATGGCCGTGGATGTGCGAAGCGGAGAGGTGAAAACGATCGCCGCCACCAACGCTGCCGAATCAGGCCCCAAATATTCACCTGATGGAAAGTCGCTTCTGTTCGTGGTTTCAGATGATCCGCCCCGTTGGGCGGGCTACCGGCGCATGGCGGTTACTTCCACAGGCGGCGGTCCTGTGAAGCTGCTGGCTGAAACTTTCGACGCCCAACCTAACGTCATCGACTGGTCAGCTGATGGCAAGAAGATTTACTTTGGCGAGACTCGAGGCACCTCCTCGCGGATCTATTCGCTGGACGTCAATTCGAATGCGATTACCGAGCTCAACAAGGGCCCCGAAGTAATCAGTGGGCCCTCGCTTAACCGCTCGCAGACAACATTGGGTTTCACCTTGCAGAGCAACGATAAGGCCCCTGAGGCCTATGTCAGTCGGATTTCCACTTTCTCCCCGGTCCAGGTGAGCCGGGCCAATGTGGATCTGCCAAAGTTGCCGGTCGGTAAGACTGAGGTTATCAAATGGAAGAGCTCCGACGGGCTGGAGGTTGAAGGACTCCTGACCTACCCGGTCAATTATAAGGCAGGCAAACGAGTGCCGCTGCTTCTCATAATCCACGGCGGACCAGCCGGAGTATTTACTCAATCGTTTCTGGCGGGGAGCCGTGGTGTGTATCCCACTGCGACTTTCACCGCGCGTGGCTATGCAATGCTTCGCGTGAACCCGCGCGGCTCGTCCGGTTACGGGCAGAAGTTTCGGTTCGCAAACATCAAAGATTGGGGCGGAGGCGATTACCAGGACCTGATGACGGGGGTCGATGAAGTAATACGAATGGGCGTTGCCAATCCCGATCGTTTAGGCGTGATGGGATGGAGCTACGGTGGTTTTATGACTTCGTGGATCGTTACGCAAACGAACCGCTTCAAAGCCGCCTCGGTCGGGGCGGGTGTGACAAACTTGATGAGTTTTATCGGGACGGCTGACATCCCCAGCTTCATCCCGGATTACTTTGGCGAACAGCCCTGGGAGAATCTGGAGATTTATAGATCGCACTCAGCGATGTTCCACATGAAAGGAGTCGTCACCCCCACTCTCGTTCAGCATGGCGAAGCTGACGAGCGCGTACCGATCTCCCAAGGCTATGAGTTCTACAACGCACTTAAAGTGCGAAACGTGCCCACCAGGATGATCGTGCTGCCGCGCATGCCTCACGGTCCGAACGAACCTAAGATGGTGCTCAAGGCGAAGCAAACTAATCTCGAGTGGTTTGAAAGGTACCTCGGGACAAATTAAGGTAAAATCTATACTTGTTGATTTCTCTCCTTTCCTAGGGTGCGGGAAAATTTAGAACGAAGCACGAAATCACTCAAAGGGTCATGAAAAGAGCCCTCAGTTCCAGTCATTTCGTTCGGTTTCGTGGGCTGTGTCTTTTCCTCGACAAGAACAAGAAGCACTTTTTTAGTAGTGGAAATAGAAAACTCACAACCCGATGAAGGTGGCCACTGGGGTCCGTATGGGGGACGTTTTGTGCCGGAAACCCTCGTAGCCCCTCTGGAAGAGCTGACGGCAGCTTACCTGGTTGCGCATGAGGATGATGCTTTCCAGGCAGAGTACCGAACCCTCCTCGCAAACTACTCAGGACGGCCCACACCTTTGTTTCATGCACAGCGTTTGACGGAATACGCTGGCGGCGCTCAGATCTATCTCAAACGCGAGGACCTTTCGCACACCGGATCTCATAAAATCAATAACGCTCTCGGCCAGATACTGCTTGCGCGACGCATGGGTAAACGGCGGGTGATCGCCGAAACGGGCGCGGGGCAGCACGGCGTTGCGACGGCCACTGTGTGCGCATTGTTTGGTCTTTATTGCGTGGTTTACATGGGTGCCGAGGATATGCGGCGGCAGGCCTTAAATGTCTTTCGCATGGAGTTGTTAGGAGCAGAAGTACGAGAAGTTGATGCCGGCTCGCGAACGCTGAAAGACGCAATCAACGAAGCTTTGCGTGATTGGGTTACCAACGTTTCCGACACTTACTATCTGCTCGGCAGCGCGCTCGAACCTCATCCGTATCCGCTGATGGTTCGTGAATTCCAATCCGTGATAGGGCGCGAAGCTCGTGCGCAGGTTATGAGTCAGACCGGACGGTTACCAGATTTATTGATTGCCTGCGTCGGGGGCGGATCTAATTCGATCGGCCTCTTTCATCCTTTTCTCGATGACAAAGTCCGCATGATCGGTGTTGAAGCCGGAGGACGCGGCAATGAGCTGGGGCAGCACGCCGCGCGTTTCAACCAGCTTGGCGGTGGTCGACCAGGGGTTTTGCAGGGCACGCTTAGTTATGTTTTGCAAGACCAGGGAGGGCAGATTGCTTGTACGCATTCTATTTCTGCGGGACTTGACTATCCCTCGATAGGACCAGAACACGCCTTTCTGCATGACTCCGGCAGGGTTGAATATGTTTGCGCGTCGGATGGCGAGGCCCTCGAAGCCTTTCAGGCCCTTTCTAAGTTAGAAGGCATTATTCCCGCACTCGAATCGGCGCATGCGGTCGCTCATGCAATCAAAGTCGCGCGAGAAATGTCGCCTGATGAAATAATCATTATCAATCTCTCGGGCCGCGGGGATAAAGATATTGATACTGTCAGCAACCTTCTTTAGGCGGACGTTTAGAGACTTTTATTACTTACTCCGGTTTTGCAGCCAAAATGTAAGTAAAGCCTCCAGAAATGCGTTTTCGTTCGGCCAGAACGATTCAGTAACGCTTCTCTTCATCGTTTGGCGACGATTAACGGCCGTTCTCCTAATTCGCGGCGGTAAAAGACACGCGGTGTCTGGGTGACGCGCTGCTCAAAGCCTAGACCGCGATCTTCGCCTTCGATGAACGAGAGATTGAGGCCAGCATCACGCGCCTGTTTCATCTTATGGATTTGCATGCTAGGCACGCGCGAGCTCGCGTAGTCGAACCATTCGCGCACCCACACCTCGCCGTCTTTCGGATCACTATCCGCCGTGGCCTGCTTCAGACCTTCCTCGACGAGCGCGTAGGTCAATAGCCCGTGCCCCAGTTGTGATGCCTCCTGCGCCGCCTGATAGCTTTGCGACGCCGTCAGGATGTACATTCCTTTCTCGTAAGCGAGTTGTGCCAAACCCTTTGAGTTCATCGGACCGCGCCGCTTCTCCTCAGCTTCGAGTGCCTGCCCGGAATTACAAGCGTCGATGACCATCAGCAATTTGTCAGCATCGATTCCTTCAACAGCCCGCTCCAATTCTTCATCCGAGATGCTGTGTTCGAGAATGACTTGCAAACCTGCTGCGTCAAGCCCAGTCCGCTCCCCCGCGTAGCCCAAGTCGTGCGGCAATAAGTAAAACCGATGCCCCTGAGCGGTTCCGTGCCCTGCAAAATAGATGAAGACCGCATCTTCCGGCTGCGTGGCTTTCAGCTTTTCAAGTGCCGCGGGCGTACCGGCAGGCCCAGTCTCCTGGATTCCGGCGAGCCGTTTTAATGCGCTTAGAATGTTTGCCTTCGTGGCCTGCTCGTTCAGCAGAGGTGCGACTTCAATGCGCTCGTAGTTCGCGATCTGCTGCTGTTCGCGCCGCACTTCTTCGCCAAACGCTTCGGCGTCCGCGACGGCATACCTGAGATTGTATTGCGGATTAGAATAGGAGTTGACCCCGATGGCCAGAACATAAGCGGTCCCAGGGCGCTTGAGGCTGCCGGCGCCTGTGAGACGCAGCGTAACATCTTTACTCTTGACGTTATCACGATTGAAGGCGTAAGCCGTCAATCGGTTCTCGCCGGACACAACTGTTATGTTGGCTGCCAGGGTGGTCGCGGTTTCCCCTTTCAACACGTCGCCGCGCCAAACTTTTACGAGCGAATCGTTGCGAAATAGACGCACATCGCGCGCCCCGCTCCCCGCATTGTGATCTTTGTCGGCTGGCTTTTCAGCTACTTCAAGCTTCACCGTCAGGTTGCGTTCTGTCGTACTTGCGGCACCAACTTGTCCGTTCTGAGTTATCAATTTTAGTTCGGGTTGGCGGCGGTCAAGCTGAGCTATATTCTTTGGCGCGCGAGGCTTTTTGCCGGCCATCACCTCCGCCAGCAGTCCGGGATAGTAAAACTCGTTGAAGAAAGTTTCTGCAGGCGTGACATCAAATGTGTTGCCGCCGAACTGCCAAAGAATTTGCTTCCATGCAGCGGGTGAGCCGTCGAATAAGCCATCAGGAGTAACGACTAACCAATCGCTGCCGCGGCTGCTGAATGCACCGCTCAGATTTACGAGGGTCGCGAGCTTTTCGCCCGACGAGGAGTCCCAAATGTACTTATCGTTGTTTTCTCCGAGGGCTACAAGAAAACGCCCGTCAGGACTGAAGGTCAGAGAGGCTACGCGTTCCGCGTGCGGCAAGGTACGCAGTGTCCTGCCCGAGGCTACTTCAAATATATCGATCTTAGTGGCGTATCCTGCGGCCAGTAGGCGCGCGTCGGCGCTTATGCAAAGAGTCGTCACCGCTCCGCTCTGTTCGTCATCATTGATCTGAAAACTGTTGACCCTGCGCCCTTTTTCCGTCTCGTAAATGAGAACGGAACGCTCCTTCTTCTCGAAGCCCGTCATCGCGACGAGTTTGCCGTCGAAGCTAAAACCCGCCGCCGGAACGATGCCCGTGTTGGGTGCCTTGCCCCCATCCAACGTTCGCAGATGTTTGTCGGATTTTCCGTCGTAAAGGTCGACTTTCTGTTTGTAAACGTTATCCCAGTCATCACTCCAAAGATTTAGAATGTCGCCGGCGGATAGGTCGTAGGCGTCCTTCATCGGGAAGAAAGGGGCTGCTCTGAAGCGTCCGTCGGGACTAAAGCGAGGCTTGCCGCGGTCCCGAAGCGCCGCGTCGTCGTTAGCACGCGCGAGCGTTCCCGCCGTTGCGTCCCACACCTCCGTTACCAGGTTTTTCATAAGCACTTGGCTCGAAATCAGGAAGCGACCGTCGGGGCTAAAACTTACGGCACCGCCAGCTTGAAGCTTTTCGCTAGAAATATTTCCGATGGCTTCGACGGCCTCGATGATCTGTTCGGGCGTCGTGATATCCCGTTTTTGAAGTGTGGCCATCATCTTAGGATCGATGGCCTTGATGAAGGCGGCCTGCTCGACTCGCGTCCGTTCGTCCGTCGTTCCGGTTTGCAGAGTGCGGGATTCGCTCCCCGTCGCGGACTCGATGATTCTGACCGCTTTGGCGCCCGCCGCGACCGTGGCAATCAGGCTGCCGTCGCGACTGAAGCTAACCACTCGGGCACCTACCAGCGCATCTCCGCCCGTTTTTAGCTCACGTATCGCTTGACCCGTCGTCGCGTCCCACAACTTCGTAGCGGCGCCCGCGCCTTTGTCGGTCGCCGTAACGAAGAATCGTCCGTCAGAACTGAATTGCACGCGCTGGGGCGATTTGCTGAATCCCGTATTGACATTGTAAAGCTCGCGACCCGTGACCGCCTCTTGGACGCTGACCGTGTCGCTTGTTTTGGCGAAGGCTAGGAGGCGCGCATCCGCGCTGAAGGCGAGGCTCGAATTTTCCCCCTCGGGGATTGCCTTGAATGCCAGTTCCCGCACCTCTCGCCCGCTTTGAGCGTCATAAATTTTTACTGCTTTGTCAGGTTGTCCGACGGCGGCGAATTGCCCGTTTGAGCTAACGGCTATTTTCGCTGCCGACAGTTTGAAATTCTTTAGCCGTTTCGCCTCTTGTGTCTGTCTCTTATCCACACCGAAAATTGAGGTAAATTTCTCCATTGAGTCGAGCTTTTCCATGCCGCTTTTCCCATATTTCGTTTTCTGCGAGCGCAACTCGCTGCCCGCGGCAACGTCCCAAACTTTGACGGAATCCCCGCTCGCGCTCGTTAGAGAGTGTCCGTCATCGCTGAAAGCCACAGCGCCGACGGGCAGTTCGTGCCCGCGTAGAACCCGCAGCTCTGCCCCCGTCTGAATGTTCCAGATTCTTACTGTATTATCTTCGGCCCCGCCGACAACGCCGCCCTGGGTAAAGGTCCATAAATCTCGCTTGTCGTTAACATCCCCGCTCCCCGAAGCCAATAATTTGCCGTCCGGGCTGACTGCGAGGGCGTTGACGTTACTCGCATGACCGTACAGCGTTCGTAAGACGTTTCCCGTCGCCAAGTCCCAAACTTTGATCACGTTGTCTTTACCGCCCGAAACCAGCCAGCGATTGTCTGGGCTGAAAGCTACCGCGTTCAGGGATTTGGTGTGTCCAGTCTGAAGAATCAGCGCTGGTTTCTCGCTGGGAGTGGCTGGAGTTACTGGGGCAGATGTTTGCCGCGGGGTGGAAGGGACTCCGATCCCGCGTTTCTCCTGTTCTTTTCCTTTCGATTGCGCGATGCCGCAGACGGGCGCCCAGATCACTGATAGCAAAAGTATCAGTGATGATATTTGCCGGGGCAATAATAAAAGCGAAATATATGAGGCTACGCGTTTAACAGCAGAGGGGGCAGATGTTGACGGCCGAGTGCGAATCATAGAGATCTCCGAAGGATTAAGAAGTGGTGCTAACCTGAGATCAAGATCGAGATGCAGGAGAGATTAACGTCAGTTGAAGCAGACGGGACACGCACTCGCGAATCAGGCCTGTTGGGGGGTGCGGGAAACTTACGGCAACTGGAGGCCTAAGTCAACAACGCATAATCTACAGTCTGACGGCTCACTCGCACTTTTGGTGGCGCCAGAAAAATGTGAGGGCTAGAAGCCGTTAGTGGATCTGCGCCTCATCTAGCATTAGTATCACCCCCAGTTCAAGATGGAAAAAAACCAGGCCAAGAGAATCGAAGTCTCGAGTGATGCGGCAACGCGAATAGGGATTGCTCAGGAGTGGATCTGGAAGTATGCCGCCGAGACTGAGATATTGGTTATCGCGCATTCAGTGGAAGCTGCGAGTAGGCTTCATCTGGAGGTGGTTGGTGCGAAGGGTGCTTGGTTTGGGATTAAGCGATTTACCTTGAATGTTCTGGCGTCGCGGTTGGCGCAGGGTGCTCTGGCTGAGTCAGGAAGCGCGCCGGCCAGTAGTCTTTCATTTACTGCGGTAGTGGCGCGGGCGATTCATTCGCTCCAATCAGAAGGCAAGCTGAGTTATTTCGAGCCGGTAGCTACGCGGCCTGGGTTTCCGGTGGCAGTCGCAAAGACGCTTGAAGAGCTGCGGATGAATGAGGTTCATCCGAAATCGCTTGCGCGTCTGGCGCGCGGTGGTAAGGATCTAGCCGCAATCGCCGGCTTGGTTGAACAGGAACTAAAAGAGTCAAAGCTATCAGACCGGGCTGCTTTATTCCGCGCAGCGATCGATTCGACCAGGTTGCCAGAAAGCGCTGCCTATCTTGGGCTGCCGTTGCTGCTGTTGGACGTTGCGGCCCGAAGTCGATTGGAGAGCAGGTTAATCCAGGAGTTGGCGGCTTCGGCTCCTGATGTTTTGGCTACGGTGCCGCAAGGGGACGAACGAACGATTACGTTGCTCGAGGAATCGCTTCGATGCACGAGGGACGACGGGACGGAACGCGGGGACGGGGGGACGGGGGAACACGGTCCGGCCTCTTCTTCTGATGAAAAACAGCGATCCACGAAACTACACCTAGAACGAAGCGTGCTTTCTGAAGCAGACTCTCCTTCTGAAACAGGCTCTAGTTCTAAAGCAGGCTTGAATTCCGAAGTAAGCTTTACCTCGGATGTAAATTCTCCTTCGAATGCAAACTCTCTATCGTTTGCTAAGCAACATCTTTTTGAGGACTCAACTCCTCCTCGCACGCCGCTGGATTCCAGTATTCTGCTGCGGAACTGGCCGGGAGAACCGCGTGAATCCGTTGAGATTGTGAGGAGCATTCAGGCTGAAGCTGCACAGGGCGTGCCGTTCGATCAGATAGCAGTTTTACTCAATTCTCCTGGGGAGTACAGATCCCACTTAGAGGAAGCCTTCAGTCGGGCTGAGATTCCCGCTTACTTCGTTAAAGGCACTACCGCCCCGGATCCCGCTGGGCGCGCGATGCTCGCGCTCTTGTCGTGTGCTGCCGATGGACTTTCTGCCCGACGATTTGCTGAGTACCTTTCACTTGGCCAAGTTCCTCAGCCCGAGGCGAGCAAAGATTTGGAGTCGGCCTGGGTTGGGCCAAGCGACGAACTAGTCGCAAGTGCAGTCGAAGAGGAAGCCGGGGAGATGGCGAGACGGGGGGATGGGGAGACAGGGAGACACGGGGATGCGGGGACGCGGAGACATGAAGATCTTGTCACTTCTGCCGAGCCAGCAGATTCGCCACTGACTGCTAATCCGGAGGACAGCGAGGTCATAGAAGGGGCTTTGAGGGCGCCGGCGAGGTGGGAGCGACTGCTGGTTGATTCAGCAGTAATTGGAGGAAAGGATCGTTGGACGCGGCGGCTTGAAGGTCTCGCCAATGAGTTACTCCTGCGCATAAAAGAAACTGCGCCTGAAGAAGAGGCGAAGGTTGAGTCAATCAAGAAACAACTTCGCGACCTGGAAGCGCTGAGCGCTTATGCGCTTCCATTGATCGAACGGTTGGCTAGTCTGCCTCATAAAGGGAAGTGGGGTGAGTGGCTCGCGCATCTCCGCGAGTTGGCTGTGAACGCTCTACGCGAGCCGGAAGGCGTTCTAGCCACACTAGCAGACCTGGAACCAATGGAAAGAGTAGGGCCGGTTGAACTTCATGAGGTCCAACTCGTTCTCGGCGCCCGGCTTCACGACTTAGGTGTAAAGCCGCCCCCACATCGTTACGGTTCTGTCTTTGTCGGTTCGGTGGACTCTGCGCGCGGGCTTTCTTTCCGGGTGGTGTTTATTCCGGGATTGGCCGAGAGGATTTTTCCCCGGAAGATTGTCGAGGATCCAATACTTCCCGATCAGCAGCGGCGCGAGTCCGCGCTCGCAGGTCTCATGACGCGACGAGATCGAGTGGAATTCGAAAGGCTTGCTTTGCGGATCGCTTTGGGTGCGGCCCGTGAGCGGGCATACCTCTCTTACCCGCGTATCGATGTGCAGCAATCACGCCCTCGAGTTCCCTCTTTCTATGCTCTCGAAGCGTTACGCGCCGCGGAAAGTGTTTTGCCAGGCTTTGAGGAGATAGCGGCGCGAGCCGAGTCGACGACGCGTGCGCGGTTGGGATGGCCTGCGCCGGAGCGGCCCGACGCCGCCATAGATGAAGCCGAGTACGACCTGGCTCTGCTCACGAGTCTGGTGGAAGCAAATGATGAAGGTGCCACCGGTCGGGCGCATTACCTTCTGACCGCTAATAAGCATCTTGCACGAGCGTTGCGCGCGCGGAGCCGCCGATGGCTACGAAGGTGGACACCAAATGATGGGCTGGTGGATCCGGACGAACTGGCGCGGCAGAGTATGGCGAGTCATCAATTCTCAGCGCGATCATTTTCGGCCACTGCGTTGCAGAACTACGCCAGTTGCCCGTATCGATTTTTTCTCAGCGCGATTCTCCGGCTTGAAATGCGTCAGGAGCCGGCGGCAATTGAAGTGATCGATCCTTTGACACGCGGGTCGTTGTTTCACGAGACGCAGTTTGAGGTGCTTACGAGTCTGAAGGCGGCCGGGATGCTGCCGCTCGTAGGGGCGCCACTCCGTGGGCGGCCCTTGGATGGCGAGGAGCGGCGTAAGTTAAACCGAGAAGAGGAGCGAACCTTGGATACAGAGGTGAGGCGGGTCTTCGATAGCGAAGAGTGGAGGGGCGTGCATCGGGACGAGGGTCGCGCCCCTACAACTGATTCGATAAGCACAGCCTTCGATTTGGTTGATAGGGTTCTGGATCGGCTGGCGCGAGAGTACGAGGACAGACTTGCGCCAGCGATTCCGAAGGTTTGGGAGGATGGAATCAATTCCATCAGGGCAGATTTGCGAGAATGGTTGCGCCGGATGGCGGACTCTGACGATGGGTGGGTGCCCGAGAAGTTTGAATTGTCGTTCGGCCTGACTGACCGCGGGCCGCGCGACTCTGATCCAGACAGCGTAAGCGACCCGGTAGAGATCGTTGGCGATTTTAAACTGAGGGGCTCGATCGATCTCGTTGAGCGGCACTCAAGCGGGAGGTTTCGCGTGACCGATCATAAGACCGGAAAGGCCCGCGCCGACAAGGAGACAATTGTGGGTGGCGGAAAATACCTGCAGCCTCTCCTTTACGCACTTGCCGCTCAGAAGGCGCTAAACGTGAGAGTTGAAGCGGGCCGGCTCTACTACTGCACCGCCGCTGGTGGTTATGAAGAACGCGTTGTTTCTCTCAACGACTTCACCCTGCAAACGGTCACAGCTGTGTTGACGACGATCAGACAAGGACTCGCGGATGCCTTCCTGCCAGCGGCTCCGGAAGAGGGGGCCTGTGGCTGGTGTGATTTCCTGGCAGTATGTGGAAGCCTTGAAGAAATTCGAACGCGCAATAAGCCCAAAGATCGTTTGGTTCAGTTGAGAGGTATCCGGGAACTGCCATGAGGCAGGAGGCAGGGGCAGACGGGCGGGGCAGGCGGCAGGGAGAGCAAGCACTTTGAAGGACAAGTACAAGACGGCTGATCAGCCGGCGCGGGACCGCATTTGCGACGACCTTGACACCACTTTGGTAGTTGAGGCGGCGGCTGGTACTGGCAAGACCACCTCGCTCGTTGAGCGGATTCTCTCCGGCATAATTTCCAGTCGCGTGAGCCTGGCGAAGACAGTCGCGGTTACTTTTACTGATTTTGCGGCGGGCGAACTAAAGCTTCGACTAAGATCTGCGATCGAGGTGGCCCGGCAGAAGTACGTCTCTTCACCACGGACAATTTCCTTACTGACCGGGGCTGTACAGGAGCTTGAGGAGGCTCGCATTGGCACTATTCACTCTTTCTGCGCCGATCTCTTGCGCGAGCATCCGGTCGAAGCAGGCATCGATCCCCTCTTCGACGTTGCTCCTGACGACTTAGCATATCCGCTCTTTGATTTGGCCTTCGAGCGATGGTTCGAAAAACAATTGGCCGCACCGGGCGAGGGAGTGAGGCGAATTCTTAGGAGGCTTCCCCGAAGAGAATTCGGGGGCAGGCGGAGTGGAACCCTGGCACGACGACCCCGTGAGAGTGGGCCAAAGCCGATCTTACGGACGGCAGCGTGGGCACTTGTAAAGGAACGCGATTTTACGACGCCTTGGAAGCTGTTCGAGGGTTTTGATCGAGAGCCTGACATTGATGCGCTGGTCCTTGAAATGGAGGAACTGGGTGAGTGGTCAGAAGTTGGTCATCCGGAGCAGTGGTTGAGCAAGTCACTTGGTTACCTGAAACGCTTCGTTTCGGAAATTACTCGTCTCGAGTCCCTCGGTAACCCTCGCGACTATGATGGCATTGAAGCGCGATTGTTTGGATTGCTTGGAGGTTGGGGACGGGCAAAAGATTGGAAAGCCTATTACGCCAGAGATAGTTTTCCCGCTGATGAGATAAGAAACCGTCGCGATGAATTGAAAGTTCGGGTTCAGAAGTTTGTCGACAATGCGGGAGCCGATCTCGCGCCGCGACTGCGTGAAGAACTTTGGCCGGTTGTTGACGAATTTGAGCAATTAAAGGAGCGTGCGGGGTATCTTGATTTTCTTGATCTACTGCTCCGGGCTCGCAACCTAATCCGGGACCATCGCGACATCCGCGATGCGTTGCAGCAACGCTTCACTCATATCTTCGTCGACGAGTTTCAGGATACTGACCCCTTGCAAGCCGACATCCTGATGTTGCTTAGCGCAGATAATCCAGACGAGGACGATTGGCGTCAGATACGACCAGTTCCGGGAAAGCTCTTCATCGTTGGTGATCCTAAACAGTCGATCTACCGTTTTCGACGCGCGGACGTCGCTCTTTACCAGGAAGTTAAGCGGCAGATAGTTGCCTCAGGAGGCGCGTTAGTTGAGTTGAATGTTAGTTTTCGTTCCGGCCCGGAGATTCAAGAGGCTGTGAATGCCGCTTTTGCGCCAGTAATGTCAGATCAGTCTTCAACCCAAGCTCACTATGTTCCCCTCGCGTCCTCCAAAACCGTTCTTGATACTCAACCCGCGATTGTCGCGCTCCCAGTATCCCAACCGTACGGCGACTTTGGAAGGGTTGTTGATTGGAAAATTGACGAGTCGTTACCCAAAGACGTAGCAGCTTTCGTTGATTGGATGGTGAACGAGAGTGGTTGGACTGTTACTGAGCGGGAACGTTCAGAGCGGGTACCACTTCAGCCGCGACACATTTGTCTCTTGTTTCGGCGCTTGCGCCACTACTCCACTGACGTAGCCAGGCCGTATGTGCAAGCTTTGGAAGCTCATCGCGTCCCACATTTGCTCGTAGGCGGAAGCTCGTTTCATTCGCGCGAAGAGGTAGAAGCGATCCGCAACGCGCTCACTGCAATTGAATGGCCCAACGACGAACTCGCGGTCTTTGCGACGCTCAAAGGGCCCCTTTTCGCCTTCACCGATTCGCAGTTGCTGACCTATCGCAGTCGGTGCTCGACGTTGCACCCTTTCAAGCAACCACCCGATGATTTGGCGCTGGGCGACCCGGTCGCTACCGCTAGTGGTTCTCACGAAGTTACTGATGCACTTGGGATCTTGCGAGAGCTTCATCGCCAACGGAATCGACGCCCGATTGCTGACACGGTGGGAACCCTTCTGGCCCAGACACGCGCGCACGCTGGATTTGCCAACTGGTCCACCGGTGAGCAAGCACTCGCGAATATCATGCGTGTGACTGACATGGCGCGCCGCGCGGAGCGCAACGGTTTGATATCTTTCCGGGCGTTTGTCGACTGGCTTGATGAAGAAGCTGAGAGCGGGGACATCGGCGACGCCCCCATTATGGAAGATGGAGTCGACGGCGTTCGCATCATGACCGTACATAAAGCGAAGGGGCTTGAGTTTCCTGTCGTAGTGTTGGTCGACATAACGGCGAAAGACTCGCGCGAGCCGTCCAAGTGGGTCGATCAAACATCCGGATTGAGTGCGATGAAGCTTGCAGGCTGCACTCCGATCGAAGTCCAGGAGAATGCAGAGGAAGAGATGAGGATCGAAAAAGAAGAGGCGGCACGCGTGCTTTATGTGGCTGCTACCCGGGCGCGAGACCTCCTCGTGGTATGTGCAGTGGGAGACGTTGCATACGAAGGATGGTTGGCGACACTGAATCCGGTGTTGTACCCGGCAGAGGACATCTGCTTCAAACCGCGATCAACGCAACCTCCGGGCTGTCCTCAGTTTGGTAACGACAATGTAGTCGCGCGACCGCAAAAAGCAGTGCGTCGACGTGGGTCTGTGAGTCCTGGCCTCCACCGGCCGAAAGCTGGTAAGCATCATGTGGTCTGGTGGGATCCGGCGGTACTTCGGCCGATTAGTCAGGGCCACACCAGCTCGAGGTTGACGGAGTTTCTCAAAGAAGATAACAACAAGGTTCGATCAGAGGATGGAATTCGAGTCCATGCAGAGTGGCAAAAGCAGCGCGCTAGTATTCGCGAGGTAGCGAGCAAACCGGAATGGAGAGTCGTAACTGCGACTTCGCATGTCGCAGTGCCACGGGACGGTGAAAAGAAAGACCTTGATCCCGAAGCCTTGGTCGCGTCCAAAACCACGGCAGTTGGTGAGGTCGCAGTTGAATCGATAGAGATTGATTTCTCCAGACCGCACGGAAAACGGTTTGGAATCCTGGTTCACGCGGTTCTTTCTGTCGTACCGCTCAATTCGAACCATGATGGGATCGCAGACGTCGCCCGGGCTCAGGGGCGAATCCTAGGCGCTAGGGAGAATGAAGTTGTCGCTGCGGTGGAAACGGTGCATCGTGCTCTTCGTCATCCTCTAATTCAGAGTGCGGCTGCCGCGGCGAAAGTGGGGCGATGCCGGCGAGAAGTTCCGGTTGGCCTCAAACTCGACAACGGAGCGATGGTTGAAGGCGTAATTGACCTTGCGTTTCAGGAGCAAGGGCCAGACGGGCCATGGACGGTGATTGATTACAAGACTGACTTTGAGGTCAAAGGCAGGATCGAGGAATATCAGAACCAGGTTTCGCTCTATGCTTTAGCAATTTCTCGCGCGACTGGGAAGGAAACCCGGCCTGCCTTGCTCAGGCTGTGAATTGTCCCCTAGGCTGGCATGCTATTTTTACTGAAACTGCATCGGTACGTTGCCATAGTATACCCTGCCGCTGTTGTTGTAATCTGAATTAACAGCTCCCGCTTTAGTTTTTAGCTTTAAGGTGGATCCATGTCAGACGGGAAACCAGTTTTGCAAAACATTCAGGATGCATTCCTGAATACGCTCCGGCGCGAGAAAACGACAGTGACGGTTTATCTCTTGAATGGAGCGAAGTTGATGGGAAAAATCAAAAGCTTCGATAAATTCTCAGTGCTACTCGAGTCGGGTTCGCAGGAGCAGTTAATCTTCAAGCATGCTATTTCCACCATCTCGCACGCGCGGGAAGTTCGCGGTCCGGTTGATGCTCATCAGTCTGCCCGGGAATCCGCTGACTCGCGCCAATCGTAAGATTCGTTTACACTCGCCGAATAATCTCCCATCACTAGAGGACTTGTGGCTGGCACCTTCATCACCTTCGAGGGCATAGACGGCGGCGGTAAATCGACACAATTGAGATTGTTGGCTAACTTTCTGCGCTCGCAAGGCTGCGAGGTTCTCGTCACTCGCGAGCCGGGCGGAACACCTGTCGGTCTGCGCCTACGGTCCGCCCTGCTCGACGCTCAAGAACAGGTTGACCCGCTTACGGAATTGCTGGTCTTTGCAGCCGACCGCGCACAGCATGTGCGACGCGTCTTGCGACCGGCGCTGGAAACTGGACAGATCGTGCTATCGGATCGCTACGCCGATGCCACCAAAGCCTACCAGGGCGCCGGTCGAGGGTTTTCTGCCAACCTAATTTCCGAGATTATCCAGCTCGCCACTGAAGGTCTCCTCCCGGATCTGACCCTGCTCTTTGACCTGTCCGTAGCCGAATCTTCTGCGCGAACCCGGCGCAGGTCGGAGGGCAGGCAAAAGGGGGACCGCCTCGACTCGGAGGATGCGGAATTTCACACCAGGGTTCGCGAGGCCTATTTGGATCTGGCGGAGAAGGAACCCGAGCGCTTTCGCATTGTCACGACGAAGGGGCCGGCTGAAGAAACTCATGAACGCGTAAAAGAGATAGTTCTCCCATTTCTAAAAGCTCGGGGCCAGATCTTTTCGAGAGAGCCGGCGGCAGCAGGATCTCGCCAGACACAGCCACTATAGACATGTTTGATCCACTCACCGGCAACGAACGAGTAAAACAGCTGCTCAGACGAATAGTTGCGTCGGCGCGAGTTCCCGGTGCGCTGCTGTTTACAGGGGAAGAGGGTGTTGGGAAAAAGCTCTTTGCCCTGGAGATAGCCAAGGCGCTCAATTGTCGTGCTTTGAAAGGCGACGAAGGATGCGGCAAGTGCCCGGCATGTAGGCGAATGTCCCGCTTCAATTTTCCTCAATCCGAAGACTCGGATGATTGGAAGAAAATCATTTGGACAGATCACGGCGATGTAGGAATGGTGGTGGCGCCTAAACGCGTGTTGCTCGTAGATCAGATGCGTGATATCGAACGTGAAGCCAATTTTCGACCTTTTGAAGGTAAGGCGCGGATATTCATCGTGGACGACGCTGACAAGCTAAATGACCAATCGGCAAACGCCCTGTTGAAGACTCTGGAAGAACCGCCACCTACCTCTCACATCATTCTCATCACCTCGCGGCCCGCTATACTGCTGCCAACAATTCGGTCGCGCTGCCAAGCAATTAGATTCTCACCACTGACAACGGCGGAGATCGAACAACACTTGGTGAAGAATAAACTTGCGACTCCGGCAGAGGCCGGGCTAAGGGCACGGGCCGGCAACGGCAGCATCGGGCGGGCCCTGACGGGCGATCTGGAAAGCTTTAAGGAGCGACGAAACGCGATGCTGCAGGTGCTCACGGCGGTGGCCATTACCGGGGATCATTCTCGTCTCTTGCTCCTTGCTGAAGAGATGAATGAGGCGAAACACAAGGATGAATATGAGTTTGGGCTGGAGTTGCTGGAGACCTTGATTCGCGATGCCTTAATGCTATCGTTCGAAATTAGCTCCGGTGACGTAATCAACGAAGATGTACTTCCGCAGTTACAAAAGATAAGTGAGCGGATTAACAGCCGCAGCGCTACCTCATGGATCTCTAGAATTGAGGAGCTTCGCGAACAGCTCATAGTGAACGTAAATCGCAAACCTGCCACCGACGCTCTGTTTCTTTCCATGGCCGCATCGTGCCCCACTACGGAACCTCGAGCGCTAGCGCCCGGATCCTGAGATCAACTTCGTCTTAGTTTCGTTTTACCGGGCGTTGAGTCCTTGGATCCGGTCGCTGTCGCTGGCGGTTCCGAAGTGATTCAAAAAGCGAAGTTGTTTTTGGCTGACATAGAAAGAGGCCGCCGGAATGTATCAGGCGTCCTCATTTACTGCAGCAATTGTCTGTCCAGTTTACTTGATGGCAACCAGTTCGGCTTCGGTCTTCGGGGCAGCGATTTCGGCCAGGAGTTTCTCCGTTTCCATGACGAAGGCTTCGACTATGTCCTCGCCGGCGACCTTCCGCATTGGCACTCCGTTCTTAAAAATCATCCCCACCCCGCGTCCAAACGTCACCCCCAGCTGCGAATCGTGCGCCTCACCTGGTCCGTTCACCGCGCAACCCATAATCGAAAGGTGCAGCGGTTCTTCAACGTGCGCCAGACGACGCTCGATCTCGGTTACAATCTCTACAAAATTATCTACGTCGAGTCGGCCGCAGGTAGGACAGGCCACAACCGTGACGCCACGCGCGCGTAGCTGGAGGGATTTCAGAATTTCCCAAGCGACGCGAACTTCCTCTTGCGGCTCGGCAGCAAGCGACACACGAATCGTGTCGCCGATGCCTTCGTGCAGCAGAATGCCAAGGCCGATGGCGGATTTGACTGTCCCGGTGAAAGCCGTGCCGGCTTCGGTCACGCCCAGGTGGAAGGGGTAATCCACTTTTTGGGCGAGCAATCGATAGGCGCCGACCGTGCGGTGCACGTCCGAAGCTTTCAGCGAAACTATCGTGTCAGTGAATCCGAGATCTTCCAGGATCTGGATGTGTCGAAGCGCTGACTCAACCATGGCTTCCGGGGTCGCAGTGCCATACTTCTTCAGTAAATCCTTTTCCAGCGAGCCCCCATTCACGCCAATCCTAATCGGAACCTTTTGCGTTTGCGCAGCACGGACGACCTCGACGATGCGTTCGCGCTTCCCGATGTTTCCGGGGTTCAATCGAAGTTTATCGATACCAGCATCGAGGGCCATTAGGGCAAGTTTGTAATGGAAGTGGATGTCAGCAACGATCGGCACTTCCGGTACCCGCTTGCGGATCTCTTTCAGCGCCACCGCGGCGTCATTGTCCGGCACGGCCAGACGCACAATCTCGCATCCGGCGCTGACCATTTCTTCTATCTGTGCCACGGTGGCGCCTACGTCAGCAGTGTCGGTTTTGGTCATGGACTGAACCACGACAGGCGCGCCGCCCCCAATCTGTATGTCTTTGACTTTTACTGGTCGAGACTTTCGCATATATCAATTCTGTTATCTAGCTGGCTCCGTCGCAGCGGGTCTACTGCTGTTGGTGGGACGGCTGGAGAATAACTTTATGACGTCGTTGGAAATGACAAGGACCATTAGCAGGATGACCATCACGAAACCGACTTGCTGAATGCGCTCGCGCACCGTCATCGATATCGTTAGACCAATCGTTGCCAGCAGACCTTCAAGCAAGAGCAGGAAGATTGCCCCGCCATCAAGAACAGGAATTGGTAATAGATTGAAGATGCCAAGGTTAAGGCTAAGGAACCCGAGCATGGCAAATAGCCCGGCCCAACCGAGCCTTTGGACCGATGCGGCGGCAGCGTTGTAGATTCCGATTGGTCCAGACAGGGTATTCCTGGCCGAGCGCTGGCCGGTGACTACTTGCCCCAGGGCTTTCCCCGTCAGACGGAGAATCTCAAGATTGCTGTTGACTGCGTAGGACCCTGCCCCAGCCATACCAACAGACTGCAGCGGAATTTCCTCATCGGGACGGAAACCTAATCGCTCCCGTCCATCCTGAAGCTTGCGAGCCGTGGCGGTAATATCTTTCTGTTGGCCAGCCCGGTTGACGGTTAGTGTAATCGGCTGACTCTTGTGATCACGGATGAACTGGGTTACCTGCTCCGCGCTTCGAACTGCTTGGCCGTTCACTGCTAGAATGCGATCCTCCGGTTGTAACCCCGCTTCAGCCGCCGGGGTGTTCGGCTCAATTTCCCGCACGAGAACTGGGACGTCCCCGTAGTCAGGAACAAAATCCATATAGCCGGCGGTCTCTCCATCTTCAGTGATTGCGGTGGGTGTAAGGGTAAGCGGTATGCGCTCGCGATTACGTTCGACGACTAGAGGCAAAGGCTGGCCAGGAGATAGGAGCGCATCGCCACGGATCGTGTTCCATTTCGGGTTCTCGGTGCCGTTGAATGACACTATTCGATCGCCTGTCTTCAATCCCGCAACCTCGGAAGCACCTCCCCGGGCCATTGTGCTCACTACCGGTGCTGGTGTTGCGGGAACTCCATACATCAACGCGCCAGCAAAGGGTATAGCGAGTGCGGTAAGTATATTCATCACAGGCCCAGCGAGGGCCACCAAAATCCGCTGCCAACGCGGACGAAGATTGAACATTTCATCCTTCGGTATATCAGTAGCCCCGGCGCCTTCGATGGGTGAGTTGGACTCATCGCCGCCGAGTTTTACGTATCCCCCAAGCGGAACGGCCGAGACCCGATAGTCAGTTTGGCCCCACTTCCTACCAAACAACCGAGGACCAAATCCTACCGAGAATGTCTCCACGCGGATTCTGAGTAGCTTGGCGACAATGAAATGGCCAAACTCGTGAAGAATTACAGCCGAGCCAAGAATGAATATGAAGGCTAAAATGTTGGTAATCATTAATCTACATCTCTTTTCAAACTATATCTCGGACACGTATCTCAGGGAAACGGCTACGCTAGACTCCACACCTCCTCTGCGGGGTGCCGTCAACGAGTGTACGTGGGCTGGTGAGGGCGCGTCAAACGGAGTGTTCGGCTAGCAGATCTGAAGGTCTTGATAACTTCTCTATTTCCACTTTAGCGGCCAGGCGCGCCTCTCGGTCCGTATTGAGGACGGTTTCGAGGTCCAGGGCAGGTTTAGTCGTATGTTGATCCATAGCCAACTCGATCACCCGAGGAATATCAGTTAGACAGATGCGTTCTTCAATAAACGCTCCCACGGCCTCTTCATTGGCGGCGTTTAGAACCGTGGGTAGCGTGCCACCTTCCCGAAGGGCTCGGTAGGCAAGGGCTATGCAGGGAAAACGATCAAGGTCAGGAGGCTCAAAATGGAGTGTGCCTAGCGCTGTCAGGTCAAGCGGAGGTAGTTCGCATGAGTGCCGTTCCGGATATGTCAGCGCATATTGGATCGCATGACGCATGTCGGTGACTCCCATCTGGGCTATCACCGAACCGTCTACTAGCTCGATCATGGAATGTACGATTGATTCCGGATGAACTACGATTCCAATCTGATCAGCTTCGAAGTCAAAGAGCCAATGCGCCTCGATCACTTCCAGTCCTTTATTCATGAGGGTGGCCGAATCAATGGTGATCTTGTTTCCCATGTTCCAGGTTGGGTGATGCAGCGCATCCGACACACTCGCTTCGCGCATCTGGCTCTTGTTCTTGGTGCGGAAGGGACCGCCTGACGCAGTTAGCACTATCCGCCGAACTTCGTGGGGCTTTTCCCCCCGCAGACATTGATGCAACGCATTATGTTCGGAGTCAACGGGCAATAGCTCCGCGCCGGAAGCCCGGGCGGCCCGAGTCATCAACTCGCCGGCCATAACCAGGGTCTCCTTGTTGGCCAGGGCGACGCGTTTGCCGCTTTCGAGCGCGCGTAGAGTTGGCACGAAACCAACGGCGCCGACAGTTGCTGATACAACCGTCTTTGCGTGCGGATGTGTGGCCACCTCCACCAGGCCGGATTCCCCGATAACGATTCTCGGAAGATCAAGATTTCGTTCGAAGAGTTGAGCGCGAAGATCGTGGGCGGCGGTTTCCGTTTCCACGGAAACCAGTTCCGGCAAGTGGCGGACAATCTGGTCGGCCAGCGTACTTACGTTACGACCGGCACTTAGAGCTACAACACGAAAACGATCGCTGCCAAGGGCTTCTAATACGCGCAGCGCGTTGCAGCCGATCGAGCCTGTGGATCCGAGGATAGCGATGCCGCTGGGTTTCATTTTAAGCGATGAGAGGAACGAATCTTTGCCCGCGAAAGGTGCTAGCCACTAAAATACATGCGGCCAAAATAGTAGATGACCGGCGCGTTGAAGAGCAAGCTATCGAGACGGTCGAGTAAACCGCCATGACCAGGTAGTATATTGGCCGCGTCTTTTGTACCCGCGCTCCGTTTAAGTGCGCTCTCGGTCAGGTCACCAAGAATACCGACGATTGTCATTACCGCCGCCAGCGGAAGGGCCCACTTCAACGGTAGTTCTCTAAAAAACCAGAAGTGAGCAAGTGTGGCCATAAGCAGACCCGCGAGCAATCCCCCGGCAACTCCTTCCCAGGTCTTTCCCGGGCTAATCGACGGCGCCAGCTTGTGTTTACCGAATGCCCAGCCCACGTAGTATGCGCCCGTATCTGAACCCATAAGGACTAGAAAAAAAAAGCATAAGAGATCCGCTGAGAGAGCCTGGTTGAATCCGGTGCGCACAGCCACCAAATGGCCACCAAGCAGAACTACGTAGAGAACGCCAAGAACTGTCGCTCCGCTTGAGGCGATCATTTTGTCAAAAGGTGCACCGCGCAAAGTGACCGCAAACAGTGTCGCCGCGGTAAACACAATCAAGATGAGCGGGATTAGCTGCATCATCAAGAAATCGGACCTTGGGCCGGGGTCGTTGAAATAGAAGACCGTGAACAATGCGGCCGCAGCGAGATAACCGATGGCCGCGTCAGGCTTCAGGTCTCGTCGCTTCGCCAGCACATAAAACTCAAATAAGCCCGCCACCATCGCCGCAGCCGCGAGAACAACGAATAGAGGTTGCAACCAGGAAATGAGGATGGAAGCGATAAGAAAAGGCAGGACGATGACAGCGGTAATGATACGAGACATTACAGTTTCAGATTTTTGATTGTGATTTTTGTTGAACTGCGCCGTTGAGTTTAACAAAACACGAACCCAAACTCCCCGTCTGATGATCGACCTGAATTCAATCGCAAATCAAAAACTAAATTCACTTTACGTTTGCTACTAGCTTCAACCCGCCGAAGCGACGATCGCGTCCCTGATAGTCAATGATGGCTTCGAGCAAGTGAACCCGGCGAAAGTCTGGCCAGAGGGTTTCAGTCACATAGATTTCGCTGTAGGCCGCCTGCCACAGCAGAAAGTTGGAGATGCGCAGTTCACCGCTGGTACGCACCAGCAAATCCAGGTCGGGTAGATTGCGGGTGTAGAGTTCATTCGCTATGCGCTCTTCTGTCAGCTCGTCAGGCGAGTTGCCTTCATCAAGCAGACGCCGCACGGCAGCGCGGCAAGCATCGACAATCTCGGCTCGGCCGCCATAATTCAGAGCCACCGTCAATACCATTCCTTTGTTTTTCTCAGTTCTCTCGGTAGCTTTCACAATCTCACGGCGCACAGTGTCTGCCAGCGCGCCCGTTCGGCCTATGGTCTGAAACTTGATGTTCTGTCTGTCGATCTCATCGAGCTCGAGCCGAAGATAACGTTGCAACATCCGCATCAGGGCATCAACTTCATAGCGCGGTCGTTTCCAGTTTTCAGTTGAAAAAGCGTAGAGCGTGAGAGCTCCCAAGCCGAGCCGCGCACCTGTGTCCACGGCCGCCCGAACCGCTTCGACACCGGCTCGGTGTCCGGCGATCCGCGGTTGGCCGCGCTGCGCCGCCCAGCGGCCGTTGCCATCCATTATGATTGCGACATGACGAGGCAAACGGTCCCAGGCGATTGATGCGAGCAGCAACTCATCGCGGGTTCCAGGCTTTACGACTTCGGCAAAATCAATAAGCATAAATTCAATCAAGTGAAGGATGGCCAAGGCGGTCACATTCTTGCTTCAACTCTAAGGCGTGTCAATAAACAGGTGCTGATGCGTCGAGCGTTAGTTTAGGTTTCATAATTTTCATAGTCACACCGCTTTAGCCCGGTGTCTAAGCGGGCTCCGACAGGCTGGAAATGTTTTAATGGTTTCCTTGAAGCGTCATCCCCTAGGCTCCAATCAAGTGGGATAGAAACTGAGCGCACTAGCACCTTAGGAAGAGAGTTTCCGTTTCCACTCTTTCGATTGTGGAGCGGGTGCCTAGTTCTTCCATAGCTGTGTTTCCCAGAGCCTCCCGATGATCCCGGA
>JACCSP010000222.1 GCA_013812905.1 Pyrinomonadaceae bacterium
AGCGTTTGGTCCCAGGGGCAGCGATTCTCCTGGTTGAGAAGGTTGAACGGGAAGTGAGAAGAGTAAGCGAACTTGATGTACTGGTCGCGGTAGCGAACTTTTTTACGCGGCTCGTTTTGCGACTGCAGCCAACGCACGTGGCCGGAGCGTTTAGTGCCGACGAGCATCATGCGCGCCCCCTTAAAAGGAATGAGGTAATCCGCCCGCTCAATCGGCAAAGCTTCCTCACGCGCCGTCCAGAAGGCATCCCGCTCGGGGATCAGGTACAGCGAAAAAGCTTGCATACACCAGTAAGGATGCCCGTTATCAATGTACATCTCGCGTATGTCGCGGCTGCCATGTGGCGTGAAGTTTTCGCGGAGTTTGCCGCGCTCTTTATCAAATGCGCCAAGTCGCCAGTGAAACTCCAGATTGCGCCTGACAATTGCGTGCAACAGGCCGGGTGAGTGCGGCCACATACCCTGCGCGTATGCCTCGACCAAAGGCATCAACACAGACCAGCGATAGATAAGCGAACGCCCGAACAAAACGTGTCCGCCGTTCGCGGCGAAAAAGTGCGGCGCTGTTTCTAAAAACAATTTGAGACGTTTGAAGAAGCGCGCGCTCAATTCCGGGTAACGACCGCCTATGATACGATTCCAATAAAGGAAGTGGCTCGCGTAGGTCCAGAAATTGTAATAGTCGTAAACTGATTCAACTGTCGAATCGCTGTACCAGCCATCAACCCCGGCGGAAGCAGCAAGCGCATCCATCGCTTTAACGTCTGCGATCATCCATTCTTCATCCCCGGAAAATTCTTTCCAACGATTTGACAATGCGAGGCGAGTTGCTTGGTTGATCGCTGAAAACCAGGCGTGATTGTTGTCGCGCTCCGGTATGCCCGTGCAACTCGCCAGCCACGCTTGAATGTTAGCGCGCTCTTGCGAAGTGAGCGTTGCCAAGAATTTGCCGCCCAGGAGCCACAGCGACCATGCGACGAGCGCCGCTTCGACTTGATGTTGCGACGGCTTATCGCGCCGCGCTTCTTGCCAGTAATCGGGATGCTTCGGGTCAAAAGCGTTCTTGAAAGTCTGCCGCACAACTTCAGAGAGATTGAAAGATTCACCATCAACCGGAAACGCCAAAGGCACTCGGCTGCCCGCAATCCACGCTGCCATCGCGGGCAACATACGCGCTACCGAAACATAAGTTTTGCCTGACTTGGCGACGCAACTTTTTAACAGGGTCCCATCCGGATAATCGCACACCGCAAAGCTGTTGGAAGTCTTGCGCGCATTGCGCAAATAACCTTCAAGTAATTCTCGAAAATAGAAATCAACCGCAGGTGCATCTCTCATACGGCCCTCGCCAAGCGGAGCCAGCCAAGCGCTTGTGAGAGTCGCCGCCGAGAGTTTCAGTAAATCCCTACGTCGCATATAAGTCGTTTTTACGATGCGCCAGTGGAAGTGCTAAATCAAAGACACGCTTTTATTCGAGACCGCAACAAATTACGTAACGACACAAAATCAACTCCGCGCTCTGAAGCTCACGCGGTCGATGGAGCCCCGAAATGCTTTTGTAAGACAAGCGCGATAGTGCCGCGCAGTCTAGGTTGCGCGGCGTCTTCTGCCGGAACAATGCGGGTCATCGGGGCTGTTGGCGAGCGTTCAGCGATAACTTTCTTGATGATGGGGCCAACGTGATCCCAAGCTCGCGTAACTTCTCCGACCAGGACGATCAAGCTCGGTGCGATGCCGGTAATGAGCATTGACATGCCAACGCCCAGGTAATGCGCCATGCGCTCAAGCACATCCACTGCTCTCACGTCGCCCTGCCCTGCCAATCGCAAAATATCCTCAAAGCTCGGCTCCTTGGAGCGTTGCCTGGGGTTCGCTTTGTTGGCGCGGCTGCTTGATGTTGCCTGCATGTAAGCGCGAATTGTCGCTGAGTTTGAGGCATACACCTCCCAGCAACCCCGATTGCCGCATTTGCACGGCGGGCCGTCTTCATTAAGTGAGACATGACCAAATTCGCCGGCCATCCCAGTCGAGCCGCTAATGAGTTGCCCGTTCGCAATGATGCCCGTACCTATGCCCTCCGAAACAGTTACGGCAATCAAGTCTCGCACGCCATTCAAATGATTATTGAACCATATTTCCGCCAAAGCGCAGGCATTTGCGGCATTTTCGATCTCCACTGAGAGACCCGTGGCCCGCTCAAGGGAACGTTTGAAATCCACGTCTCGCCAACCCAAGTTCGGGGCAAAGACTAAGCGTTGCGACTGAGGGTCGACACGTCCCGGTAAGCTGATACCAATTCCTTCGTAGAAGACTTTCGCATTTGATTTAATAAACGCTTTCACGTGCTGACCCAACTCTTTGACAAAAATTTGTGGGTCTGCAGCTGTGACTATCGATTGCTGCGCAATAAATCGAGCGTTCAGATCGGCGAGCGCGATAGTGGTAATTGCCGGGCGCACATTGATCCCGATCACAGCGGCGCGTTCAATGTTTAGTTGCAAAAATCTCGGTTTGCGCCCGCGCGGTATATGCCCCAGTGCGCCTTCCGTAACCCACTGTTCAGCAATCAACTGTTCTGCAATAGCCGAGAGCGTGCTCGGTTGTAGCCCGGAGTGGCGTGCCAAGTCAGCTCGGGAGACCGGTTGGCGCGTACGAATCAAGTCCAGCACTATTCGCCGATTGATGTCTCGCGCTGTTTCGCTCGTCGCCACCGTAAAACTGGTTAAGTCAATTTTTCGCATTGAACGACAAATCCGGAAGTATTTAGTTCGAGGCGCGAAGAATATCAAGAAGGTGATTTAACAGTCAAGTTTTCCACCGGTCTGAATGGTACTCGCGGAGACGGCATTGAACGTGCACATGTTTGGATAACCCTGAGACAGTGGTCATCAAGAAACTCGCGCATCACAACAAGGCGTATCCTCATCCCCTTAAAGACAACAAGATTCATAATCCCATGGCGCGAGTTCGAGTCTCCCTTCACGAAGAATTCCGCCTTAATCTCACAACTTACAGCCCACTGATGACGAGCTGGTCCCGAGCGGAGAGCTTTGCGGAGGAAGATGGCACAAATGTCGCTTATAATCCGACATCCAGCAGAATTCGTCCGCGGACCGCATCTTTAATCGGAATAGAACTCTTAGTTACGTATTGGAGCTAATTGGAGTAACGTCAGAGCGTAACATTGGCATTCCCACAGTCGGATTCGAACTCACTGTCGGCGACCCATTGAATCAGTAATTTACGAAATCGCAGATGACCATGGGATCGACAGTCCTAAGGAAGATCATGGCATTGAGAGACTTTGGGAGATAGTCGAGATGGATCCAAACCTTATGAACGCGTATCAGCGGCTCAGCTTTTGAGTTTAATTGCCGGCACCCGATTAGGCCGCTACGAGATCCGCTCGCAGCTCGGCGCGGGCGGGATGGGAGAAGTTTTTCTTGCGCTCGATACCGAATTGGATCGACAGGTCGCGATCAAAATTCTTCCGGAACACCTGGCCTCGAACCAACAACGGCTGCAACGTTTTATCCAGGAAGCAAAAGCAGCTTCCGCATTGAATCACCCGCATATTCTCACCATCCATGAGATCGGGACCACGGGCAATTCCAGTTTCATCGCCACTGAGTTTATCGACGGCGAAACTTTGCGTCAGCGGATCAACGCAGGAATGGAACTTTTTGAGATTCTCGAGATCGGGATTCAGACCGCCGGGGCGCTCGTGGCCGCGCACTCCGCGGGCATCATCCATCGCGACATCAAGCCCGAGAACATCATGGTCAGGCGCGATGGCTATATGAAGCTTCTCGATTTTGGCCCTCGCCAAGCTGACTGAGACGCAGGGTTCTGCTATCGACACCGGAGCGCCGACCAAAGCTATGGTCAACACGGTCGCCGGCACAGTGATGGGCACCGCTAATTACATGTCGCCCGAACAGGCGAAAGGGACCAAAGTCGATGCGCGGACGGATTTGTGGAGCCTGGGCGCGGTGCTCTACGAAATGGTGACGGGACACATGCCGTTCGCCGGCGAGACTCCAACCGAAACTATCTCTCTGATTCTCCAAAAAGAGCCCGCGCCACTGACGCGATACACGCACGAAGTGCCCGCCGAATTGGAGCGCATAGTCAACAAGGCGCTGACCAAGGATCGTGAAGAGCGGCATCAGACGGCGAAAGACCTGCTCATCGATCTTCGCAATCTGAAACGGAAGCTCGAAGTTGATGCTGAGATTGATCGCACAGTACCGGACTTACGCAGCGCAACCTCTCCGAGCAGCCGGCAGAGCACAACCGCGACTGTGTCTGGTGCGCTTGTACCAACGGCACCGGCCAGCGCCACGCCTGCCGCGTCCAGCGCAGAGTACCTCATCTCAGGAATCAAAAAGCACAAACTGGCCGCAGCCGTTGCTGTCATTGTGCTGGTTGTCGGCGGAGTCGGTCTCGGCCTTTACCTCCGCGCGCGCAACACCGAGGTACCAATTGATTCGATCGCCGTCCTTCCTTTCCAGAATCGAAGCACGGAACCGGACAGCGAATATCTCTCTGATGGCTTAGCTGAGTCGCTCATCTATCGACTTTCGCAGTTACCTAACCTGAAAGTTAGTCCCACCAGTTCAGTCTTTCGCTATAAAGGCAAGGAGATAGACCCCGTTAAAGTCGGCCAGGAACTCGGAGTCAATGCCGTACTGTCGGGAAGGATCGTCCAGCGCGGTGTGAACCTGACAGTTAGCGCCGAGCTGGTGGATGTGCGCTACAACAAACTACTGTGGGGCGAGCAGTACCACCGCACAATGTTGGAGTTGTTGGCGACGCAGCGCGAGATTGCACGAGAGATTGTCGACAAACTCAAACTCAAAGTTTCGGGTGAGCAGAAAGCGCTTGCCAAGCACTACACTGAGAGCAACGATGCTTATCAGCTCTATTTGAAAGGAAGGTTTTACTGGAACAAACGAAGCGGGGAGGGTTTCCAGAAGGCCCTCCAGTATTTTCAGCAGGCGATTGAACGAGATCCAAACTACGCGCTTGCTTATAGCGGTCTGGCCGACACTTACAATCTTCTGGGGGGCCCCGAGGCCGGAGGAGACATGCCGCCAAATGAGATGTTTCCAAAAGCAAAGGCCGCCGCGCTGAAGGCACTGGAAATCGATGAGACACTTGCCGAACCACACGTCTCGCTGGCCCATGTTACGTATTTTTACGACCGAGACTGGGCCACTGCAGAGCGCGAATTCAAAAGAGCCATTGAGCTCAATCCTAACTATGCCGTGGCCCACCACTGGTACGCCATTTACTTATCGGTAGTCGGGCGACAACGCGAGGCATTGGCAGAGATAAGACGAGCGCAGGACCTGGACCCGCTCTCGCTGATTATAAAACTGTGGCTCGGTCGGATTCTTGCTTTGTCGGGTCAGTCCGATCAGGCCATCGAGCAACTGCGCAAGATCCTGGAGATGGACCCGAACTTTGTTCTTGCGCATCTCCGGCTCGGCTTGGTTTACGAAGAAAAAGGGATGTATGACGAAGCCATCTCCGAGTTTAGGCAAGTCCTCAAGCTGTCAGGCCGCAAACCGCTGGGAGTAGCCGCGGTCGCACACGCCTACGCATTGGCGGGGAAGCGAGAGGAAGCGCAAGAACATCTCGACGAGCTGCGGCAGCTATCGAAGCAGCGTTACGTGTCGCCGGCTTCGATCGCGCTCATATACATCGCGCTAGGCGAGAAAGATCAGGCTTTCGCATGGCTCGAGAAGAGCAATGAGGTGCGCGACCTCAACATAGTGCGCCTCAAAGTGGATCCGAGATACGAACCTCTGAGCTCCGACCCGCGCTTCGCCGATCTCGTCCGGCGCATCGGTATTCCCTCGCCGTAAGCCAAATCATGACTCTTTCCTTCGGCACAAACTAGGCCCCTACGAAATCCGCTCGCTGCTCGGCGCGGGCGGGATGGGTGAGGTGTATCTCGCGGAAGACTCGCGGTTGCATCGCAAAGTCGCGTTAAAAATTCTGCCAGCCGATGTTGTTGCCAAACATGATCGAATGCGCCGCTTCAATCAAGAGGCGACTGCCGCCGCTGCCTTGAACCATCCGAGCATCGCCCACATATATGAAATCGGAGAAAGTGAAGGGACGCACTTCATCGCTATGGAGTTCGTCGAGGGACAAATACTCGGAGAATACATCCAACACAGACAAACCAATCTGGCAAGACTGTTGCGGCACATGCAGCACGTTGCTGAAGCATTGGCACAAGCTCATTCAGCCGCTAAGAACTCGAGGCTGTCTGGAGAAGTTGCTCGACAAAAGGTAGATGGCGCGGTTTAATGTCGCTCCTGCAGTTCCTATTTTGCCGCGAGGTTAAATACAATCATGTCAATGGCTTTTAGATCTAAATCGCCTTCCTCCATCGCAGTGCTAATCGTGATCTGCTTCACATTTAACCTTATTGGAAAAGTGAATGCTTTCGCTCAAGACCCTATTGATGAGGTCAACCCGATGATCGGCACAACAGGCCCGACTGAGAACGACTATGGCGGGATGATCCCGGGTGTTGCCACACCTTTCGGCATGACGCACTGGACGGCCATGACCCGTGAAAACAAAATAAGCGTCTGCCCGTACAATTACAAAGACCCGACGATACAGGGTTTTCTAGGCACCCATCAGCCTGCAATCTGGATGGGCGATTACGGTCAAGTCAGTTTGATGCCCCACAGTGGAGAATTAAGTACCGCGAAGAAATTGCCCTTTCGCCATCAAGATGAAATCTCCGCGCCCAACTATTACGCCGTCAGCATGGACGACAGGGGCAGGCCGCTCAAAGCCGAGTTGACGGCAACGACCCGCGCCGGGTTTTTGAGGTTAACATTTCCCGCGTCCCAAACTTCTCACATCGTCGTTACCGCCAGTCGCTCCAATCAATTCCAGGGCTTTGTTCAGATCAACTCGAAAGAGCGAGAGATCGTGGGCTACAATCCCGATCGCATGTCTGCCGAGCTAGGCCCCCCACTGCCCAACTTCAAAGGATACTTTGTCATTCAGTTCAGCAAGCCTTTCCCCTCCTTCGGGACATGGGAGGATGCCGATATCAATCACGGACGAGATCAACAGTCCGGTCATCGGATAGGTGGTTACGTGACCTTTTCCACGACTCAAGGCGAAGTGATCGGGGTCAAGATAGGTACATCTTTCATCAGCATTGACCAAGCCAGAGACAATTTGAAGCGAGAGATTCCAGATTGGAACTTTGACCGGGTGAAAGAGGAAGGGCGACGAATCTGGAACGAGGCGCTCGGCAGGCTCAGGATTCAGGGCGGGTCTAAAGATGAGCGGGTCAACTTCTACACCGCGATGTATCACTCCCTCTTATTCCCGAGAATCTTCTCGGAATATGGGCGCTATTACAGCGCATTCGACGACCGAGTGCATAGCGGCGTCTCCTATAACGACTACTCGCTCTGGGACACATTCCGGGCTGAGCATCCGCTGCTTCTGTTGATCCAGCCTGAGCGAGTACCGGAAATGATCACCTCTCTCCTGCAAATGTACGATGAGGGTGGCTGGATGCCGATGTGGCCCAACCCTACCTATTCCAACATTATGATTGGCACACATGCCGACAGCGTCATCGCTGATGCGTATGTGAAAGGGTTCAGAGGGTTCGATCTCAAGAAGGCTTACGCGGCCATGTACAAGAACGCTATGACGCCCCCAGATGGAGATGCCACGAACAGGTGGATTGATCGCGCGCCCTGGACAGCATACGAAGCCAGAGGTGGGCTGACATGGTACAAGTCTCTGGGTTACGTGCCACAAGACAAAACTGACGAGTCAGTCTCTCGCACGCTTGAATTCGCCTATGACGATTTCTGCGTGGCACAACTTGCTAAAGCTGTGGGTAAGATGGACGACTATGAGCTGTTTATGAAAAGGAGCCGGAACTATAAGAATCTGTACGACCCGGCGGTGGGCTTCATGCGACCGAAGAAGGCAGACGGAACATGGGACGAGGAGAGCTGGGCTTCGCGCGAAGATCGAAAGCCCGGATTTACGGAAGGCAGCCCCTGGACATATCTGTTCTGCGAGATGCAGGACATTCCCGGCATGATTGCTCTGATGGGTGGCCAGAAGCAATTCAATGCCAAGCTTGATGAGAACTTCGTAGGAGGCCATTACAGACACGGCAACGAACCCGGTCATCACTACACCTATCTCTATGACTATAGTGGTCAGCCCTGGAAAACTCAGGAGAGAGTGAGAGAGGCGCTGCTTGCGAATTATCAGAACGCGCCGGATGGACTAAGCGGCAATGACGACTGCGGGCAAATGTCCGCCTGGTACATTTTCAGCGCGCTTGGGTTCTATCCGGT
>JACCSP010000228.1 GCA_013812905.1 Pyrinomonadaceae bacterium
TGGAATCGACAAAGCCCGTGGGCCGTATAACTGGGTCTTGATGGTTGAGCAATATTTTAATCGAAAGAATGGAGAGAACCTGGTCTTAAATAAGACATCTACCCAGAGTGGACAAACCTTTTGGTACGAGGTTTGGCCACACGTTCTGTTTTATGCCCTCGTTGACCGGTACCCAAATACCGGCAAAATGGAAACGATCATGAAGACGACTGCTGATCGGTGGTACGACGCCTGTTACCACATGGGCGGGAAAAATGGCTCCGCAAATTTCGACCACACGGCTTTCGACTTCAATACCATGCAAGCCGTCGATAACGGAAAGTGGAAAGAACCCGACGCGGCGGCCGGCATCGGCTGGCTGGAGTACATGGCCTGGGTCAAGTGGCGGTCGCCGAAATATCTACAAGCTGCGGACTGGTCAATGCAGTTTCTTCACAATCGAAAAGCGAATCCCCACTATGAAATCCTGATGCCCTACGGCGCATACCTTGCCGCGCGCATCAACGGAGAACTCGGCCGCAAATATGATGTCCACAAGTTGCTCACATGGTGCTTTGAGGAAAGCAAAGCGAGGCCGGGCTGGGGGACTATCGCCGAGAATTGGGGCGGTTACGATTGTCATGGATTGGTCGGCAGCATTACGGATGGCGGCGGCTACGCCTTTGCCATGAACACGTTTGCAACCGCAGGCGCGCTAGTTCCTCTCGTTCGCTATGATGATCGTTACAGTCGGGCAATCGGGAGGTGGATGCTAAATGCGGCCAACAGCGCCCGCTTGTTTTATCGGGACGCTCATTCAGATGATCATCAATCAAGCGGGTTTTGGAAGAACGATCCGGGTGTGATCGCCTATGAAGGACTACGCAAGGAATGGAAAGGCAAAAGCCCTTATGCGACGGGCGATCCCATCCGGCTTGGGTGGGGCCCGACTGATTTAGCTCTTTACGGCGCTTCCTACGTCGGCTTCTTCGGTGGGATTGTTAAGCACACTAACGTGGAAATGATCTTGCAACTGGACTGCCTGGCGACTGACTTTTTCCACGATCGCGCTTATCCCACCTATCTCTATTACAACCCATATGACGTTACAAAGGAGGTTCGAATCGACGTCGGCCCAGAGGTCCGAGATCTCTTTGATGCCGCAAGCGATGGGTTCCTCAAGAAAAACGTAAAGGGCGTATCCAGCTTCCCGCTAGCTCCCGACACAGCAGCAGTCATCGTGGTAGCCCCAACCGGAGGGACAATTATTCACAAAGCTAACAAGCGGCTCATCAAGGGTGTGGTAGTAGATTACGTCAACTCCAGCAGCCTTAGGAAAGTTGTTTCGCAATCAGTCAACGTTCGCGGATGCGTCTGATAAAAAATTCAATCGGACCCCCGAACTCTGATGAACCTTGTCACAATTTGTGACAACCTTGTTTGGACAGGAATGAAAGCCAACCAGTTGTTAGTTCCAGCCGGGCGAATTGAAGCACTGATTCTGATGATTCGCGGTCACAGGGTATTGTTAAGAACGTTGGCAGCCATAATGGCGCCATGCTCGGTAAAAGCGTAAAGTTTGTATCGTCTACCGCCCGACGCTTTGAGATCACAAATTATGATCTCAAAGACTCAAACTCATGACTGGTTAATTGGAACATGAAATCCGAAGGAAAGCGCTCACTATTTCGTTAGACAGCTTGAATGAGTGCCCGCGCTTCCACACCGTAAAGCTCAGCGAGATCAGTATCCAGGATCACCTTTTCGCCGCGAACCAGCAGGATGACGCTTTCTACCGTTCAAGAGGAATCCTTTAGGATAGCTTGTTTTCATGTGAGGACGGGTTTCACTCTATTACCTCTTCATTAGCCAGTCGAGCATTTCATTGATGTTGCCGTGGGCCACAGCAATTGATGAATCGGCAGCGCCATAATATAGACGGATCTCTCCGGTCGCCTCATCAACCACCTGCCCGCAAGGAAAGACGACATAACCGACATCACCGATGATTTCGTACGGCTCGCGAGGACTCATCACCCATTCGTCCCCACGCCGGATGATGCGCGTGGGATCCTCGAGGTCGAGCAATGCAAGTCCTAAGCGATAGATCACGCCAGCGCCGGTGACACGGACCCCGTGATAGATCATCAGCCACCCTTCAAGAGTCTTGATGGGTGGGGAGCAAAGGCCAATCTTGTTTGCATCCCACCAGTTGCCGCGCCGTGACGCCAACAGCACTGAGCTGTCGCTCCAATGTTGCAGATCCGGTGAGAACGAGAGATGGATGTCTCTGATTGAGCCGGGCATAACTGGCCGGTGGATAAGGGCCCACCTGCCGCCGATTCGTTGAGGGAATAAGGCCGCGTCTTTGTCCTCAGGTTGCATAATAATGCCGCGGCGCTCGAAAGTTTTGAAGTCGCGGGTCAGCGCGAGCGATACGAGCGGACCACGCCCGGAGTAAGCGGTGTAAGTGATGGCATATTGTTCAAGCTCCGGAAGATAAACAATGCGCGCATCTTCGACGCCCCATTCTTCCTCAGGATAATTCTTGGGATCGGGAGCAAAGGTTGGTTTAGGATCGATCCGCCAGGCTGTGATTCCATCCTGACTACGCGCGGCAGTCAGATGTGAGATGCCTGTGCGGTCTTCGACGCGGGCGAGCAACAGAGTCTGGCCATCGGACAAGCGGCTCGCTCCGGGATTGAAGACGGAGTTGACCTGATATGGCCAGTCCGACGCTGCCAAAATAGGATTCTTTTCAGCCCGCCGAAACAGGTCAGTGAAGCGCGCGTTAGGCCCGTAATTGGTGAACACTATTTTCTCCGCGCGCGCTTGATTGCCGTTAATACAGAACCGGAAGCGGTAGCGACCGGATGGTAGACTGAACTGTTTTTGGTGTTCTTATCTCGCCGACATTTCGCTTGAATGCAAGAACAATCTTGCAACGGCTAGTTGAGCCTCGATCCGGTCGCTACGCTCCGGTTCGGTAATGAACGGCCTTATCTCTTGTGACGCCGCAGGGGGATACTCAATTCTCGCCTCACATAAGTGTCGGCTGGCCCGTCAAAGGCTACGACGAGGCGTGCTGCGGGAGTCCGGCCCGCTTCCACTGTGGCACCACTGACCTCGCCAAGCTGGTGCGGAGTACGCACGCTCAAGGGATAGGAGCGCCCGCCGAGTCCTTCAAGCACCAAATGCAAAGCGTCCTGATCGGCGCCTGAGCGAAGAATCCGCAGCCCTTCGCTCTGTGCTCCCGGCGCAGGTATTTCCTGATCTGCAAAAACGTCTGTTCCTTCGTCGTAGCTATATAAGACGTCGATCGTCTCTTGGTTGGCATCAACGGTCACATCAGCGCGTTGTATATCACCAATAATCTTCGTAGCAAATTTGACGGGACGACCCTGAACTTTCACGGCGCGGACTCGCGCATCAAGCGGAAAGGCTGGCGCAACGGTGATACTGATGGCGTTGTCGTTGCCATTTGCGTCGTTTGATCTCGCCGTACGTCGTCGGGTGAATCTCACCGTTAAGTTTCCGGATCCACGCTCCAACCTGAGATCAAAGCTCGCGTTGCCTGCTTTGACGTTCCGCGCTTCAACCTGGTTCCAGTTAGCAGGTAATTGAGGCGCAAATCGTAACTCTTTCCCTGCCGCGGTCACTTCAATCCCGAACAGTCCCCGCACAGCGGGAGTGATGACCATCGCCTCGGACCAGATTTGATGGTGAGATGAGCGGCCAAAGGGCGCATTGAAGTCCCCGGACAATAATTCCGTCACGTATCCAAGTGCGCTCGTGTAAGTGAGCAAGGCGCTTGCCATTAATGCTTGGTAGCCAACGTGCGGGCGACCGTAACGGTAGGCGCCCATACTGGCCCACCCGGTAAAGAGCGGCCACACGGAACCGTAGTGATAGGAGAGGGGATCGTAAAGTTTGCTTTTATTTGAGATGATGCGCGCGCCCCAGTCAGTGGCCATCTGACCGCTGCCCAGATGATCTATCTGCGACTGGGCACGCTCCGCGGTCATCGTCGCAAACCAGAGCGGGACAGCCGGGAGCACAGTATCCTCGTCGTAGATACGCTTGCCGCTCAGATCATTCATACGCCCCTGCCGCACGGCGAGGTTTGGGCCTGGTTCAGCCTCCGGCGGCTTTTCACTTGGTAGCTTTGTGCCGAACGCGTAGAAGCCGCGATCCGCGAGCCAATAGGTTTGCTCCATTGCGACGCGTGTTCGTTCGGCATTAGCGCTCGCCTTCTCGGCTAGCTCACTATCGCCGACTGCAGTAGCCATGTCAGCAAGACTGCGCGATGCCTCGATCCAGAGACCTTGCATGTAGATCTCTTCGTGTGGGGGATAAAGCGCACCGCCCTCGACCCAGCCATGACCAAACTTCGTTTTCGTTGAATTCTCGATCAGTTGATTGCCATCCGTGTCGGTTGCGGCAGAGAAGCGATAAGCTTTTACGATTGAATCCCAATTCGTCCTAAGGAAATCTTTGTCGCCGCTTGCTCGCCAGTAATCGCCTTGGGCAATCACGTAAAGCGGCGTTCCATCAGCGCTGTTCCAGGGAAAATCATAATCGGTGAACCAGGGAATCAGTGACGCGCTCTGTGAGATCTCGTGCGGGATTTTGCCATCCGTCCTCTGAAATTTCTTCAAGAACTCCAGCGCTTTCCTTGTAGTCCCAAAATCACCATAAGAGTTAATGGCCAGTGAGGTCCAGAGCGCGTCGCGTCCGAAGAACCAGGCGAACCCGGGACGCTCGCTGTCGCCCGAAGTGCGAAAGCCCGCGAGCAATCCTGTGCCGAGGTAAGGATTGGTCGCTACTCCCTTGTCCAGGCCAACCTTGGCCCAACTAAAAGCTTTGTTGAGCCGAGCATCCGGTGTCTTTAGGCTCACCGTTTCATTTTCCAAGCGCTCGTAATAAGTGACATTTTTTTCGTAGAGCGCTGGCGCCGAGTGGAGCAGGCGATCATAGACTGCTTTCGCCTTCTCACGCCCATCCACGCCGCCGGCAATGACGATCGGAATAAAGCTCGTCTTCAAATCTTCTGGAGAGGGTGTGATAACGAAATGTGCCGGCACATCTTTCGGCTCTTCCTGGTACGGCATGACCGAGATGTCTTGCCCGGACGGCGAGCCGATCATACCGACAAAGCGTTTCGACTCTTCGGTGATGTAATAGAGATGTTCCTTCTTGTCCCATTCGAGATTGCCTGTCATTAGACCGGCAGGCCAGGCAAGTTTCAGTTTGGGCCGAAACGAGACCATCACACCGATGGGCAGCGTACTCTTTATGTCGAGCAGCATGATGATGCCGGCTTCATCTACTGGAGCGAAAATAGTTTGGTGTATGGTGAAAGCTGCGTGCGTGTAGGTGAAGGTCGTGGCTTCAGGACGCGCATTGATCAGGACTGCGAGGTCCGCAGCGCGGAATTCCAGCGGATAGCCTTCGATGCGAAATGAGAGCTGGAAGTCATCCAGGAGCTTCATCGGGTAGACCCAGGATTCGAGCCCCCGATGCTCGTAACCCAAGACGGCGGACTTTCGACCTACCACATCAAAAAAAGTTCCGGCCTGGGTTCGTCTTTCCAGCTCCAAGCCGCTTTTCCTCAAGGTGAACTTGGGCGTAAATGCAATCTTTGGCTGAGCATGGGCAGGCGGCGCGAACTGGCTTAGCAGAAAGAGAATCGGGTAAATAGTCAATACTTGGTAAATCCATCTCTTCACGATGTCCCCCTAAACTCCGAAAAACTAGCCTTGCAACCTGTCGTTTTGAGCATGCGCTTTACCCGAAAGAAATTTCACCTTCTACGCAAAAAAGGGCAATCAGAAGAGCCAGCGCTGAAGCGCACTATAAGCCTTTCTTATTTACTCCCGGCTTAAGCAGAACAGTCAAAGCACAGGCGGGAGGATGAGCTTAAGCCCTTTTTCTCTCCGACTTCCAGTGACAAAGCCATGTCTTTTTCCGCACCTTCGCCGAGCTACCTATGCAGCTTTCTCCAGTCCAGTAGCTAGCTTTAACTTTGCAAACAACTAAGTTAACATAGTAATTAATTTCAGGATGAGTGTTCCACACTTAACTCTGAACGGCACGATCACAGTTTAAGGAAATATGGTGGGCTAAACCCTTCCGACCCGGTTGCGGCGTAGAGCAGTCGCGAGACGCAAGATGCTTTTGCGGCGAGTTTTTGGGAATCATGCGAGTTCACATCATGGCAAAGTTCCTCCTCGTGTGTTTCGGGGCCTGGTTGGCGATTATCGCCTCGACTGCGGCAGCCAGCTACACGAAGAATGAGGAAAGCAGTTACATCGAAGAGATCTCTAGAACGTACGACTTTAAGTTTGGGCCAAACCCTTTTGCCCCCAGCAATGCTACTTCCAGTACCGGAACCTTTATTCCAGGTGATAAGTTCATCCCTTCAGCTCGTTGTGGCACCTGCCACACAGACGCTCACGGCCAGTGGCGCCAGTCGGCCCACGGCAATGCCTTTCGCGAACCCTTTTATCAAAAGAACGTTAAGGATCTAATTTCGCAAAGGGGAATTGAGTTTACGCGACACTGTGAATCCTGCCATAACCCGGCGGCACTTTTCTCAGGCGCGTTGACAAACAATTCGAAAGTCAAACGGCCGTTTGACGAGGAGGGCGTTTCCTGTATTTCCTGTCACACGATTCAAACCGCGACGGGCAAAGGGATTGGCGGTTACGTGATGGGTGAACCGGCGTTGCTGGTTAAGGAAGACGGTACACGTTTGTTATTCGAGATCAAGGATCAGGACATTCTTGATGACATTCCATCGCACCGCCGCGCTATGATGCGACCTTTATTAAAGTCCGCAGAATTTTGCGCCGCTTGTCACAAATCACAAGTACCGCGAGAACTAAACGACTACAAGTTTATTCGCGCTTTTGCTGTCGGCGACGAATATCAGATGTCGTCGTTTTCAAAAGAGTCGCCACATCCTTACTACAGCCGCGATAAAGAGACATGCAACACGTGTCACATGAAGCGGGAGCCAGCGCCGTTGTTTGATGTCTCGGCGAAAGACGGAAAACTGGCGACGCATCGTTGGGCGGCGGCAAATACCGCAATACCGTTCTTTTATAAATGGCCGGAGCAGCTTGACGCGGTCACGAAGTTTCTCGAGAACGATGCGCTGGGCATAGACATTTTTTCTCTGAGGCTAAAGTCGTCCGGCGTCAGTGCGGAAGAGTTCATCGCGCCGCTGAATCGCAGCAGTTTTACCGTTAAGGCATCTGATCGAATTACGGCGGAAGTGGTAGTAACGAATAAGAATATAGGTCATTCGTTCCCCCCGGAGTTGCGGGATTTTTATGAGGCTTACGTTGAATTTGTGGTGACAGATGAAAAGGGTAAGACCCTCTACCAATCCGGGTTTATTAAGCCGAACGGCCACCTGGATGAGTCGGCGCACAACTATAAGACTTACCTGGTAAAGGCGGACGGATCGTTTAACGACAAGCATCACATCTGGCGTACGCGCGGCGTCGCGCAGAACAATCAGATTCAATCAGGCCGTTCGGATCTGGTTCGTTACCAATTTCGCGTGCCGGCGAACGCGACCGGCACACTACATCTCAAAACACGACTTCAATATCGCCGCTTCACTCGTGTCTTCAGTGATTACGCCCTGGGTAAATCGCTGGATTATCCAGTTGTAACTATGGCCAGTGCACAATACGTGATGCGCGTGGGCGAAAACGTTCCGGTGCCGGCCAGCGAAATTCCCAAGATTGCGATGCCCGACTGGCGACGCTGGAACAACTATGGAATAGCGCTCATCGATCAAAAACAATATCCGCTGGCAATCGATGCTTTCATTCACGTCGCAGCTCTGGACGAGAAATATCGGCCGATGGCCCAAGTAAACCAGGCGATTGGCCTCATCGAACTCGACCAATACAATCAGGCAGCACGACTGCTCGATGGAGTTGTAAAGGCAAATCCGGATAACATGCGGGCGCTTTTCCAGCAGGCTCGCGTATTTATCAGGCGCGGGCAGCTGGGTGAAGCGGAGGCGAATATTCGTCGCGTGCTCGGGGCGCATCCACGTGACCGCATCTCTCTTCAACAGCTCGGAGAACTGTGTAAGATCAAGCACGATTTTTCAGGGGCGCGTGAGTGTTACGAGAAGATTCTTGCCATTGACCCTGAAGATGTGGGCGCTCATTACAACTTGATGCTGGTATTTCGCAAGTTGGGAATGAAAGAAGAAGCGAAGCGCGAGAGCGGGATTTTTGCCGATCTTAAGGACGATCCCGGCGCTCTGCCACTCGCCAACATGTTCCTGAGAAAACATCCTGAGATGAGCAATGAAAGTGTCTTCTGGCACATTCACAATCTATCCCCCGCACCCGGATTATAGAAAAGGAACTAACACCGTCGCAGTATGAAGTTTACCCGGCAGGGCGTTGCTGTTTGCAGCGCGGTCGCATTTCTGTTCACCTTTCTATTCGTCGTTTCGGAAAACGCCCGCGCAACCTTCCAGCGGAGAAAGAGTGGCAACTACGAACGGCTTAACCGGAAGGCGGATGAACTCTATAACCGGAACTGCGCCCGCTGCCATGGTCCCGCGGGGCGGGGCGACACCCCAATAGGGAAAATCTTCAAAGCTCCTGATTTCACGGACCCTGAGTGGTGGGCCACGAAGAAAGCGAGCAATGCAATTCTGTCTACCGTCGTGGTGCACGGAAAAGGCAGTATGCCGGCGTTCGGAAAAAAACTTAAACGCTCTGACGTTAATTTGCTCGTATCCCGCGTGCGACGCTTCCGAAATAACCGCTGACCCGAGTCATTCGGGGACTCTCTATCGTCGGGCAGAATCGGGAAGATCCGGATAACCGCCGCGATTTTCGGTGGCTTCCTCTGCGACACGCGCAGTGCTTTCATTGCCTCAGGACGCACTGACAAAGAGCGCCGGATGTTTGAATGGACGCGTGAATGGTTACCTTTGCGGGCGAAACATGCAGCAATCAGAAACGGGCGCCTTATAGATCTCTTCTATGACGACAACTCCTACGCATTCGCCCGCCAGGTTCGCACCTAAACAGTGATTTTTTCGTTCAATCGTGTGGCGCAAGAGAGGAAGATCGCCGTGCCAGCCGGAGCAATTGGCTTAAGGGACAATTCGGCAGGCTGTAGGGACAATTGGAAAAGACGAAATAGCGACTATTGCGAATGGAACCGTGACTTTGACTCTGCCACCCAAGACGGCGGGTGCATAGGTGTATGCTGAGGCCGAATCATGGAAAGACTGGGTTTCACTCCGTTGCGGGGTGAGATGTCTATAGAGACAGAGCCTCCGACCACCTTCCGGCTCCGATCGGAGGAGCGGAGAGTATCTGGAAGCTTACAGTCTACTCACGATCCGCTCCCTTCCGAAACGGAGTTGGTGAGGAGTTGCGTTCGTAGCTCTCCTACGGAGTGCAACGTGTCAATCGATTCATATTTGCGAACGCCGTTGGCGTAATCAAAACTAAATGAACTTTCCCAGATCGAGCGGCATCCTGCTTCACCCGACCTCGTTGCCCGGGCCATTTGGCATTGGTGACCTTGGTCCTCAGGCCTATACCTTTGCCGATTTTCTGGTCGACAGCGGACAGAGCCTGTGGCAAGTGCTGCCACTTGGACCAACCGGTTATGGAGACTCGCCATATGCTTGCTACTCGGCTTTTGCGGGCAGCACGCTCCTGATAAGTCCGGAAAAGCTGGTCGAAGACAAGCTCCTGATTCAAGAGGATCTAACAGGAATAGCAACTAGTCCCGAGGAATGCGTTGATTTTGAAGCAGTACATAAGTTCAAGGATTCAGTTCTGCAAAAGGCGTTTGCACGTTTTACCAAGAACGCTGATTCAAGCCTTCGCACAGCGTTTGAAGAATTTCGCCAGCGCCATATTTCGTGGCTCGACGACTATGCTTTGTTTCGGGCTCTCAAAGATGAACATGGTGGCTTGGCCTGGAGTGAATGGGACGCCGCATATGTTCGCCGCGAACCGGCAGCACTCGCAAGTGCCGCCGAGAAGCTCGGCGATCAGATTGAGGCGCAGGAGTTCTACCAGTTTCTTTTCTTCAGACAGTGGTTTGCTCTCAAAGAATACTGTAATGAGCGGGGAATCAAGTTTATAGGCGACATTCCAATTTTCGTGGCCCAGGACTCGGCCGATGTCTGGACCAACCCAGACCAGTTCAAATTGGACAAGAAGGGCACTCCGATGGTGGTTGCCGGCGTTCCTCCTGACTACTTTAGTGCCACGGGACAGCTTTGGGGCAATCCTTTGTACAACTGGGACCACATGCTCGCTGACGGATTTAAGTGGTGGATCAAACGAGTAGAGACGACCTTGAAGGTTGTCGACATCGTGCGGGTGGATCACTTTCGCGGTTTTGCCGCTTGTTGGGAGATTCCGGGAGGCGACAGGACGGCGGAGCGCGGGCGCTGGGTGGAAGCGCCCGGCAAAGAGCTATTCACGGCAATTCGCGCAACCCTGGGCGATCTGCCGATTATCGCCGAAGACCTGGGCGTGATCACCCCCGATGTTGTTGCCCTGCGGGACGAATTTGGTTTTCCTGGAATGCGCATTCTGCAGTTTGCTTTTGGCGGCGACACGATGAACGTCGATCTGCCGCATAACTACGGACGCAATGTCGTGGCCTATACCGGCACTCACGATAACGATACGACAGTAGGTTGGTTTAGCAGTGTGCCGGGAGGGGGCTCGACGAGAACGGCTGAACAGATTGAGCGGGAGCGATCTTTTTGCCTTAGCTATTTGAATACCACGGGCAAGGAGATCCATTGGGACTTCATTCGCGGAGTGTTTGCGTCGGTGGCCAACAAGGCTGTGGTTCCCCTGCAGGATCTACTCGGTCTTGGAACAGAAGCGCGGATGAACCTTCCGAACAGCACCGACGGCAATTGGTCGTGGCGTTTCAGGCCAGGGGCACTGACAGCTAATCTCGGCGAGCGCCTTAAGGAATTGACTGAGCTTTACGGACGGATGATAGGCACAGCGAGCGAAAAACATCGCTCCACGAAGGTACACGAAGAAACTTTTAGTGTTATTTAGTGTTAGTGCGTGATTAATGGAACTGAGAGTCGTCTTGCCCGAGCGTTCGGCGACGATCTTGTTGCCCAGATGAAACTGGCAATGATTAATAAGCCGCTCTCTGAACAGCTAGCGATCGTTACTGGCGGTGGCACTGGGATCTGACGCGGCCTTTACTGGGCCTTGCCGCTGCCGGGTAGTGTCGTAATTGCTTCGCGTCGGGAATCCGTGTGGCGAGCCGCGGCCGACGAGGGTTGATGAGTCGATCGGTGTGAAAACCCAAGAGGGTCTACGGTAATTGGTTGGCGACCCATGTGACGAAGCGCCCTGGGCTGGTGAGGATGAATTGAGTCGTATTCTAAAACAATGTTTGTTTTCGTCGTAAGAGCGGGGACAGAGTCCGCTTTCCGCCCTGCGAAATACCGTGGACCCTCTTGGGTTTCACCAGTCTGTACCGCTGCCGGTTCCAATCTGCGTTTCATGGAGAAATACAAATGCAAAAGCCACGTTTGAGTTTCTGGCAGATTTGGAACATGAGTTTCGGTTTTATGGGCATCCAGTTTGGCTGGGGATTGCAACTCGCCAACATGAGCGGGATTTACACGTATCTGGGAGCGAGCCCGGACGACGTGCCGCTGCTTTGGCTGGCTGGCCCGATGACAGGACTGCTGGTTCAGCCCGTCGTGGGATCGATGAGCGATCGGACGTGGAACAGGCTGGGTCGTCGTCGCCCTTACTTTCTAGTGGGCGCAATTGTCGCCAGCACAGCGCTTTTTTTCATGCCCGATTCCTCCGCGTTGTGGATGGCTGCTGGGTTGCTATGGATTCTCGATGCCAGCATCAACGTCAGTATGGAGCCATTTCGGGCTTTCGTCGCCGACAAGCTAAACGTTGATCAGCGCACCGCCGGGTTTGTGATGCAGAGTTTCTTCATTGGTGTTGGGGCGTCGCTTGCGAACGCGCTGCCATACATTTTTCGGCAGTATGGTGTTACTGGCAGCACCCCCAGCGGTATTCCTCACACGGTCCAGTACTCTTTCAAGATTGGCGCCGTTGTTTTTCTCCTGGCGGTGCTCTGGACTGTGTTCACTACCAAAGAATTCCCGCCTGAGAACATGGCAGAGTTTGAGCGCACGCGCCGAAAAACCTATGGCAGCGCTACCGGTCTGGCGAAAATATTCAAGGTCATCGGTGAATTGGTCCGGGAGATATCCAATGCCTTCAGCCATATGCCGAAGACAATGAAACAACTGGCTCCGGTCCAGATTTTTACCTGGCTGGGTCTCTTCTGCATGTGGATGTTCTTCGGACTGACGACCTCGTATCACATTTTTGACGCCTCCGGGAGCGGTGATCCGCGCTTCGCGCTGGGGCAAGAATGGGGAGGGAATGCTTTCGCCATCTATTCCATCGTCACGTTTGCTATCGCGTTCCTCCTGCCGAAACTGGCTGCCGCAACCAGCCGCAAAACTGTTCACATGATTGCGCTAGTCTGCGGGGGTTTGGGCCTTCTCTCCGTCTACTTCATTCATGACAAGTGGGTGCTGCTTCTGACAATGGTGGGCGTCGGGGTCGCCTGGGCCTCGATTCTGTCAATGCCTTACGCCATCTTGTCAGGCGCGTTACCGGCCGCGCGCATGGGCGTTTACATGGGTATTTTCAACTTTTTTATCGTTATTCCCGAAATCATTGCATCGCTATTCTTCGGGCGAATCATCCGTGGGATCTTTGGGGAAAATAACCCTGCAGCGCCTCTCTACGTCGTGATGGCAGGCGGCGCGTTCCTGTTGATTGCCGCAGCGCTGGTACTGCGGGTGCGTGACCTAGCAGATCTGGAGGTGCCCGAAAAGGAACTGCTGACTGCTGACTCACATGAGCCGCTGCTTCCTCCGTTGACGGCGCAACCAGTGGGGAGCACTGGATTGATCGATAAGCAATGACAAGGTTTCCCGAGCGGCGATTTGGAGGGGCGGAACTC
>JACCSP010000240.1 GCA_013812905.1 Pyrinomonadaceae bacterium
GGCCAGACCCGCCTCACTAATAGTCCGGCCGACGAGCTCGACCCCGCGTGGTCGCCCGATGGGAATAGGGTCGCATTTACGAGCAACCGTGACGGGGACGAAGAAGTTTACGTGATGAACAAAGACGGCAGCGGACAAACGAAAGTCTCGAAGAACCCGGCGGACGACAACTTTCCCGCGTGGTCGCCCGACGGGGCAAAGATCGCGTTCACGAGCGACCGCGACGGCGACTTCGAGATCTATGTGATGAGCACCGACGGCGGCAGTCAGATGAATCTTTCTAACAACGCGGCGGACGACTCCTTCCCTGCTTGGGCGCCCGGCGGCGCGAAGATCGCATACGGAAGCGACCGCGATGGCAATTATGAAGTTTATGCGATGAATGCCGACGGTGGCGGTCAGGTGAGGCTTACTAATAATTCCAAAGAAGACACCTCCCCGGCATGGTCGCCTGACGGAACGAAGATCGCGTTCATGGCCGGCGAACTCGTCGGGGGCCAGATTGTCAACAATGACGTCCACGTGGTGAACGCCGACGGCAGTGGGCGGACTAACATCACCAACAGCCCGGCGGATGACGTCTATCCTGACTGGCAGCCGGTTTCAGTTACACCGAATCCTACTCCGACGCCTACTCCGCCAGCACCCACACCCGCTCCGACGCCGGCTGGGAATCCGATAGATGACCCGCTTTTCTTCGTGTCTCAACAGTACCGTGATTTCCTCAACCGCGACGCTGATCCGGCGGGGCTCGCCTTCTGGACGGGCGAGATTACTGGCTGCGGCACGAACGCTCCGTGCGTTGATGTCAGACGGATTAACGCGTCGGCCGCCTTCTTCCTCTCTATAGAGTTCCAACAGACGGGCTACCTCGTCTACCGCCTGCACCAGGCTTCCTTCAACACGGGCGAGCGGCTGCGGCTGCAGGTCTTCTTGCCGGACACGCAACGGATCGGGCAGGGGGTCGTAGTGGGGCAGGCGGGCTGGGAGCAGCAGCTGGAGGCCAACAAGCAGGCGTTCTCCAACGAGTTCGTTGGCAGGCAGGTTTTCCTACATGCGTATCCTCAAGCGATGACGGCGGCACAATTCGTTGACGCCCTGAACGCCAACAGTGGCGGGTCACTCTCGCAGGCGGAGCGGGATGACCTGGCAGACAACCTCGGTGCGGGCACGATGAGCCGTGCGCAAGTCCTGAGGGCTGTCGCAGAGGATTCGGACTTTGGCAGGCGGGAGTTCAACCGCGCCTTCGTGTTGATGCAGTACTTCGGGTACCTGAGGAGAAACCCGGACGACGCGCCCGACACGAATTTTGAGGGGTTCAACTTCTGGCTCTCGAAGCTCAACCAGTCCGGCGGAAATTTCATCCAGGCCGAGATGGTCAAGGCCTTCATCGTATCGACCGAATATCGACGGCGCTTCGGTCAGCAGTAAAGTTTTATGAGCGCGCGTGCGACGCGCCTCGCGGGCGTTCACAAAAAAGTGAGCAGTTGCCGTTGTTGCGATGCGAGTCCGACGGCAGGACCAGGGCTTCGGAGGTTCGCCGCAGCTTGATCCGCATCGCCTACTCAGAGGGGAGAAATCATGATGACCTGCATTCGCAAAGTCGGACTTGCGCTGGCGACGCTAGTCCTTCTCGGCCTCGCCGCCGCGCCTGACGCCAGAGCGGACACTTTCACCTTTACTGGGACGTTGACTCCGGGGAGCCCCGTTCAGCTCTTCGGTTTCACCGTCAGTAATTCTTCTTCGGTGCTGATCCGCGGGACGGCCAGCTTCGACCTAGCCTTATCACTATTCGACAGGGTGGGCGACACTCTTAACATAGCCGTGGATGAAGACGGCCTCGGCCCGCCGTTCGTCGCCACATTGGAGGATGAATTCGGCGACTTATTCTTAACGCCCGGAATGTACCTCCTCGGCGTCACACCACTTCCGCTGCTCCCGGGCGCTAATCTGAGTGAGGGCTTCTTTTTCGCCACTGACCAGTTCGGCACGGAGCTGACCTTCGCCGACTTCGGCTTCACGGGCGGAAGTTTCATTCTCGAAATCTCGGGCCCCGGGGTGACCCAAGCGGCCCCGATACCTGAGCCGGCGACGATGCTGCTGCTCGGCACCGGGTTGGCAGGAGTAATCGCGCGAGTGCGGCGGCACCGGGCACGCACCGACAGCAGCCGTGCTGGGTAGTGGAAATCCAGTATTGCGGCGCGTACCTAATACCTTAGGGTCCGCCGCAGCTGCTTTAACCAAGCCTCACGATAAGGTTCGTGAGCTTATGAA
>JACCSP010000252.1 GCA_013812905.1 Pyrinomonadaceae bacterium
CGCCAGAAGTAGACCCGCGACGCACACCACACCTTACATCCCGGGGGCACGCATATTAGCTCGCCCACCTGTGCCAGCAACAGCGGGCTCGCGCCTATTGTTACGGAATCTGTGCGCCAGATTCTCACTGTTCTTCCTGCTCAATTTTCCTTGTGTCGGCGGGCCTGTGCTGCCAGCAGGTTGTACTGGAGAAGTGGCTAGCAACCGTCTTTGCTCTTCTGGTGTTAGCAACAACATATAGCGAACGAGCAAGTCCGCATGGTCCTGGCTGTACTCATTCGCACTGGCCGGCGGGTTTGGAAGATTGATAACCCATCGGTCCCCCTCCTTTCTGAACAATCCACTAGGCATGGCCGTTCCTGGATCAATCTGCGCGGGATCCAGGAGCCATCTGAACGTCCAGTCCGGCTTAAGCCGCTGGCCGGCAAGCAGGAAGTTTGGAGCGATAGCCTGAACGTCGTGCGCTGGGTCACCCGTAATATGACACTTCAAACAAGGTGTACCCGAGGTGAACATTTGTCGTGCAACAAGCTTCTCCTGCTCGCTCAATGGCTGCAGAGGCTTCTTGATGTACGGCTCCTGCTGGCCTGACATAGCCATGAAAAACCGCACTAGCGTCTGCAGTTCGTTTGGTGAAAAACTGAACGTAGGCATCCGCGCCTTTAGATAGACCCGCACGCCATTTTTATCCAGCCCGGGCTGCGGCTTTAACTTTCCGTTGCCATTCGGACCGGCACTTCCGTCCGCAGTTTGGTTTGTTTTCCCACTGGCGTCTACGCCGCTGCCGCGCCTTTCATCCGTTGCCACAATGGGGGGCACTGGTCCTTTCTGATCTTCGAGAGAAGGGTCATTGAGAAAGCGCAGTAGCCAGTTCGGATCGACCCGCGCTCCTTCGCTGGTCAATATTGGCGGCAGCAAATCTTTACCCTCTGGCGTTTGATAAAATGGCACGCCCATCAAGACCGAACGCTGCCCCACTTGAATCTCGTGACAGCCCATGCAGTTGTATTTCTTGATAACCCACCAACCATTCTGAACGTCCTGCCGTCGCTGGTCCTGCGGACCATAGAAGAGCGATGCCGGCACATTGGATCCTTCAGCCCCGACGCTACCCAGAAGAAATGTGGTCAGCGCATTACGCCATTCCGGCGTGAGATAAGGCTTGGGCATTCGCAGCCGATCCTTAGGATCCTTCTCTTTGCCCTGATCATAGATCGATGGTTCGGCCAGCTTGTGCTCGAAGAAGCCTTTGTGGTTGTACCAGGGTTTCTCCGAGTGATCACCATGTAACTTGAGCGGATCGTGACCCTTCTCGGCGTCATGGGTCAGCAGTGCGAAGTCGAGTCTCTCAATAGGTGTAGCACCTTCAACCGTGAGTTCCTTGCCGATCCGCTGTTCCTCTTCAAATCCCTTGATTTCGTGGCAACTTGCGCAACCGTACTGCTTGATCAACCCATGACCTTTTTCTTTCAAATTTGGATCGTCCATGAAAGACGCATCCGGATAAGCAGGAGGCGAAGAAAGCGAGAACAAGTAACTTGCAATGTCCCGAGCGTCCCCATTAGTCAGCCGGAAATTTGGCATGACCGTCATGTTTTGAACTTGCAACTCGGCACCGTCATTCGGACAGCGAGAATTCAACTCTGTATCGAACCCGTAGGGCTTGTTGTTTTTGCTGTAATCCTCTGCTGTTAGATCGCGTTTTTCCTTCGGGCAGTACGGCGCCCAGCGCTCGCGTGGGTTATGAATCCAGCGCACGATGTATTCGAAGTTTGACTTTTCACCCACACGCTGAAGGTTCGCAGCAAACGTCCCACCCATCGAGCTTTCGCCATCGCCGATTGCGTGGCAGCCGAGGCAACCCCGGGTTTCAAACAAGTCCTTACCGCGAGCCGCATCGCCGCCGGCTTGCTCTGGAACCTTGCCGCTGAAACCCTCCTGCCAGAGATAAGCTGAGATAGCTCTGACTTGCTCGTCCCCGTCCCGGTCGACCCCAAATCTCCAGAAAGTCGGCATCTTAGTACCGGGTCGAAAAGCCTGAGGATCCTTGAGCCAGACAGGGATCCATTCCTTGCGTAGCTTGAGCCTGATGTCCTTCAGGTTCGGACCAATCTTCTTCTGGTCCTGCATCAAGTACTTCGACTGCAGGTTTAATTGATCGATGCGCGCGGCCAGCAGGCTATTCGAGACGCGCAACGACTCCGCATGCGCCAGCAACCGCTGTGCTTCCGCATCGTCGGCCGCCTGATTGGCCGCCTCGGTCTCCTGGCGGATCTGTTTATCGTTGCCGATTATTTGATCTTCAAGTTGAGCGGTGTTCTGCCGAGTGCCGGAAAGAGCATCCGTTTCTCGATCGAAACCTTCGTAACGGTGGCAGCCTACGCAACCACGCTGTTCGAAAAGATCTCGACCAAGGTTTAACGTCTCGGCACCCTGGGTAACCCGATCTCCGGCATGGCACTGCTGGCAGCCGGCCTCGATATTTTCACGCTCAAACAATGGCCAGAGCCAGTATTTGTGCCGTCCGTGACCTTTAACATCACCGGTGGTGGCGCGTCCGTTGCCCCAATGACAACTTGAGCACCCAAACCGATCCGGGTTATGAATCTGAAGCAGTTCCCGGTTGGGATGGCTGACGAATGCGCGCGCCAAACTGTCAGGCTTTTTGCCCGGCCCTTCAGGCGCCAAGTCCGCCGGTCTGATATCCAGCGGCTCGCGGATACCGACGTGACACACTTCGCAGCGGTCAACGATATCTGACTCATTCGCGCTAATCTGGTGACCGAGGATGGAATAGTCGAAGTTCTCCATCTTCCTGATGAGCCCGTCGATCTGACTCGGTCCCAAGCCCGTCATGTGGTGCCGGAGATAATCATCTCGCTTCGTCGCCAGTTCCGTAGGCGCCTTAAGCAGCTCCGCTTTCCTACCCAGGAGCCTTGCCTTCTCGTCCCGGTGGTCGTTGTAGAATTTTTCGAGCTGGCCATAATTCATCTTCTGCGTGATGATCTTGCCGGAGCCGTCAGGGGCCGGCAACTCAACTTCGACTACTTCCTGACGTTTCTCCTCCGCCTGTTTCCGATACTTCTCTTGGGCGGACCCTTTAGCAATTTCAACGTTATAGTTGATGACCGTCAGTCGACCGCGTTGATTTTGGAACGGATCGGTCACCGCGTCGAGCTGCCTTTGAATCTGTGCGACCTTTTGGTCTATCTCAGCGGTTTCCGGCTTAACTTGTTCCTGCGCAGCTCTAGCTTCGGCGTCTAGCGTCTGATACTCAGCGCTCTCTTTAACTTCCGCTTCAGTCTTCCCGGCCTGCGGTTTAATACTCTTCAGGTAGCGCGTATAACGGCTGACAAACTCCTGTTGAGTGCCTTTCCACGGACGCTGACCGAAAGTTTCGTCCCAAAGCGCCCATACCAGCGAACCGGTCAGAAGCAGAGCGCAAAGCAGCAGGATGCCGCTGGTAGAGCGAGTCACGATGGGATCGTGCGCTGGAAGCTCAGGCTCTTTCTTCACCAAGGCTTCGCTAGCTAAAGCAGAGTCGGCCACTCAGGATCATTCCTCCGCGTTCGTCTGATCTTGAACCAGTCAGATGTTGAACCAAGGCGTCACCCAGACATACTTGATCGTCAGCGCGAGCCGTAGGATAAGTTTCACCGGCATCGCTAACAGCACACTTATCGCAAAAAATTGAAAAGTCACATACTGCAGAATGCTGGTTCGTTCCAGGAGCTTCTGCTCAAACGGATCACGCGGGAATAAACGAAGCGGCCGCAGCGAGATGCGTTTGAAATCGACAGTCATTAGCCAATGGAAGAACAGGGCGCCGACTATGTAGAAGCCTCCCACAACTAAAGCGCCAAAGATCCACTTCCCCAAGTTGCTCTGAAGAAATCCAAGATGCAGCGTTTTACCGATCCAGCTCGTAGCAATCAGGTCATGCAGGTCTATGTTCTTGTCGAACACAACCGCGTTGTGATCCCAGGTCTGACCGGGCCAGAACCAGATCCAGCCAGGGCCGCGGATGAACGTCCCGATTACGATCAGCAGGATCCACTGCAGAAAGCCGACTGCAAACATTCCGACTGCAAATCTGCGCTGTCTGAGCGTGTAATAGCCGTTGCCGAGCGGATTTGAATCGACATACGGGAAAACCATTAACCCCACCATGATGAGGGATGGCATTACAACTCCGGCAATCCAGGGATCAAAATAGACCAGCATCTCCTGCAACCCCAGGAAGTACCAGGGAGCCTTCGACGGATTCATAGTTAAGTTAGGATTAGCAGGCTCTTCCAGCGGAGCGTTCAACGTGATCGACCAGACAAACAGGATAACCGTTACTATCACTGCCACCAGGAACTCGATGCGCACCAGATAAGGCCAAACATGCAGTTCACGCGCCCACCCGGGTCGCCAGGGCTCCGCCTTCCGATGATGAGTTTTCGCCAGTTTGGGATCCTGTTCCAGTTCCCTGATCAACCGATCGTTCGCCAGCGACTGCCTGATTCCCATCCAGGTAAAAAACGGAACCAGGAATAGCATCGCCACGATCGGAACGTTGTCCGGAGCCGAGGAGATCTTCCATAGTTGGTGCCAATCTTCGACCTGCAGCACAACCAGGACCACGACGGCCCCCAGCACCGCCAGGACAATCAACTTACGTTTGCTAAAGTTGAATCTACGCTTCGCCATCTTTCTCTATTTCTTCTTCACTGCCTTCATTTCTGATTCAAGCATCACCGGCGCTGGGCCGGAGATACCACCATCCTTGCGTATGCGCCAAAAATGCACAGCCATGAAAATCGAAGCCACGAGTGGGATTCCAATGCAATGCCAGATGTAGGAGCGCAACAACGCATTCGAGTCAACAATCGATCCGCCCAGCAGTCCGAAACGAACGTCATTGAATGGAGTCATTCCGAGCTGAACTCCAAAAGGCCCTTCGGATCCCAGCATGGGAGTGGCGCGAGCCATGTTGGTGCCTACGGTCACCGCCCAGAAACCGAGCTGGTCATCCGGCAAGAGATAGCCCGTAAACGAAAGCAGCAGAGTTAGCACCAGCAACACCACGCCCACACCCCAATTAAATTCGCGTGGTTTCTTATACGAACCAGTAAGCACCACCCGAAACATGTGTAGCCAGGTAGTGATCACCATCAAATGGGCCGCCCACCGATGCATATTGCGCAGAAGCTTTCCGAAAGGGACGTCGTGCTCTAAATAGAGGATGTCCTTAAAAGCGTCAGCCTTTGTGGGGTGGTAATAGAACATTAAGAGCACGCCAGTGAAGGTAAGCACGATGAACAGATAGAAAGTGATGCCACCCATGCCCCAGGTAAATGGGTAACGCACTGCGTCGCGATTAATCTTCGCCGGATGAAGGTGTAGAAAGACGTTCGAGAGTATTGCGAGAGAACGGTTGCGGGGATCAGAGCGATCGTGAGATACGCGAAAGATCGATTTCCAAAGCTGCGTATTCTGCGGGTCTTTATAAGTCTTAGCTTCTTCGACAGCGCGCTCTTTTAGGGCCAGCCCACTATCGCGAACCCTTTCAACAAGGCTCGAGCTCGCCGTCTCGCCCACGGCTAACTGCTTAGTCTCCTTATGTTCCCCTTGATCCGGGCGTTCTGGCTCCATAACCTCTCGCTGCGACAGTTATCCTAAAAAATAGTCACAAAGAAATGTAAGCGCCGGGCTGGTCAAAATCGCTTGATTCGCCCTTAGGCCAGTCGTAAAGTCTGGCAATGTCCACTCTAATCTGACCCTCTGGATCGAGTTCCACATGCGCGCGGTCCATTGGCCTGGGAGCGGGACCTTCAAAGTTAATGCCCTCGCTGTCGTAGCCACTGCCATGGCAAGGACATTTGAACTTGTTTTCGCTTGCCTTCCAATCGGGCGTACAACCGAGATGGGTACAGCGGGCGTAGATCACAAAGAGGCGGTCAGAAGTCTTAGTTACCCAGATGCGATATTGCTGTTGCCACTTTGTGTCGACGCCCAGTGCGTAATCACCCGGAGAACCAATCCGGAAAGTACTTGCAGGCTCAAAAATTGTCCGCGGCAAAAAGAATCGCAGGAACATCAGGAAACAGGTCGTTAAGAATCCGACCACGGCGGCCCAAACAATTCGCCGCCGCATTTTGTTAACTGGCGGATCAGACGCGCTTTCAACGACTGCACCGGCAGCGTTGGGGGCGGGTCTTGTCGCTGGAGGCGAAGGTTTCGCCGACGCGGAAGGTGGCGGAGGCGCAGCGGCCTCTCCTGCTACAGGAGGCGCGACTTTCGATTCTTGGGATAGCTCTTGATTATTCGCACCATCCACTATGCATACCTCCGTCGATTGGAATCTAAGATCACCTCTAAACCCGATGCCGCAGGTACACTTCTACTTCAATAGCAGAGCCTGAATCATACAATTCCCTACAAAGCAGGGATCACTCTCTGCGAAATTGACCGAATTATTTGCGTAATCATTAAGAGCGCCGTGCCGCTAAGATTTATAATTGGCTCGGTGGCGATATTTATAACCTGTTTCCGGATTCACTGGCAAGCAGTATTTACGCCATTCCTCGATACAACCTTGCCCCTAGCTTGCCCTCCACAATTCTGATTCCTCGGGCATGATCAAGCGCGGAATTCCCTATTCAGTATGGTATGACACAACCATGAAAACCAAAGTCATCATCTACTCCCGACCGGGTTGCCATCTTTGCGAAGAAGCCAAGACGGCGATGCGCGCAGCCGGTTGCGAGGATCAATATGAACTCGACGAAGTGAACATCGAAAACGAACCTGAGTTATTAGAACTCTACAAAGATGATATTCCGGTGATCACATTAAATGGGGTCGAGGCGTTTAGGCACCGAGTGAAATCTGTTGAATTTGGGAAGGCGGTATGCGGGCGGCGGCGGCGGTAAACCCGCACTGAAATTCAGAGTCCGGCTGTACTCCTCAATTGTGTGAAACAAGCCTTCGCGTTCACGTTCGTCTGTCGTCTGGCGATATGCCAGCAACAAGTCTTTCAACGCAGCAAGTTCCCGGTAGAGTCCCGCATTCTCCATTGGTGGTGTCAGGTAGGAAATCAGTTGGGCATAGGATCGGCGCTTAGCGATTGAACCTTCCGAAGGGTTGTTGACGCTGTAGATGTAGAAGTTTGGTAGTTCGCCCACAAGTCGGTCCGGCCAGCACGCTCCGGAAAGTCCCACTTGCTTGCCAGGCATGAATTCGAGCGCTCCGTGTGTACCAATGTGAATCACAGCATCCACATTCATCACCTCGGTGAGGTAGGTATAGAAAGCGATGAACCCGTGATGCGGGGCACCCCCGCGAGCCATCATCAATCGCATAGGGTCGCCTTCGTAGCCGAACGTCGGCTGCACGCCAAGAAATACCTTGCCCAGCGTGAGTCCCTGGATCAGCAGCTCGTTTCCAAACGAATTGATTCTGCCCGGCGCACTTCCCCATTCTGGCTCAATCTCATCCACATAAGGACAAAGTCGGCGATATTCGTCGGCGTCCATTCGATAGGCAATGTTAGCCGTCGCTCCAAAAGTCTCAGAGTTCCCACCGAGCAGTCTCCCCCGTAATTCCTCAGATGAGGCAGGAATTTCGACATCGTAGCCGTCCGCTTTTAATTTCTTAAGGATGTCCCAAACACTCGGGAAGACATCGAGATCGGCGGCAGTTCCAATGTTACCCTTGGTCGGCGGAAAGCAAAACAGGACCAGGGCAAGCTTCAGTTCGCTGCGAGGAACTCGACGCAAACGGTTTGCGCGCCGCAATCGTCGTGCAAAGCGTTGGCAGCGATCTTCCAGCGCCACCGGCTCCACGTCCGTCGCCGAAATGCCGCCATAGACAAAAGGTTCAGTGGCTCCATCGATCTCGGGAATCGCGATCTGCATTCCTGCCTGAATCGGATTCAATCCCGTGAGCGACTCCCGCCAGGCTTCAATACTCTGGGTATCCAAACTAACCGCGGACCGATAGGGACGATTTAAGTTTCTTAGAAATGCCGAGGATGCCACGCTATCGTTCATCGCCGGTCCGCCCACAAAGCTGAAGCCGGTCAAAGAAACGATCTGGCTGACGCGCGAGTGCTGTTTATCCATAGTCGGTTGTCCCTTGTCAGTTGTTCGGATCTTGGACGTTGGACGTTGGACGTTGGACGTTGGACTCTTGCTAGTGTCCATGAAGAAGTTTTGACACGCTTCCCGATTATCCATGAGCGTCGAGATTGCCGGAATAACACTCAAGCCTTCGTCCTCGATTGCATGAATGAGTGCGTCGTAATGCTTCGTTGTTTTGCTGACGACCTGCGGTCGCATCAGAAGCAGACCGACAGTCGAGTCGGCATCGAGAGCTAATTGCTTCGCCTTTGAACTTTGGAGTTTGGACTTTGGACTTGGTCGCAAGTACCACTTTCGATATTCCTCGAACGTCTCAAAAAGCTTTGGCGCATCCGGATGATAAATCGCGGCTGAGGGCAAAGCTTCAGGCGCCGGAATATTAATTTTCAGTTTGCGCAATCGCCCGTCCTTCACGTAGTGCTTGAGCGCAAACAGAATCATCGATCGAATGTTGCGAGGCGTAGGTTGTAAGAAATAGCAGAAGAGGTAGAGATAGTTTTTGACGTCACGTAGTCTTCCTGCTGTAGGCATAAACCTGAGAATGGTTGGCAATTTGTCGACTAGCTTCAGATAATGCCCGTGCCCATGTCGCCCTTTACTTAAATTACCGATCCTTCGTCCCCCCGCCTGTCTGCTAACCCACGAACCTGCAGCGTTCAGAAACTGAAAGGCGCGGTTGGATTTCTTTCTCTCCCTATCTCCGCGTCCCCGCGTCTCCCCTTCGCCCCTTCGCTTCTTTTTGTCAGTGGAATCGTCTCGAAAAAACGTGCCTACATCTAAACTTCCCATGCGCATCATTCGCATCAATTCTGGCATGCAGTTGATGACGATTACGGCATGATGACGTTCTCTGTAACGTTCAAGAGCAGGAACCAGCCGCGCTGCGTTCTCGCCATCCATTACATGGATAACAAAGACAACATCCGACGCGGCGAGATCGTGGTCGACCTCGCTCCACTCGTGTTGATTCAAGGGCGAACCGAAGTTGTAGGCAGCCACGCGCAGGTCGAGCTTGTACTCGCGACTGATCTCCCGCTCAGCATTCTTAAGCGGCGCAAGCAAACTAGAACCAACGTAGAGAACAGTTACCTGCAATTTAACTGCCTTCCCTTTTGAAACTATCGATTTCATCATCCAAGCATTGCAACCGTAGGTGTTTTTCGTGTTCGTTTAAGCGACGCCTTCTAACTGATCTTCCAAACTGCCGCTGATCTCGCGCAGCTTACCCAGGAGATTGACATCAGCGTCCCAGTAGCCGCGTCCGTGGGCTTCAAGCAGGCGACCCACCAATGAATGTGCTGAGTGCGGATTCAGAGTTCGCAGGCGCTCAAGCATTGCTTCGTCAAGCACAAACGTTTCAGCCACCCCTGTATAAATCCAGTCGTCAACGGCGTCTGCGGTCGCGCTCCAGCCGAAAGTGTTCGAAACGTGGCTCTCTATTTCAGCCACTCCGCGGAATCCGTGCTTCAACATGCCCTCGTACCATTTTGGGTTGAGCGTCTTCGCGCGCGACTCCAGCCGCACCGTCTCCTCCAGCGATCTAATTCTGCCATCACGTGAAAGAGAGTCTGAGAGGTAGATTGAGGGCCGAACCTGGGCGCGCGTCTCCACGGCTTTTGAAATTCCACCGAGGTATTCGAAGTAATGGTCGACATCCGTTATCCCAATCTCAAAAGTGTCAATGTTCTGATACGTGGCTTCAACCCGCCCCAGAGCTTGATCCATCTCAGCTCGCGCTTCCCGTCCTTCAACCGCGCATCCCTGCGAATCTCGGCCATAGGCAAAGCACTTGCGTGTAACGAACAGATCCCCAAGTGTCTCGTCGCGTTCCCACTGCGAATCCGTGACCATGAAGTTGACGTTAGTCCCGTAGTTGCCGGGCGCGTTGGAAAAGACACGGGCCACGGCGTCATCAAAGCGGCAGACATCGTTGCCCACTTGCTCGAGCACGTGTCGCCGTAAGTAATTCATTTCCGGTGGCTCGTCCAGCCGGGCAACGAGTCGAACAGCTTTGTCGAGCAACAACACGGTCGGACTAAACAAATCTCGGAAGATTCCGGATACAGTCATGACGACGTCAATCCGAGGTCGTTTCAATTCCTCAAGCGGAATCGCTTCCACTTCCGTAACCCGGTTAAGGGAATCGCGTACCGGACGTACACCCAACAACCAAAAGGCCTGGGCCACTCCTTCACCTTGAGTCTTGATGTTATCCAGACCCCACAACACCAACGCTATTGCTCGGGGATAGCGTCCGTTCTCGGCCAGGTAACGCTTGAGCAAATTCCCGGCAACCGCTTCGGCGCGGTCAAAAGCCATAGTCGACGGAATGGTGTAAGGATTAACCGCGTGTGTGTTCCTGCCAGTGGGAAGGATTGCAGGGTTTTGAACGATGTCGGCGCCTGGACCGGGTTCGATGAATTCCCCTCGCAACGCGCGGAGTAAAGCTTCGACTTCGTTATTAGTTTCGAGCTGCTTCGAGATCTGCTCCAGTAGCGCGAACACCGGCATCGAATCCTGACGATTAATATTCGAGGTACGCTCCAGCAAGGATACCGCAACCTCGGAACCGCCCTGGAGAAACTCGTGAATCGCCGCGGACACTAAGTTATTAACTTGCTCGCGTTCCAGCACCCGCGACTGGTTTAACGATGCGGACTTGAGCAGCGCGTCATAACTTCCGAGGCCGAGATTCTCGCTCACCAGATCGGGTAAAGCGCGTACACCCGCCTCGGGTCGGTCAAACGAAGCGATCATTCTAAGCATGTCCGCTCGCTCTCCGACCTCAGTCGGACGTCCAAACACATGTAAGCCGGTCGGGATCAGCCGCTGCTCGACTTCAATAAGTTGATGGAAGAGTTCGAGTACACGCTGATCACGTTCAGCTTCCGTCAGTGATTTTCCAGGTTGACTCGACATTTGGCGTACTGACTTAACCACAAGTGTGCTGTCTCTGAAGTGCGCTGACAAGTTCGTCAAGGCAGGAGTTTGTCGGAAATCATTCGAACCAGTTTCGCCTTGTCCCTGAAAGGGACGCAAACCGGATTCATAAGTAAGACTTGAAAACCGAGACTGAACCAGCACCCGGCTTGACGGTTAGGTAATTAGAACCCAATTTAGTTGCCAGGGCTCGAGAATCACCGTTTGAGATATATTTGTTGTGACTGTCCACGACAAAGATTCTTACTCCGGCCTTTCGTAACGCTAAACCCAAACCCGCTAACTCTCTGTGGATCATTTCCCGACGTTCAACCCCGAGTTCAGCCCGACGTTTTGATACGCACTCATTTCCGTTTGATCCGGAGGCCACATTCGCATTGCCGTCAGTGAAAACCAAAAGAATGATCTCACCGTCGCTTCGATCTTGTTTTGCTACCTCGAGGGAGCGGATTAGGCCGGCTGTGAGTGGAGTTCCGCCGCCGACTCCCAATGAATCAAGAACTTGACGCGCCCGAAGCATGCTCCGCGACGGAGGCAACAGCACTTCCGCTGACGTTCCGCGAAACCCTACGATCGCCACGCGGTCACGTTTAATGTACGACTGCTTTAGCAGGCTGAGCGCAGCTCCTTTCGCGTGGCGGATCCGGCTGATTGCCATACTTCCAGAGGCGTCTATCGCGAAAATGAAAAGTCTTCCGCGTTTCCGGCTCAGTTGCTTGTAACGGAGCAGTGGTGTCAGATGCCGGGTGTCAGGTATCTGAACAGGTGTCAGGTGCCGGGTGTCAGGTGCCGGTAAGAAACTAGACCTGACACCTGGCACCCGGTACCCGGCACCTGCAGCCGCTCGCAAAGTGGCATCAACCGCTATTCTGCTACCCTCTTCTCTGAAGCTAATCGACCGCGCATACCTTCCTTGCTGAGAGTCGTAACAAATTTGCTTCGATCCAGCATTCCGGGTGCTCGTAGGTCTAGCTACCTTGGAGTGACGTCGTGCGGCTCCCGAGTTCTCATTAAACCCAAACTCAGACAACTCAAAACCTTCAGCCAAGGATCGCTGGAGCATCTCTGGGGAATCGACTCCACGCCCGTTCGGTTCAGCTGATTTACCACGCGAACGAGGAGCCTCACCAGCGCGTCGATTGCGAGCCTCACCCTCCGAATTCTGTTCTGCGGGTTTATAGCCGCCGCCTTGCCCCCCAACGCCTGACCCGGCGTCGCGCTTTTTCGGCTGTTCGGCGAACACCTTTTCCAAGGCTCGCTGAATTCGCTCAGTGCTGGCCGTTCCTTCAAGCGGATCCCTGCGGAGCCTGTGGCGCAGGGCCATTGAAGTAACACGACGAATATCGTCTGCCGTTACTTTCTTGCGGGCCTCGAATGCCGCCAGCGCACGTCCGGCTCGAGTGATCGTCAACTCACCGCGGTGTCCGTCGATCTTCAGCTCAGTGCAAAGCTGTGCAATCTTACGCAACAACGGACGCTCAACTATGACGGAGCCAGCATTCTTCTGTGCGCGACTGATTTTCTCTCGCAGGTGCCGCTGATGCTGGGCCAGGTTAGCGCAGAACTTTGCCGGATCACGCTCGAAGGAATTGCGGCGTTCGACAATGTCGACTCGGCGATCGAGATCGTCGTCAGTGATCACCTCCACGTGCAGCCCAAACCGATCCAGCAATTGTGGGCGCAACTCTCCCTCTTCGGGATTTCCGGAACCAATCAAGACGAAGCGGGCCGGATGTTGAATCGAAATACCCTCTCGCTCAACCTTGTTCAGACCGGTTACCGTTACGTCAAGCAAGAGGTCAACTAGGTGGTCGTCGAGAAGATTGACCTCGTCGATGTAGAGAAGACCACGGTTTGCTCGGGCAAGCAGTCCCGGCTCAAATGTTTTTGTTCCTTGCTGGAGAGCACGCTCTATATCAATGGTTCCGCACACCCGATCTTCAGTGGCGCCGAGCGGCAGATCCACCACGGCCACAGGCGCGACCTCACGCTTCAGTCGTTCGCCTCTATCCGACTGTTTTTGACACTCGGCGCAAAAATTGCTTCCGCTTGCTGGGTCGCAACGATATGCGCAGCCCGCAACGACACTGATTTCAGGTAATAGCTCAGCGAGCCCCCGCACCGCAGTAGATTTGCCGGTACCGCGGTGTCCCATGATGAGCACGCCGCCAATCGATGGATCGACCGCGTTTAGTATAAGCGCGAGCTTCATCTCTTCCTGCCCGACGATTCCTGCGAAGGGGTACTGAGGAGGCGCTGAAGACCTGGTCGCGTGCTTCCCCTGTCTGAAAAGATTAGGCGTGTGGGATCGCGAGGTGTGTTTCTTCATCCTGAATGCAATTCTTTTATCGGAAAAGGCTGGTGCGGGCAAGGCCTAGCGACACCTGGTGTCTCCTACGGGGAGAGCTATTCGGGATCGATCCCCCGCTCATCATGCCATTCGCCTCATTAGTAAGCGTTAGTGGCAGGCTACCCCAAATTGGCGCTCAACAGACATTGGCCCGTTGGCGACCCTAGACCTTCGGCCACTTATCGCTCCTTTGTCGCAACCGATGTCCCGCTAGAATTGGCGGCTGTGGAAACGAATGTTCCTTTCATCAGAGTTCCCTCTCGCTCGAGTCGCCACACAAATCTGCCACTTGTTTTCCGGCGCGCCCCTTGCTCGACGAAGCCAGCGCTAATGGTTTCTCCGTCAACTGCACCCGTCAGATGGACGGCAGTTCGTCCGCTGGTAGGTACTGTTCGACCATTCTCCAACAGTTTCTCACCTTCTGCCGTAAAGTTCGCTCCGCTCTGACTGATTACCAGACGGTAACCGATCCGCAGCTTCGCAAACGATTGATAGGAAGTTTTCTCGATAGTATTAACAACGTTCCATGTGCCACTCAGATTTTGAGTTGCTAAGCTCTCGGGGTCGACTCGCTTGCTTGCCTGAGGAGCAACAGTGGAAGAGGGCTCGTCTGTAACCGCGCTGGGAGTCTGTGTAACGGATACGGTAGTGGGTATTTCCGGCGGTCTCCCTCTTGACGATGATAAGCTGGGCTTCTTGAACTCATATATAAACCACCCGGCGCTCGCTCCCAATAGAAAGGTGAGGAGGAGGATGGCAGAATACAAAATCCAGCGGTACGATGACGTCGAGGAGTGTAGGCGTGGAGGCACAACAGCCGCCCTCGGCGAACGTAACACTTCGGTCGGTACCAGGGTCTCTTCAGGGTCAGGCGCGGCGGAAAGGAGTGAGCCATCGTCTAAACAATAACTTACGGACTCATCGGTGTAGGTACGCTTACAAATTTGACAGTGCTTCATCGGGCATAATAGTAAGTCAAAAGTGAAGAGTTAAGGAAATTCCCTTATTCTGGGACTTGGCACCCGCGGCGTCGAAAGCCCGATTCTAGGTGGATTGGGGGGACCGGAGTTTGGGAGGTACTACCTCTTTACTTCCGGGATCGTTAACGCGGTCTTAGCGAGTGAGTGAGTCACACGTAAACGACAATTGGTTTGAAATTTTACGCAAGGCAGGTACTTCAGGTCAGCCCCGATGTCAAATCAATTTTGGTGAAACTGCTGTGGAACTCCCTAGTGTGCTTTTCCCATGAAGGTTCAATACAATGGCTCACTAACATTTGATATCCGGCAGAAGGACAAGCGAAGATGCTGGAAGCCACAGATCTCGGATGCGTACGCGGGGACCGTCGATTATTCAGCGACGTCAACTTTCGACTGAGCCCTGGTTCCTTGTTTCAAGTGCAGGGACCAAACGGCAGTGGCAAAACAAGTCTCTTACGGTTAATTTGCGGCCTCCTTGCACCCGCCGAGGGTCACATCCGTTGGCAAGGAGCGAATATTTGTTCCCTTGGTGAGGATTACTTCACTTCGCTCAGCTACATCGGTCATCGCAATGGACTCAAAGAAGAACTAACTCCGACTGAGAATCTCCGGGTGACAAGCGGATTGGCGGGTTCGCAGCTTAGCCAGCAAGAGGCCTCGAGCATTCTGGGTAAGACAGGTCTTTCAGGTCGTGAGCACCTGCCGGCCAGGTTGTTATCCGAGGGCCAGCGACGCCGGACGGCGCTCGCCCGTCTCCTGACTTGCAGAACGCCGCTTTGGGTTCTGGATGAGGTACTTACCTCGCTGGATTCGTCGGCGATCCGCTTAGTAAGGTCATTAATCGAAGAGCACTTGAATAGAGGTGGAATCGCGGTTATAGCAACACACCATGAATTGGATCTCTCTACAGATTCCTTTCAGCGGCTCGACCTGGCATTGTGAGCTCTCCCTCCACCCTATTAATGTTCCGTTGGATCGTACTGCGCGATCTCACTCTGGCATGGAAGGGGCGAGTGGATGTTCTATCGACCCTCTTCTTCTTCTTAATAGCTGTCAGTTTATTTCCGTTGGGAATCGGACCTGAGACGAACTTGCTGCGGCTCGTCGCGCCGGGAGTAGTATGGGTCGCGGCATTGCTGGCTTCTATGCTCGCTCTTGGAAGGCTTTTTGCAAACGATTATCAGGATGGCACGCTCGAGCAATTGCTGCTCACGCCTCAGCCACTTTATCTGGTTGTGCTGGGAAAAGTGCTGGCTCTATGGCTGGTCTCGGGAGTACCTCTAGCGTTGCTGTCGCCAGTACTCGGCATTCAGTTCGGCCTATCGGGGAAGGCGCTGTTGGTTATGGCTGTGTCATTATTACTTGGGACTCCGGTACTCGCTCTAGTAGGATCAATTGGTGCAGCACTAACCTTGGGACTCAGAGGTGGCGGTCTTCTCATTTCCATACTGGTGTTGCCTCTTTATGTTCCAGTGTTGATATTCGGGGCCGCAGCTGTAGATGCGAGTATGGTAGGGTCGGGGGTTCAAGGAAGCCTCTCGCTGCTCGGGGCACTGCTGGCGCTTTCTCTGGTTTTTGCTCCCTGGGCAACTGCCGCAGCGCTGCGCATATCGCTTGAGTGAAATATGCCCTAAATAATCGTTTCGGCAGTCAAGCTTGGTCGCCGCGTTCATGAGTGATAGAAAAGCGCTTTGACTTTCGTGATTTTTCCTGGGATTTCGAGGATCGCTTTCCGTGGGCAAAGACTCGATCCAAAAAATTCACACGAAGCTGCAAGAAAAGACTGTAAGGTCGATTGAGAGTCACTGCACCAGGCAGCGCACTCTAAAAAGCAGCTCTTGATTTATGGCTAGAATAAACTGGTACAAATACGCTTCGCCGACAAATTTTTATCCGTTTGCGGAGAAGATGATTCCGTGGTTTGCCTTCCCAGCCGCCGTACTGTTTATTGTTGGACTGTACGTGGGGTTCTTTGTGGCGCCCTCGGATTTTCAGCAGGGCGATGCCTATCGCATAATATTCATCCACGTTCCAGCGGCGTGGATGGGAATGTTGCTCTATGTGCTGATGGCGATTTATGCGGCAATCGGTTGGGCGTTCAATGCGCGGTTGTCGTCAATGATGGCATCTGCCATATCTATCACCGGAGCGATGTTCACATTTCTCTCCCTCGTCACAGGTTCCTTATGGGGGAAGCCCACTTGGGGCACGTGGTGGGTTTGGGACGCTCGCCTAACATCGACACTAATTCTGCTCTTTCTCTACATCGGTTTCATCTCCCTACAGGCATCGATTGACGATCCCAGGCGAGCCGACAGGGCCGGCGCCGTCCTAGCGATCGTGGGCGTGATCAATGTCCCCATCATTTATTTTTCGGTGCAGTGGTGGAACACTTTGCACCAGGGTGCGACAATCAGACTACTGGGCAAGCCTACAATGGCGCCACCGATGTTGGCTGCAATGTTAATCATGCTGGCGGCGTGCTGGCTTTATTCCATCGCCGTGGTCCTCGTTCGTCTGCGTTACATCATAATCGAGCGGGAACAGAATGCCGCGCGGGCCGCGGAAGTGAGTGTCTAGAATTGAACTGGTCAGATTTCTTTTCGATGGGCGGTTACGCCTTTTACGTTTGGGGCTCCTACTTAGTGACGCTGTTACTAATGGGCGGCGAGGTTTTGTTACTGTTGCGACGGGGAAAATTGTTGCGCTACCAGAGACCTGGAATTCAGACCCCACGGGAATAACCTATGAAACGACGTCATAAGAGGATGGGCTTTATTATTTCCGGGCTCGCGGGTTTGGCGATCGCCACCGGGCTGGCTCTTAATGCCTTTCAGGACAATCTAGTGTTTTTCTTTAGTCCCTCGCAGGTAGCTGCAAAGGAAGCACCGACGGGAAGAACCTTTAGAATTGGTGGACTAGTCCAAGAAGGCACGGTCAAGCGCGATACAGATGGACTGACCGTCAGATTCACTGTGACGGACACTGCGCAAGGCATTCCCGTAATCTACAAAGGAATCCTTCCCGACCTTTTTAAAGAAGGAAAGGGTTGCGTCGCGCAGGGAAAAGTCGGCGCCAATGGGGTTTTTTATGCCGACCAGGTGTTGGCCAAGCACGACGAGAACTATATGCCACCGGAAGCCGGACAAGCGATCGACAACGCGAAAGCGGCGAAGACCGTGGTCGACAACTGAGGGTGTGACACCGATCTCCCTCTAAGTCACACCAAGCTTCAGCTCGGTGACTTGCTGTCTTTCCCAGTACAACACTGGCTAAGGCCAGGTGTTAATTGGAAATGTTTAACGGAGTTCAGCTGTAAGATGGTTCCCGAAATCGGACAGTTCGCATTAATCATTGCACTCCTGCTGGGGTTGACGCAGGCGATCCTTCCTATGATTGGAGCTCGCCGAGGCAGGCAATCGTGGGTAGCCGTTGCTGCTCCTGCGGGACAAGCGCAGTTCATCTTCATCGCCATCGCTTTCTGCTGTCTCGGATATTCTTTCATTGTTAACGACTTCTCTGTTCTCAACGTAGCCACTAATTCCAACTCCCGGTTGCCACTTCATTACCGACTTGCCGCCACGTGGGGATCGCACGAGGGCTCGCTCCTGCTCTGGTCGTTAATGCTCGGTCTATGGACTGCGGCGGTAACGCTCTTCAGCCGTCATCTTCCAAACGATATGGTTGCGCGCGTCTTGAGTGTTATGGGTGTAATCAGCGTGGGCTTCCTCTTGTTCATGCTGCTCACCTCGAACCCTTTTGACCGCCTTATGCCCGCAGCTGCGGACGGGCGCGACCTTAATCCGCTGCTCCAGGATCCTGCGATGGTGATCCACCCACCGATGCTCTACATGGGCTACGTAGGCTTTTCCGTGGCTTTCGCTTTTGCCATCGCCGCATTAATTGGAGGCAGGTTGGATGCCACCTGGGCTCGCTGGTCGCGGCCGTGGACGACGGTTGCATGGATGTTTCTGACGTGTGGTATTGCTCTCGGAAGTTGGTGGGCCTACTACGAGCTTGGCTGGGGCGGATGGTGGTTCTGGGATCCGGTTGAAAATGCTTCGTTCATGCCATGGCTGGTAGGCACGGCTCTAATTCACTCATTGGCGGTCACCGAGAAGCGCGGCGGGTTCAAGAGTTGGACGGTGCTGCTGGCTATCGCCGCTTTCTCGCTTAGTCTGCTCGGAACATTTCTGGTACGTTCCGGTGTGCTGACGTCCGTACATGCTTTTGCCACTGACCCGAAACGCGGCATCTTCATTTTGGCTTTTCTCACTTTAGTGATTGGCGGTTCATTGCTGCTGTATGCGTGGCGGGCCAAGCAAGTCGGACTGGGCGGTAAGTTTGACGTGGTCTCGCGCGAATCCTTTCTGCTGTCAAACAATGTTCTGCTGGCAGTAGCGGCAGGCTCGGTGCTGTTGGGCACACTCTATCCACTAATAATCGACGCGATCGGCAAAGGGAAGCTTTCCGTCGGTCCACCTTACTTCAATACCGTTTTTGTCCCGCTGATGGTGCCGGCGATTTTCCTGATGGGAGTTGGTCCAATCGCACGTTGGAAGAATGCTAGCGTGCCCGAGTTGGCGGTGCGTCTGCGCTGGGCATTTCTGGCGAGCGCAGCCACAGCATTGTTGCTCCCGTTTGTGTTCGGTGAATGGAAGCCGCTGGTCAGTCTCGGGCTGCTGCTCGCGACTTGGGTTATCGCAACCGCCGCCGTGAACCTCTGGGATCGCGTCAAGAGGACCTCAGGCCAGTTGAGTGTTTGGCAGAAACTGCGAATGCAGAGTCGGAGTTACTATGGAATGCAGTTGGCCCACCTGGGAGTGGCCGTGTTCATCATCGGGGTGACCTTGGTCACCGGTTATCAAGCGGAGAAAGATGTTCGGATGAGTGTGGGCGATACGGTAAACGTCGGTGGTCATGACTTTCGAATGAAGGGCGTAACCGACGTCATGGGTCCAAACTACCGGGCAGCGCGCGCCGAGATTGAGATCACCAGGGATGGCGAGTATTTTCGCACGATGTATCCTGAGAAGCGTACTTATTTGGTTTCCGAGAATGCGATGACGGAGACGGCGATTGATACGGGACTGTTTCGCGACCTTTATATCTCTCTTGGTGAGCCGTTACCGGGTGGCGCCTGGAGCGTACGCGTTCACTATAAACCTTTCGTGACTTGGATTTGGGGCGGCGCGCTGTTGATGGCAATGGGAGGTGGCCTGGCGGTGAGCGATCGTCGCTATTCGCTAGCCGCACGCAAGCAACGAAGCGTGCGCGAACCAGCGAAGGCGGAAACCGCACAGATCCTGACGCCGGTACCCGCCAAGCTTGAGGCAGGAAATTAAGGCGCTGCAGCAATGAAAAGAAAATGAGTCGATTTGTAATTCCACTAGCGGTGTTCATTGTCCTTGTTGCCTTTCTGGCAATCGGCCTGGGACACGATCCCGGTACGGTTCCTTCGCCACTGATAAACAAGCCAGCGCCGGACTTTCGTCTCGCCCAACTGCATGAACCGACAAAGAGTTTCACCGCGCAGGAGATGCGCGGACAAGTTTGGCTTTTGAACGTCTGGGCCTCCTGGTGCGTGTCTTGCCGCGAAGAACATCCTTTGCTCGTTCAACTGGCGCGCTCGCGAGCCGTACCGGTTTACGGACTGAATTACAAAGACAAACGTGAGGATGCGCTCGCCTGGCTGACGGAGTTTGGCAATCCCTATCTGTTAAGCGCGACTGATACGGATGGCAGGATCGGGATTAATTATGGCGTCTACGGCGTGCCAGAAACTTATCTAATCGGTCGCGATGGTGTGATTCGCTATAAACAAGTTGGTCCAATTACACCTGGGATTCTCCAGGAGACGATTCTGCCCCTGGTGAAGGACTTGAGCAAATGAAGCGCGTCAGGTTGCAACTGCTGCTGCTCTGCCTTGGATTCCAGGCCCTCTCCGGTCAAATCGTCGCTCAAGAGGCCAAGCGCATCGCGGATGATCCTGAACTAGAAAGGCGCGTCATGAACCTGTCACAGGAGCTCCGTTGTTTAGTCTGCCAAAATGAAACGCTGGCGGACTCGCGAGCGGACCTCGCCGTGGATCTTCGGCGTGAGATTCGAGAACAAATGAAAGCCGGTAAGAGCGACAAAGAGATTATTTCCTTTCTCACAGCGCGCTATGGAGACTTCGTACTGTATAGGCCTCCTGTGAAACCCACCACCTATCTGCTCTGGTTTGGTCCTTTCGTTTTGATGGTCATTGGATTTGTGGTTCTCTTTCGATACCTGAAGCAGCGACGCGAATTGATTAGCCGGCAACCGCTCTCGCCCGAGGAGCACCGACGGGCTAAAGAACTCTTGCAGGTCGTGCCAGAAAAGGAGCCAGCATGATTATTTTCTGGCTGATTTGCGCGATTTTTATCGCCATTGCTCTGGCATTCGTACTCCCCCCACTCTTGCCGGACTCCGGCGCCAAAACTCAAGCCAGTGGCCATAAGGAAGCCAACATCGCTGTCTATCGCGATCGGATTTCCGAACTCGAGACGGATCTTGCCAATGGGATTGTCAGTCGGGAACAATTCGATCAGGACCGGGATGAGATCGAACGACGACTGCTCGAGGATGTGGCTTCTTCCAGCACTATCTCATCAAAGCCTCTGAAGCCGGTAAAGGAGGGTCGGGGCACTGTATACGCCGTCGCGCTAGGTTTACCCATCCTGGCAGTGGCGTTCTATCTCCGTATCGGGAATCCGTATGCAGCTTCGACGCCGGGCACCAGCTCCGCCCCAGCCATAGCCCCGACAGCCAACGGGGATTTTTCTCAACAACGGATCGAAGCGAACGTCGCTTCCCTCGCGAAACGACTCGAGGAGAACCCTGGCGACTTGGAGTCATGGAGGATGCTCGCGCGCTCCTATACCTCACTGGGAAAGTATGGGGAAGCAAGCGCCGCGTACGCGAAGGCAACGACTTTGAAGTCGGACGACGCGGACCTTTGGGCCGATTACGCTTTTTCGTTGGGGATGGCCAGCGAACAAAAGCTCCAAGGTAAACCCCTCGAACTAATAAAAAAAGCTTTACTGCTCGATCCGGAAAATCCGAAAGCCCTGGAACTCGCCGGCAGCGCTGCGTTTGAGAAACAGGATTACAAACGAGCTATTGAATACTGGCAAAAACTACTAGCTAGAGTGCCGTCAAATTCAGAAGTTGCCGAGTCGCTTAATAAGAGAATCAACGAGGCCAAGACGCGGGCCGGAAGCAACGAGGCACAATAGGCCGGGAACCAATTAGCCCTGAACGAAACTCTTTCATAAGCTAGATGACCAGAGAAAACCTTTTGTTCGCCATCATCGGGATCCTGTTCGGTTTTATTGTGGGCTTCATGTTCGCCAGCACGATGAGTCAACGCTCCGCCCCGGTTGAGGCCGGTACGGCGGATAATCGAAACCTGCCGGCGAATCACCCGCAAGTCCAATCTGGAGACCCAAAGAATCCACAGCTGGTATTCGCTGAGGTGCAAGAGGCAATCAGCAAGGCTCGCAAGGAACCGAGCAACTTCGAAGCGCAAATGAAAGCTGCTGAGCTTTTCTACCAAATTCAGCGTTACGATCAGTCCATCGAGTTTCTGCTGAAAGCAAACCAGATCAAGCCGGATAGTTTTGAGGCGGTAGTAGCGCTAGGCCGGGTGAATCTCGACGCTGAACACTACGACACGGCCGAGAAGTGGTACAAGGCTGCGCTGAGGAAGAAACCGGACGATAAGAGAGTGCTTGCGAGTCTGGCGTTTACAGCCCTGCAGAAAGGTGACGCAGCCGCGGCCACAAAGGCAATTGCAGACCTAGAAAAGATCGAGCCGAGCAATCCGGATCTACCGCAGTTTCGCGATCGACTTGAAAGCCTGAAATCTGGGGAGAAGGCAAAGTAATCCCCCAACCTGCGTTCTCTCGTTCAGAGAAGGATCGAACTCACTGCTAATTTTCTTTCAGCAGGTCGCCGAAAAAGCGTGATCAGCAAATCGAAAGCGATCCACGAAATTGCACGAACTAACTTGAATTAGGGTATCCAGTTCGTGCGGTTCGTGGATCGTGTTTGTTTACAGCCGCCCCGTCACACTCTCAATCATGGCTCAATGGTCATCCGCAGGACCTCGAGCATTCGAGTTCTTTCGACGAGACCGTCCTTGCTCAAAACTACAATCTGATTATTTTCTACTGTCACGCGTCGAATCGTGCTCATGAAGCGCTCGATACGTCTTCCATCATGCATTTCAATCACGAGGCGCGGTCCAATCTGCGGCTCCTGGACCGGAATCTGTTCGGTCGGACGGCTGAGGGTTCCTCGCCTTCCCGTCCGCCGAGTCGCCGGTGCGGGACTAACTGGGTTGGGAAGCTCCGAGGACTTCTTCTCTTCGGTAGTTTCAGAGCTAGATTGGTCTTTCTTTTTGGGCTCAGACACTGGTCTTTTGCGGCTCGGTGGTACGCGTCCCCTTGCTCTTCCCCGCGGCGGTGCCGGTGCGGGCGCTTCTGTTCTAACATTGCGTTCCGGAATCACGGTTGGTACCGCCAAATCGTCGGGAGTGGGTTGTGGAGTTCGCGCAGCGGCAACCTCCTCTCTGACGACCGGGGGTTCCGCAATGCGCGCCCCCACCGAGGAAACGGGTCTGGAGCCCTTGCCGCGTAAAGCGACTGAAGCGCCAGGTTCCGCTTTCGGACTATGAGCGTCGACCAAGGGGGCTTCGCCAGCTATTGGCTCGAAGGTTCCGCCCAGCTTTATGTGGTAAATACCTTCATCGTCGTTGGGGCTGCGCGCCTCGACACGCAGGATTAGATCTTCGCGCTTTCGGAGATAGATAGCCCTGGTGACAGGCGAGGAATTCTCAGCATAAAGCGTGAACTTCATCAACGGCCGTAAACTACCGGCAGTGAAGATATCGACATCACCATTCAGATTGTTACTCTTAACTGTGATTAAGACGTCGCCGGGTGCTCCCGAGAATGCATAGAAATGGTCAGTTAACCGCGAATCACCCAGATCTCGGGCGGCAACTGTGCCCACAACTTCGTTCGTTCGGATTGGCGAGGGAGAACTAATATCTATTGATTGCGCCCAAGAAACGTCTGCAGCCGCACAGAAGAGGAACATCAAGAGCGAGGGCCGCGCCCCCTGTAACAAAAATCTCAGAGCAATTAAAATACAGATCTTCAAGAACAGCACCGGCTAAGGGGACAAACGTTCGCCATTTTCTGTGAGAGGAGAATATCAGATTTCGGCGCCCGAACCGAATAGGGTTAACTGCGTAAGCAAGCTGACTGATTCAAACCTTGAAAGGTGAGGGCTAGGGTACAATCCTTGAACTGGAATTATTAGGTGATTTGAAGAACAGATGAAGTCACGGTTGGCTCTTCTAGAGCGAGGGAATCCGCTTGGTGTCGAAAGCCTCGAACGCCTTAGTTCCCTTCCCTTCGCCGCGCTCCCCGATATCCCGCTGTTTTGTACCTCTCGAACGTCCACTGACTACCCAAGCTAATAAATCGACCTGAGATCGGCGCCATTCGGGCACTCGTTTTGACACTTAAGAATTGTCACTAAGTCGGATATTGAAACTGTGTCTGATGAAGAGACGGTGAGTTGCCCGTGCTTGCCCATTTTCTTTAGGTTCACAAACTATCTCCAAATCACTTTACTAGCGTAAGGTCATAACTAAACACAGAAGCACAAAGCCAATTAGAAGCAACCAAGACCGCAGACCCTGAAAGAACTCCCAACGACTTCCCGTTTCTTTCCATTTCTCCGGCGGCTTGTCGGCGTCCCAGCGATTCGTCGCAAGATTTATCGGGACATTGAAAATGATGGTTGACACCAGAGCGGCGATAAACGACACGGCTGATCCCCAACGAATGATGCGCGCTGTGCCTTCAGCGTTATTCAGCTTCGCCGCATAAGAGATGGCTAGAATCACGCACAGCGTCATCAAGACCGGCATCACGCGCCCGAACGTTTTCAGAAATCCCTGCTCAACTCGGATATGGTGCTCTGGGGGCAGTTGACGAATCACTGGGTGCACGAAGGCATAAGAACCGAACTCCGCGCACGCCGTAAATCCAGTAATCGTTAAAGCGATGAAGCCAAGAATGTCCATACCCACCTCTTTAGCCGCTTTGCATTTTAGCTCCGATTGCCTTTGTCAGCGCGGTTATCGCCTTGAGCGGGCGCATCATCACGTTGAATTCTGTAACAAGTTCGTTCTCGTCCGTCCTCACATAATCAACACCTTCAAGCGGGACACCGCTGACTTCCGCGCGGAAGATTAGGGCGTGTGTATGCCGCCCACTGATGATATCCGGGTAATAGAAATTCTCGAAGATTGAGAAGACGACGGATAGAATTTGGCAGGCAGCCTGTTTTCCAATCATCGGTTCTTCATAGGCAGGGGTAAAAGCTGCATGTCGTCGGAGAACCATTTCGAATACCTTTCCGGTCTTTGGCGGCGAGTGCATGCCGCCCCAATCCTTACGAAGAGTCATATGCTTTCTCCAATCCTCTTGTGGGCCTAGCGCATGTAAATTTTTACCAGAGAACCTCGGTCGAAGTACGGGTCGTGCAACGGGCTTGCCGCCCAGTCCGCACACCGATGTCGTGGCGGGTGTAGCCGTTGGAGTTGAGGTAGGGCGGGGGATCAGCCATGTGCCGCGCGGTTCTCAAGAGGTCGTAACGGCAAGATTTACGAAACAGTATATCTATGGTCAAGGCTTGCATGTCTCGATAGGGCCGTCATCTATAGGCCTGATGCGTTCCAGGAGCTTGAACGCCATCGCCAGCCCCGATGGCGCGAGCCGGGCCCGCAGTTACGAACTTTCCTGGTTTGCTGACGTTTAGAAATTCCGCCACAAATGGAAGACCACTCGCAACGGAAGCTGTGACGTTGTACTATCCCTTCCAGATCTTCATAGCAAGTAGAGTTTTCCGATGAAGGAGAGTGTGGCGGTATATGAAACTGTTGTGCGCCTCACGCGCGTTCCCGCTCTTGGTGTTGGGACTTCTTAATTTTGGTTGTAACCGAAGCGTCACCGATTCAACATCCCAACGGAGGCTTAGTTCCGAGCCAGCCCAGCACCCTGCGCTCACGATCAAAGCGAGCAATTCCCCTGCGGGCGTGGACAGCCGCGAACCAGAACTTAGTACGACTCCCGACGGCCGGATCATACTAAGCTGGGTTGAGAAGGTCGGTAATAAGCGATACGCGTTACGCTTTGCTACACGGGATGCTGGTAACTGGTCCCAGGCTCGCACAGTAGCGGAGGGAGATAACTGGTTCGTTAACTGGGCCGACTTTCCTTCCGTCATTGCGTTGGCGGATGGGTCGCTCGCAGCTCATTGGCTCGTGAAGAGTGGTTCAGGCACCTACGCCTACGACGTTAACATCGCCATGTCCAAAGACGGAGGCCACACTTGGGGCAAGCCCCTTGTCCCGCATACGGACAAAACGCAGACGGAGCACGGTTTCGTTTCGCTGATGGCGCTACCGGACGGGCGCGTAGGGGCGGTTTGGTTGGACGGTCGTAATCTCAAGGACGCTAAAGATCATGGCGATGAGCACACGCCCTTGCCCGTAAGCATGACCTTGCGTTATGCAGCGATTGACGCAGACGGCAAACTCTCAGATGAGACGCAACTCGACGAGCGCGTGTGTGAGTGCTGCCAAACATCGGCTGCAATCACCGCAGAAGGCGCCATCGCCGTCTATCGTGATCGCTCTGAAAAAGAAGTGCGCGACATCCACTCTGTGAGCCGTCAACAAGGAAACTGGACTGCGCCTCGGCCCGTGTCCTCCGACAACTGGGAGATTAACGGCTGCCCGGTCAATGGGCCGTCAGTAGCCGTTGACAGTCGGCGCGTGGCAGTAGCTTGGTATACGGGTGCCAATGACTCGCCAAGAGTCAAAGTGGCGTTCTCCACCGATGCGGGCGCGACCTTTGGCGATGCCATCGAGGTGGACGATGGTGAAACCTTGGGTCGAGTTGACGTGTTGCTGTTGCCCGACGCATCTGCGCTTGTTTGCTGGCTGTCGGGAACCCCGGACGGTGGGGCGATCAAAGTGAGACGGGTGCAACCCGACCGGTCGCTAGGCGCACCGGCTGTTATCGCCAAAACGGACATCTCGCGTTCAAGCGGTTTCCCGCGGATGGCCAGGCTCGGGAACGAGGTGCATTTCGCTTGGACCGAATTCGGCAAGCCCTCGTACTTGCGTACCGCCACTGCGAGTATCAGCGCTTACAAATGAGGAGCCTGCGCTGCGGGAGAAATGCGATGGGGTGTTTCCCTCGAAGGCGGGACGCATTCAGACAAAGTGAGCACATAAGATCAGCAACAACGGCTCGCCATTTCGGTGGGAACCCGTGGAAGTATCTTGATTGAGCCCGTTCGCAACCGAGATTGACGGCGAACGTAAAAGATCACGGCCTAGTGCATCATCCCCAATTTTGTTACAAACGCACCCCCCTTAAGTTAGGGCCTCTTTAGTGAAGGTTTCTATTAGCACCATTTCGCATAGCACATTCCGCACAAAAATGTGGAAGGTTTTGTTCGTTTGCCGCACTTGTGCACGAAGTGTTTGTGGAGATCCTGCGCTAGTGGAAACCCCACGCATCGTTCACGCTGCGGACTTCAATCACCGGGTGGATTCACATCAGGCAGCACGCGGCTGGCGGTTGATCAGCCGCGGGCGTCCTGCTGGTTACGCAGAATGATCATTAGGCGGTGCAACGCGCGGGCTTTTGTTCGACGCTCTTTACGCCAGTTGAAGAAAGATCAGAACTAAAGAGTTCATGGAGGACTAATGAGCGCTATATCGAGGAGAAAAGCAATGGAGAGAATCGTAGGCGGTAGTGCG
>JACCSP010000254.1 GCA_013812905.1 Pyrinomonadaceae bacterium
TCAGTCCTTTCATGCGGCCTTAAGCCGAAAAGGTGTGAACCTGACACGTATCTAACACAACCGTTGTCTTCGTCGACCTCGTCAAGAGCCAACCACATGGTAAGCGCCTCGTTTGGCGCCAGCATAAAGTAGTAGCCGTCTTGATGCGGAGGCGTGGCCCGGCTGACTTCCCGGGGCTTATTGAACCACTGCATGTTTTTGCCAACGACACTGCCGCCCAGAAGGAGTTTGGCTAAACTGACATAACGCTCACTTAGTATGAGTTTCCGGAAGTAGTCATCATACTCGCTCATCCTGATTAGCTGTTTGATCGTGTCCAAGCGATCTTTGACTTCACAGTAAACATCTCTGGGATATATCCGGGGAACAACATCCCTTGTGTATCGTTCGATCTCTCGCCGCAATTCCTCTACCCCTTGACTATTCAGGAACTCACGGATGACGACATATCCCCGCGATCTAAACTCATCCTTAATCCGCTTTCGGTTTCCGGTCCAATCCACAACTGATTTCCTTTCGCTAATCTTGTTACTGGCCGCCGGATCGCGAGCTACCGATTTTTTAAACGAAACTTCTGCATGGTGATCGTCTGATTGATGCCTGAATAATTTCCTCCAGTTTCCGCCGACTTACCTCCATACGGGTCATCACCTCCCACGTGGCCAAAGAGAAAGATGTCTCCGGTTACCGGATCTTGAATTGATCGCGGATAGTAGTTAGAAGGCATCGAGCCAGTGAGCGGAATCCAGGTGGCGCCATTGTCGTTCGTGTAGGAATTTCCCGTGGTCGCGAACTGAATAATCACGCCTTCGAGAGTGGCTAGCAAATCGGGATGACCCGAGTGCGGAAGGTTACCGGGATTGCCCAACGTGCTCTGGTCCATAACCCAGCAACCACTCGCGGTCTTGTCAGGACATTCGCTGGCAGACGCCGCTCGAAGGATCGCTTGCTTTCGTATTTGCTTTGAAGACGGAGCGGGACTCACCTGAGTTCGGAACAGCGCGAGGAAATCGCCATTTGTAAGCGCGGCCGCGTCCCATTCATTAGGCACCAGAACTGACGACTGTATGTCCGGCATGCCTCTTTTCCATTGTCCCTTCTCCACGGCTTCGGCCGAGGCAGCCACCAGTAACAGGTTCGTCGCTCGGTCATTACCCGCGCAGGGACCACTCGTACCGCCGTTTGCATATTTCCAGGCTTGTCCAAGTGCGATGTATCGTCCGTCCTTGAGCCGCCTGATACGGCTTACCTGATACTTACAGCTCAACCGATCCTTTAGAACTACCTGCCGTAGGGCAAGTGCAGGCCACACATTGGGATACTTTCCCTTTACCGGCCTCAGCACTTGCAAGATTGCGGTGTGAGGAATACTCCTCACATTTATCATGTCGTCTCCGTTCACACGTCTAATTAAGGTTCCATTCGGTAAAGCGATCGTGGGCTGTGGGGAATAGGCTGACATTCCAATTGCCTGAAAGGATTCTGTCCGCCACGGAGTCCAGGTTTGCCCCGCGTCCGTGGATCTCAGATAAACGATCAGCGAGCACTTCTGCGTAGTGGGAAGGGTTGGCGAAGGTGGGCAATTGCCACTGAGACCATAATAATCGTAGCCCTTATCCCAGTGCCAATAACCAGGCGGAGCCGGATAGACGTGAGTCCAAATTCGGCCGTCAGAAAGCTTGAACAAGTTCAACAAGTGTTCGGGGGTGAATGTTCTCCCGAGTGCCGGGCTTGTGGGACCAGTAGCCTGGTTGAAAGCAATCATCAAGCTGCCGTCAGGCATGAACCATGTACCTACCCATTCACTTGAACGGCAGTTCTTAGTACCGTCTCCACAATCTTGCGGATATGACGAATAGATGGTGCTCTTTTGAAAAGTGGCGGGATCGATTTCGACCGTCAGGTCCTGAACGGGTTGAATGGTTGGGGCAAGGCTGGACGGATAGCCGTTTACTAGCGTGGCCAGGCACGCGACCAACGATAGGACCAGCAGTTTAGCTTGGTGGCCGGAGACGCGAATACATCTTGATGGTTCTAACACCACTTTTTCGCTCCTTTTCATAAATGTGGGCGCCAGGGCAGCGATTTATCGCCGATCCAGTTTCAGTGCTAGTTTGCACGCATCTCGTAGGCTTCCCGTGAAAGCGACTCCTTGATAGGCAATGTCGAATGCTGTTCCATGGTCCACCGAGGTGCGAATGATGGGAAGTCCCAGGGTGACATTAATGCCACCCTCAAAGTCCAACAC
>JACCSP010000275.1 GCA_013812905.1 Pyrinomonadaceae bacterium
AGCGATGTGCGCGTCCCTGCCGAGCCCGGCACGTTCCGGATGATCTTCGGGAAGCGGGCGTTCTTCGGCTACGCGGTTCATCCCTCCGGCGAGGTGTGGTGGTTCGCCAACCCTCCACGCGCCAACGCCAATTGAAATGGTCTTATTGCTGGCCCAGCTCTCGCCACCGGCGGTCAGCATTCCGATGAAGAACTTCACCAGGCCCCAGGTAATTATAGCCACCAGCACGAACATCACGATCGCGAACAATCGCCCATCCTTCGTTAACGCCGCCACCTTCCTAATGATCAGGAATTCCACGATAAACAAAACAATCGGATACGTTAGCCATGCAAACAATACCCACCAGAGGTTGATATCGCCCCCGCCAATCGTGTTCGCGTTATTCACATCGGCCTTTAATGTGTACATGGCAAAGTAAGCAAGGCCCACCAGCACCGTGACGACTGCTCCCCAACGAAAGTACCAAAGTGCCCGCGACAGAAGATCTGGATTGACCTTCTTCTTGGTGTCGGGATCAAGCCCTTTTTGAAATGGAACGTTTACAAGGTTAAAGAAATATAGCAACCCGATCCAGAGGATACCCGCGACGAAATGTGACCAGCGAAGGAAAATCCTCAGAAAGGCCTCGCCATCGGGAGCGTGAAAGATGTCCTGAAACATAGCCAGACTGATGGGGAGATAAACAGTTGACTCGATTAGCATTAGGCCCTCCGAGGTGTTAAGTGGGACAGACAGCTCATCTGCCGAATTCACTTGAGTTGTTGGAATTACGCGCGAAGATTACACCCAGACCCTCCTGAGACGCAATCAGGTTGAAAATGGCCGGTTTGGTGGAGGGGGCTGTAGGTAACTATCTCATTCACACCGCGGCTTTAGCCCGGTGTAAAAACGAGTTCCGACATTTACAACCGTTTTAACGGTTTTCCTTTAGGCATCACCACACGCGCTCCCGGAAACCGTTAAAACGGTTAATGAAATCTAAGGAGCCAACTCTAACACCGGGCTGAAGCCACGGTGTGAATGAGAGTAAGCAAGCTGACACACATCTAAGAGATGTATGACGCACTACCCCTGATGTAAGGACAAGCAGAGATCTCGTTCAGTGATCGCGACCATTTGCTCTCCTGCTGCCGGAACAGTCTTTCTTGTTTGCTATGAATTAGTCTTCCAGCGGTCGAGGCCCCGCATCCATGCCTCTCACGCTCGCCTGGTTGAGCACTTGAACTTTCAGATCGTCATTGGTGAGTATCTGACAGGAAAGACGCACGTTGTCGGCGAGTTCTGATTCCACAGCCAGGCGATTGCGTTCAAGCTCGCCCATTTCGCCGGGATCTCCCGCGAGGATCTCCACCCGGCAAGTGGTGCAGCGCGCATTACCTCCACAGCGATGGAGAATGTCGATGCCCTCGTCCTCTAGGGCCAACACCAGCTTCTTGCCTTTGGGCGCCTCGAAGGCGACGGGACCGTTTGCAGTCTCTGCTTCAATCTTCGGCATCAGTCTATTGACTCCAGAAGTTTTCGGTTTGATCGCTCGTAGAATTTGGCACAAGTGGGTGAGTTGAGCAAGCGAGCAGGACTTTGAGCAATCTCGACCAACCTAAACGATCCACGAAATTACACAAACCGACACGAAGTCTTGTTAGTGACAATTCGTGTGAGTTAGTGGATCGTGGCTAAGGCTTCAAGTGAGCGACAATTCCATGAATGTTGCCCCTGCAACTGGATGATGGTAGTAGGCTTCGATCTCTCGAAACCCCAGCGCCCGGTACATGGCGATCGCCCTGTCCATCTTGCTTGGCAATGTATCGAGGCGCATCCGCTCGTAACCAATCTCCCGCGCCGCGTCAATTACGGCTTGGGTTAGTTCACTTCCTAAACCCTTTCCACGAAATTCTGGCCGCACGAAAAGTCGTTTAATCTCGCAGGTACCTTCCTCAAGCCGTCGCAGCGCTACGCAACCGGAAATCTGATCACCAGCAAAAGCGAGGAACAGACGGCCAGTCGGAGGAACATACTCCCCCGGAAGTTCCGCAAGTTCCTTTTCAAAGTTCTGAAAGCAAAGATTTATCCCCAGCCACGCCGCGTACTCTGCGAACAATTCGCGCGCGCGATCGATGTCTTCGGGAGATTGTGCTTGAACCAGGCTCACTGGGAAACCTCAGACGGATCTCAAGAAGAGCAGAGGCAATATACGAAAGAAGGCCGGGCGTCTCAAACAGACAACCCGGCCTTCCGAATCATGCACCGCGCCCTTAGATATCTTTAAGCAGTAAAGGAAGTTCCGCAGCCGCAGCTTCCGGTTGCATTTGGATTGGTGAACGTGAAGCCAGAACCCATGACCCCGGTCACATAGTCGATCTGCACACCGTTTAGATATTGAGCGCTGAACATATCGACGAACAGGCGCACACCGTGTTCATTAAGAACGAAGTCGCCCTGGCGCGATTCCTCTTCGATATTCAGGCTGTACTGGAAGCCCGAGCAACCGCCTGGTACGACGCGGACGCGCAGCCCCGAAGTCTCGGGAAGTCCCTCTTCGCTGGCCATAAACTTCTTGATCTCGACAGCGGCCGGCTCGGTAACGTTCAGGGTAATAGTTGGGGCCGCAGTTGCAACACCTGGTGTTTCGATAGAGGCCGTTTGTGTGGACATTCGCTATATCTCCCTCAAATAAGTTCCATTCTTTATTGCCAAATTGTCGGATTGTCTCCGAATCTATACCTCTTTTCAAAATCGAAAATCGGCGATCAAAGATTCCAATTCATCTTACTGACCTTTTCCTAAAACGACAAGTTCAGGCTTCATTGCCTCGATCGAGACCTGTCGGGCAACCTCCTCAGCCACCCGCCCGAAGGCCTGAGCCTGCAGGGAATCAGGTTGGCTGACGACGATGGGCACCCCCTTATCACCGCCTTCGCGCACTTCAATACCCAGTGGAATCGAACCCAGGAACGGCACCCCGTACATGGCGGCGAGCTTCTGGCCCCCGCCCTCCCCAAAAATGTCGTAGCGGTTGCCGGTGTCCGGCGCAATGAAGTAGCTCATATTTTCAACTATACCCAGAATCGGTATAGCCACGGTTTCAAACATCCGCAGTGCGCGGCGGACATCGGCGATAGCCACGTCCTGCGGCGTCGTGACTAACACAGCTCCCTGGACCGGAACGAGTTGCGCCAGCGACAACTGGACATCGCCAGTGCCGGGAGGCATGTCCACGATCAGGTAATCCAGTTCTCCCCATTTCACGTCAGAAAGAAATTGTTTTACGAGACCATGCAGGATGGGCCCCCGCACAATCATTGGTTTATCGCCGGGCTGCAGGAAGGCCATCGACATCATCCGGACGCCGTAAGCCTCAATTGGAATCAGCTTGTTTACTTCGACTTCGGGCCGCGCCTCGCTCGCACCCATCATGATCGGAACGTTCGGGCCGTAAACGTCTGCATCCATCAAGCCCACGCGTGCCCCGTCGAGCGCCAACGACACCGCCACGTTGACGGCAACCGTCGATTTGCCGACTCCACCCTTTCCAGACGAGACCGCGATGATGTTGCGAACGCCGGGCACCGAAACCTTTTCTCCAAAGCCTCGCCCTTTGGGCACTTCGGCGTCCATCTTTACGCTGACCGACTGCACACCCGGGAGTGCGCTAACAAGTTCTTTCGCCGCGCCTTCCATCTCTTCCTTCACCGGGCACGCCGGAGTTGTCAGCACGATGCGAAACGAAACATTGCCGCCATCGATCTTGAGATCTTTGATGAATCCGAGCGTGACGATGTCCTTGAGCAGATCCGGATCCTGGATCTGGCGCAGGGCATCGAGTATGAGTTGTTCGGTTAGCTGTGACATGGTTTTATTATTAACTGGCTTAAAATGGATTATGCCGGAGCGGAAGTCTAATGTCGACTTTTGAGGGATCTATGTTCTCTAATTTGAGCGAACGTTACTCCACAAAGGAAGGAACGATCCACAAAATCGCACGGAATAACACTAACGGAGATTTCGTGGATCGTTTTGATCGGTATCACCACCAACTTTTTTGACAAAGCGGGGAGAGCGCGGATAGCCTTCTGGGTTACGAAACATACTTCGGTTTAGGTGGTGAGACGTGCAATGTCCTCATCTGATCAACGAGCATTTCTTCAACCCGAAGAATGTCGGTAACATTGCCGAAGCGCAGGCGGTTGCCACAACGGGTTCTCTCACCTGCGGCGCAACCATACGGATTTCGTTGAGTGTCGACGAAGCGCAGAGAATTACTGATGCAAAGTTCAAATCGGCGGGCTGCAGTTATCTGGTTGCGGCCAGTTCTTTGCTTACCGAGCAGGTCAAGGGAAAGACAACGGCCGAAGCGGCAGTCCTGGGGCAATCTCCGACGAGGTCATTTATAGGTCAGTTGGGCGTTTGGCCCATGGATCGCGATCATTGCGCTGCACTGGCGTGCGAAGCCCTGGTTGCAGCAGTCAAGCAATACAGCAATTCAGTACGCGAAGAGTGGACCGGAGATGAAGCGCTGATTTGCACCTGCTTCGGCGTTTCCGAGCGAACAATCGAGAACGAGATCAAAACGGGCAGGTTGCTTACGATTGCGGAAGTTACCAGGGCCTGTAATGCCGGCGCGGGATGCCGCTCTTGCTATTCGCTGATTGAAGACATTCTGGATACAGTGAATAGCTAATGGCAATAGTAAATGGTTCGTGGTTAGACGCTCGCATCACCGAATAGAGATGAATCAAAAGCCTAGCTGAACATTCGCTATTTGCCATTTCCTCTCTTTTCATTTGGAAAATATGATTTACCTGGACAATAACGCAACAACCCGAGTGGCGCCCGAAGTAATCGCGGCGATGCAGCCATACCTCACCGAGTTTTACGGTAATCCATCATCGGCCCACTCTTTGGGGCGCAAGATGAAGACGGCCGTTGAGCGTGCGCGCGAACAGGTAGCCGAATTGCTAGGGGCGGCTGACGCGAGCGAGATCGTCTTTACCTCATGCGGTTCGGAATCTGACAACTGGGCAATCCGCGGTGTGCTCGAGGAGAGTCCTAAAAAGAGGCACATCGTTACCACTCTCGTCGAACACGAAGCGGTTAGGAATCTCTGCGCGCGATTGGCGCAACAGGGTTACGAAGTCACGTGGCTGGAGGTAGATGGTAAAGGAGAATTAGATCTCGAGGGTTTGCGCGCCGCGCTGCGCCCCGACACCGCACTGGTTTCGGTGATGCTTGCTAATAACGAAACCGGCGTGCTCTTTCCTATCGATGAGATCGGTCACATCGTGCGCGCGAACTCCAGCGCGCT
>JACCSP010000279.1 GCA_013812905.1 Pyrinomonadaceae bacterium
TCAGTCAGGGCCGGATCGAAGCCGCACGTTTCCTGGCCTATGGTTGCCCACCTGCGCTTGCCTGCGGTTCAATTCTAACTGAGATGATTGACGGGATTACCGTCGAGGAAGCTAGGAAGTTCACGCGTAAGGATATTCTTAACGCAGTTGGGGGGTTGCCCTCGCGTAAACACCATGCAGCGGCACTCGCAATTGAGGCCTTGCGGAGAGCGCTGGAAGCTGATGAGTGAACTGATACCACGTTGATTCTAAAGAGCAGGCTCTTTACGGTAGCGGCGTGGCTACTACGCGAGGTCGTGAGGCGGCCGGGTCGGTTCTGCCACGGTGATATTCCGGTCCGCAGAAAGTTCTCGGCTCCATACCAATAACAAAAGTCTTGGTGCGAATTACCGGGCACGTCTCAACGGCAATTAAACCGGTGCTGGGATCGATATCTAGGGTGATGGAGCCCTCCAGGCGCGCACCCTCTTCACCAGCTCGAGGCGCCGGTCGCGGTGTAGAGGTCGGGGCAAGCTCTGGTGTTGGTCCAATATCTCCGCTCTCGGGAATCGTCTCCTCTTCCCCGTCCGGAGTTGCTTCTTCGGGAACCTCAATTGACTGAGGAGTCGGCAAAGTTCCATTAATAAACAACTCGGTGCGTCTGGTGGGATTATCCGAAGTAGTCAACTGTCCTGTCTGCGGGTCAATGTCTGCCTGTTCGATCCCTTCGGGCATCTGCCAATCACCCTGCCACTCGGGATGATCGCTCAGCGCCACCTGCATAAAGTCGGTCCAGATTGGCAGCGCGGAATTCGCCCCGGTCAAACCGAGCTGCGACCCGTCATCAAAACCAACCCAGACGACGCAAACGAGGTTTGGTGTGAAGCCCGCAAACCACCCGTCGCGAGAAGTACCAGTTTTACCGGCGACATTTGCCTTTAACCCACGGGCCCGAACTTTGGCTGCGGTACCCCGATTGACTACGTCTTTCATGAAAGAGTTCATTACGTAAGCAACGTCGGGCCGCATTACTTCACTTTTCTGCGCAGTGGGCGCAGCAATCGTCACGCCGTCTCCGGTGGTAATGCGATTTATTGCTATCGACGTCGTTCGCGTGCCCAAATTTGCAAAAGCAGTGTAGGCGCTCGCCACTTGCAACGGGGTGGCCTCGCTTGTTCCTAGCGCCATAGCCGGATAAGCCCGCGCGGGCTTTGGCAATCCGGCTCTACCTGCGAGATTCATCACCCGCCCGACGGTGATTTCCATCGCTACCTCGACCGTAATCACATTAAGGCTATTTACCAGGGCGTCGCGTAGTGTCACGGGGCCACGCGCGTAGCTTTCGCCGAAATTTCCCGGCGAATACTCCTGATTGTCGTAGGAAAATGTCTTTGGTTCGTCGACATAAGTCGTCGCCGCCGTAATCACACGAGGCACTGGATCGTATGCTGTATTCAGCGCCGTGGCATAGACGAATGGCTTAAAGACCGACCCAGGCTGACGAAAGGCGTCCGAGGCACGGTTGAGTTGGCTCTTCGAATAGTCTCGCCCACCAACCATCGCCACAATCTCACCAGTCTTGGCATTGAGCGCTACCAACGAGGCCTGAACTGTTCCCGGTGCGAAACGCCGGGTCTGCACATTGTCCAGCGCGGCGACTTGTTTTGCCAGGGCCGAATAGGCGGCTCGCTGTAAATCCATGTCGATAGTCGTGTAGATGCGAAGGTGCTGAGCAGTGCCGGGACCGGCGATAATGTCGCCTAACTCGTCTTGAACGTAGTCGGCAAAATACGGCGCGTCCGAAGCGTCAATACGACCTCTCACGGCCACCACTTTGAGCGGTTCCGCCTTGGCCCGGTCGGCTTCCTCTCTAATGATTGCTCCGGTGTCTACCATTGAATCCAAAACTTGATTACGACGGGCAGTCGCCGTGTTCATTTCTTGGTAGGGATTGTAGCGATTTGGGCTGCGAATCAGTCCAGCCAAAAACGCAGCTTCCGGCAAAGTCAGATTGGTCACGTCTTTCCCGAAATACGCATCAGCGGCTTGGCCAAAACCGTGGATGGAGAAACCCGCCTGTTGCCCTAGGTAAACCTGATTGCAGTAAAGCGCAAAAATCTCTTCCTTGGTAAGCCGGGTCTCGATAATAACCGACATGTAAGCCTCGGCCACCTTGCGTCGCAATGTTCTTTCCGGAGAAAGGAGCAGATTCTTTACTAACTGCTGCGTAATACTCGACCCACCCTGTCGCGCTATCGGCGAATTCGGGTCCGAGTTGTCATAACGCCTGATCAGAGCTCGAAGGATCCCGCGAATGTTTACTCCGTAGTGCTCGAAGAATGCTCGATCTTCAGTCACGGTGATCGCCTTAACCAGATGGACTGGCAGATCATTGAAGCCAATCACCTTCCGTTTTTCGCGCTCCTGTCCGGTCACGGAACTTATCAGTTCCGGCTCCAACGTCGTTTTGTCGAGCCGCGCGTTTCCTCCCAGTTGCAATATTGAGCTGATCGACTTTGCATTACGCGAAAACTGCACTCGCACGCTCTGAAACTGGCGTTGACCATCGACGGAGGCATAGCGGCTGGGTTCTATGTCAAGGGTCGAACCATTGAGGGAGTACCGTCCCCGCGCAGTATCTGCCTGTTGAGTCTTCTCGACATAGCCGGCGCGCTTCAGGTAGGCAATGAGTTCGTTCTGAGAAACTGTTTCTCCGGCACGAAGTTGTTTGGGGGCCGCATAAATGCCAGCTGAACGCGTAAAGACTTCGCCTCTGAGGAGGTTATCGATGCGTCCGGAGAAGCTGGTCCAGTAGTAAACCAAAACCACGATGGCGACGGTGGCAATAACGACAAGCGGAATTATTACCGGGGCACTTAGGAGAATGCGCGCAACCCGTCGTCCGAATCCGGGACCGGGATCTTCATAAGAAACTATTCGGCTGCGCTGGCCTGGACTTCTTCCGCCTCGAATAGTCGGTGGTACTCTATCTGGTGGTGGATAACGCACAGGCATGAAAAGTAGGTATTGGCTGATAGGTAATAAGTGGTTTTCCCAAACTTCTAATTTTTGGTGAGGTCGCGTGAGGTCTCCTTTTTTTAACACCCAATCAACTATTAACTATCACCTCTATGTGACCCTGTCCAGCCAGTCGGCGAGTCTAAAGTCATCTCCTATCACCTATTACCTTTCACTGTCTTCGTTGACACGCACTGTCCCTTTGGTTAACGTGGCAGCGCTCCAAGGCAGCCACTTTGATGCGATTTCCGGCCTATGAGTCTAACATTCCCCGTGTCGAGGAAACTTGCAGGAAACCGCTTTAGAATTCGTTATGCTGTTCTGGCAGTGGCCGTAGCAACGGCGCTGGGGACCTTGGGATTCCATCTAATCGAAGGCTGGTCGATAGTCGATAGTCTCTACGCGGCCACACAGACAGTTACCACAGTAGGCTATGGCGACCTCGCGCCGGCCACTATCAACGGCCGCATTTTCGCCACCATCTTTATGTTCGTCGGGGTGGGCGTCGTGCTCTACTCGCTTACTGCGACGGTCCAATCAATCGTGCAGTCGGAGTTGCTCGCGACTTTTGGTCAGCGGCGGCACTTGCGCAAAATGAGTAAACTGCGAGACCACTTTATTATCTGCGGTGCGGGGCGCGTCGGATCCCGTCTGGTGAGAACGCTACAGGCTAGCGAACAGACTTTCATCGTTATCGAGCGCGATCCACAAAAGGTGACGGAGTTAGCCGATCGGGGAGTAATCGTCCTGGTTCGCGACGCCACTTCAGAGGAGGCTCTCAGAGAAGCTGGGGTTGAACATGCGCGCGGACTCGCGGCGTGTCTGCCTGATGACGCTGACAACGTCTACGTTGTGCTGACGGCGCGCGACCTGAATTCCCAGCTTCACATCGTTGCCAGAGCTGCCGAAGAACAGGCGGAAAGCAAGCTCATCCGGGCGGGAGCTAATCGCGTGGTGGCTCCCACCATCATCGGTGGCCACCGCATGGCTATGGCGCTCACCAAGCCGGCGGTAGGCGACTTCATCGATTCAATAACTGCAAACACGCTGGGTCTGGCATTGGAGCAGCTTGAGGTCAATTCTTCTTCGCTTCTCGTCGGACAGAAACTAAGCGCCACGAATATTCGCTCCGAACTTGACATTGTGATCGTTAGCATTCGGCGCAGCGACGGGCAGACGCACTTCAACCCCAGTGGCGAAGCATTAATCGAAGCTGGTGACATGCTAATCGCGATCGGAAGCGCCGAGTCGCTCATGAAACTGACTGCAATGGCGAAGGGAGTGAACCAGTCCAAAGTCCAAGCTCCAACGTCCAATATCGCACGAGTAAGATAGCAAGGCGCTTTGAATTCCTGATATTTCGCAATAAAGAGTCTCTCAAAGACTTCAATGAAAGTTCTAGTCACCGGCGGCAGTGGTTATCTTGGTATTCATGTGCGACGATTTTTCGAAGCGGACGATTTCTCGCGCCGTTCGAATCTCGACATACTTAACGAAAGCGACATCGAACTTGCGGCAAATTACGATGTCGTCATCCACCTTGCAGCCTATCTCGATAAAGATCCTTCGGCGGCCGACCTGACCTTTCGCACCAACGCCGACGGGACCGCCAATGTCATTCGTCGGATGAAGCCTGGTTCCGTCTTTATTTATGCGTCCACCAAGGACGTGTATGGCGCAAGCGCAGCCCTATATGATCCGGTTCCGGAAACATGTCCGACTTACTATTCTGACCAGACACCGCTCGAGTGGTCGAAGCTGATTGGCGAGCGCTACGTCGATTACTATGCACGCCAGCGTGATGTGCGGGCCTGCATCTTTCGGCTATCCACGGTCTACGCGCGACCCTCCGATGGCAATGAGTACGGCTTCGTTACGCATTACGTCGAGTCGGTCAAACGAGGCTGGCCGATTCAAGTCCCCGTGGGTGGGCATGCGATACGCGACATCCTGCACGTTGACGACTTTTCGCGAGCTTGCCAGGCGTTCATCGCCTCGTCCAACTCATACGGGCTGTATAATCTTGGCGGCGGCCAGAAGAATGCCGCAACCCTGACCGAGATGATAAGCACTGTGGGGAAGCTTATTCAGATCGAACCGGTTATTGAATACAATGATGCGCTCTTGCATCCGGTGCCCATCAATTATGTTTCTGATTTGAGTTTAATCCGCGAGCAATTGGGCTGGCAGCCG
>JACCSP010000292.1 GCA_013812905.1 Pyrinomonadaceae bacterium
CCGAACCGGGGGTAGGCTGAAGGTTAATCTCTGCCCGCTGATCTCCCACCTCAATTGTGATTGGCCGCGCTATGTCCTGACCGGTCCTGATTTCTTCTGGCACCGTGGAAAACGCATAGGTGAACTGTTCGTTTCCCCCCAGGCCTTGCAGAAACACGAAGACCAGGACATTGATGGCAATGAGTATGTAGTTGACGACTGGCACTGTCGTCCGGTCGCTGTTATCGTCGCCTATGGGGAAAATCATTTAGTCACCTCTACAGAAAAGAGCAAAGTCTGGTCTAAATCAAATCAGAAAACTATGTCAAAAATCTCTCTGTCCAATCCTTAGCGGCAGGCTTTCAGTAACTAGCCAACGCCGGCCCGGACGATAGCCCGCTGGTGCGGCTTTAAGAGTTCATACCCTTCGGAACGCGCAACGTAAGTTGCGGCGGTGAGATCCCCGGTTACGTTGAGAGTCGTGCGGCACATATCGAGTATGCGATCGACTCCCAGAATAATCGCAATCAGCGCCGGGTTCACACCTATTGTTACGAGCACGCCTATAATGAATGGTATCGAACCCGACGGCACCCCGGCTGTCCCGATACCACCCAGTATCGCCAGGTAAACAACCATCAACTGCTGCCCAATCGTAAGGTCAATACCCGCGAGCTGCGCCAGGAAGAGCACCGTAACACCTTCGTACAAGGCGGTTCCGTTCTGATTGGCCGTAGCGCCGACCGTCAGCACGAAACTATTTATCTCCTGCGGCACGCCCAGGTTCTCTTCAGACACTCGCAGGGCGGTCGGGAGAGTCGCATTTGATGACGAGGTTGAAAACGCGGTGAGGATTACGGTCTTAATGCGTCTGAAAAACTCCAGCGGGGACATTCGCGAGAGGAAATAGATGGAAAGTGAATAGACTCCGAACATGTGCAGCGATAGACCCAGCAGAACGGTGATCACAAACCACGCCAAAGCCTGCAAGAGATCTAGGCCGAAGCGGGCTGTATTATTGAAGAGCAGGCAGGCCACTGCATAGGGCGCAAACTTCATGATCATCTCGATAAGCTTTGCAGTGACCTCATAAAGAGCCTGTAACCCGCTCAGCAGCGGGGCTGTGACTTTGACTGGAATAAGAGTTATGGCAATACCCACTACTAGGGCGAAGAACATGAGCTGCAGCATGTTCGGCGTTCCCGCGGAAGTTGCAGTGCTGGGGTTTGAGGGTACACCGGCGACCGCCGCAAAAGGATTTGACGGCACGATCGTTTCGACTACTTGCATGAGCGGCGACTGGGCCGCGCCGGCCTTCGTAGCCGCCTCTACCTGCTTAGTAGCATCCGACCCGTAGCGTTGTTCGAGGGCTGCCTTCGTTGTTGGGTCAAGGCGCTCGCCGGGTCTGATCGTGTTGGCAAGAGTCAACCCGATAACCACCGAAATCGCCGACAGAACGAAACAATAGACAAACGACTTCAAACCTACGCGTCCCAGTTTGCGAATATCACCAATTCCCGCAACGCCGACTACCAAAGAAGAAAAGACCAAAGGCACGACAATCATTAGCAAAAGGCGTAGGAAGAGCTGGCCAATCGGTGCGGTGATGTTGTCAACGATCCAAGCAACCCGAGGATGATTGCCCCCAAAAGTGTAATTGACCGTAACACCTGCAATCACGCCAACCGCCAAGCCAATCAGGATGCGCGTGTGCAGTGCGAGGCCCTTCGGTTTGTCAGGTGTTTTCTCATCGAGATCGGTCGTGACTTCGCGCTCGAAAGCGTCGGCGTCGATCTCGGGGCCGGTCGATCGTTTCTTTTTTTGTTCAGGCATGCGATTTCTTAGTTTCGAGTTTCGAGTTCCGGGTTCCGAGTTGGGTCAGGATTTTTCAATCTTCTCCGGGGAAACAATGATCTCTTTTGGTCACTTGGAATTTAAAGCTCTAAACTCGGAACTCGAAACTACTGCTATCGTCCCCAACGCAACTTATCTCGCAAGACCTCAAAATAGTTCCGGTTCATAGGCTGAACAAGATTGAAAGTCGCTTGACTCTTGCGAATGACCACCCGATCCTCAGCCTGCAAAGGGAATCCCACCTGGCCATCGAGCGTCAGCGCTACATCTTCCTGCCGAGTCTTCAAGCACAACTCAATGACCGCGTCATCCGGAACAACAATGGGGCGGTTCGAAAGGGTAAAAGGACAGATTGGCGTGATCACAACTGCGTTCATCGAAGGGTAGATCACAGGGCCCCCTGCGGAGAGGTTATAAGCAGTTGAACCAGTCGGGGTGGAAACAATCAGGCCATCGGCCCGAAATGAATTGACGAATTGTTGGTTTAAGTAGGCTTCAATCTCGATGATTCGGGCGAGGGCAGATTTGCTGATGACCGCATCGTTCAAGACGCGAGTGCGAGTGACCTCCTCGTTACCGCGCATGAGTTGCACCGCGAGCATCACCCTCGTGTCTAGGCGGTAGTTTCCCTCGAGAATGGATTCCAGGGCTGTGTATAGTTCCTCAACGCGAAACTCAGCCAGGTAACCCAGTCCACCATAATTCACCCCCAGCACCGGAATTTCCTTGTCGCCGAGCATGCGGGCAGTAGCGATCATTGTGCCGTCGCCGCCGAGAACAAGCATTAGATCGATACTCGCGGCAAGCTGGGGGTGGTCCAGGGCTTCGACCGCGCAGCCCGTTTCGTGCTCGATGCGTTCGCGTTGAATCTCAGGACCACCAAGCAAGGCGATGCCGCGTTCGCCGAGCCAATCGACAACCTCGCATATGGTCTTTGACGCGTCAGGCTGATGCGGCTTGACGACAATACCAACCCGCTTTATTGAAGCCTTCGTCATCCGTGTTGCCGGCAAGGAGAACGTTTGCATTTGCGGAGCTCGACGCTTCCGAATCTTGTTCGGAGGGATACTGAAGATTTTGAAAGCTAGTTGCGAAACCGACGGGATGATACGCGGGTGGGCTTTTGAGTGTCAACGAACACTAAATGATGGGTAACATCCTAATTGGAGAGCTGGCTTGGCGAAAAAAACCGATCCACGAAAACGCACGAACGAACACGAAAAGCGTTAGTGATATTTCGTGGATCGTTTCTTGACTTGCGCACCTACATCACTGACACCCAGGTACATGATCGGTAACGGACCGGGGGATCAATGACTCTTCGGATCCAGAACGCGAGACTAATGAGGTGGTTTTTGGTACAAAGCCAGGAACTCAACATTGCCGTGCGCACCATGAATCGGAGATTCAATCACACCGCCGACTCGAAGTCCAAGTATGGTGGCGGCACTGCTGACCTCCGCAACTACGCGAACGTGCTTCACCGGATCCCTAACGACGCCGCCGCTGCCAACTTCCCCGCGTCCCACCTCAAACTGCGGCTTGATAAGTGTAATCAAACAACCTGTCTCAGTTAACAGGTTTACAATCGCTGGCATTACTTTGGTTGCTGAGATAAAAGAAACGTCCATCACGGCGAGATCGAATAAGGTATCGAAGTCTTCAGGCTGGAGGTAGCGCGCGTTTACACCTTCCCTGACCTCGACGCGAGGATCGTTTCGCAAGCGCCAGTCCAGTTGGTTGTGACCCACGTCAACGGTGACCACACGCAAAGCACCCCGCTGTAATAAACAGTCTGTGAAACCACCGGTTGAAGCGCCAACGTCCAGACACGTCAGATCCGCAACCTCAACTTCGAATTCCTTTAAGGCTGATTCCAGCTTCAGGCCGCCGCGGCCCACATATCGCGACGTGGGATCGTCAGCACCTCTAATGCGAACGTGAGCGTCAGTTGGAAAGAGATCGGAAGGCTTGGCAACGCGCTGTTCGCTCACCAGCACGCTTCCAGCCATAACCATTGCCTGAGCTTTTGTACGCGACTCAGCAAGCCCGCGTTCCACAAGTAGCTTATCAATTCGCTCGCGCGTCATAGCAAGTGTTTCCCTGGTTAGAGATCCGACTCCCTTGCCCTGCCGATTGCGCGAAAACGTTTCCTTAGGCTTGCCTCCTCGAACTCTGCGTGATCGCGCGCGGAGTATCGGTAAGTCGTAGCACGGACGCGCAATCCACACAAAGCCATACCAGAATATGAGGAGCATCTGCCCAGAAGAACGAACTCACTTTACTGGACATGCGCACGGCCGCGTCCACCGGCAAACGCTGCAAGGCCTGCAAGTAGAATACTCCATTGTAAAATGCGCCTTCTGCCCCGTCATTCTGATGGATACACTCCCGCTCCCGAAACTCTTTTTTCATAAATTCACCATTTTTTGCGCGGTTACGAACATATCTGATCGCCTGGAAATGTCGCGATTCGTATGCTGTGTGAGAGGGTCTAACCGGGGCAGAGCGACGAGTATCAGCGGGGGAAGCTTTATCGCCTCTTCATCAGGATAATGCCACTCGTTCCGTAATCAGTCAACATTCGATCGTTATGTACTAAACCTGATTAACGATCGACCCTTAGTCTATGGTCTTGGAGAGCCTTCGAAGATTTCTCTGATCCGCAGAAGATCGTCACCCGTCTGCTCCCGCCTCCGGCGAATCTCACGTCGAACTTCACGCCGCGCATCTCTCCGCTCAGCTCGAAGCGACTCCCTCTCATCGTCAAGGACATCCTCGTCTCTTTCACGATCCGAGCTGCCGGCTCTAGATGGTTTTTCAGGGCTGCGCAAAATTGCTTCCGTCCTTCTTTTTATCGAGGAATTACGGGCGCTCGGCACTTCCCTCATCTGCGGTTCTTCATCTGGCTCGGCGAGCCCCGGCCCTGTCGCCTCAGCGGATTCGGAAGTAAAGCCGCCAGCGGCTCCTGAGGGTGATACGCTCGGCTCGCTCACCTCAGCTTCCTCGACGCTCTGGGAATTCTGTCCACTTGGCATCAGCAGCAGTGTCGCGCTGATGGCTCCGATAAGGATGGCCATCAAAATCGTTAACCCGAAGATCAGATGCCGCTTGGAGTGCGTTTCGGTCTTTACTTCGTGGAGCGGGACGACAGGCCGAGCTGACAACAAGGTAGCGTCCTCGTCGAAGTGTGGCAATGAAAGAGCCCGGTCAGAGACTGATGAATGATCGTTTGAGGAGTAAATTTTCATAACAACCTTATGATTCCTAAGCCCAAAGTTCGTGGCCGCGCCATCGGGTACGAGGGTGTGAGCAACTCCAAGGCCACAGTCAGGCCCTGAAGTGGCAGTATCCACTTTGGCGTTATTTTAAGTTTAGGTCACCTTGTTGCAGTCACGTTGCGGCGCCCGATCGACCATTTCGTGCAGAAATGAGACGCGCCCGTCTAACATAGTAGAAGGGCGCAGTTTCCCAATTTCTTCAGATCTTCGGAAAGTCTAAGTCAGGAACGAACCTTCTGGGGTTTCGCGCGGCGGTCGTCCAAAACTTCTATGCTCTCTCTTACACGGGTAAAGATACCGTCCGAATCGAGCCCATACTTGGCCAGAAGCAGTTTGGCGTCGCCATGTGTCACCAGGCGGTCGGGAAACCCCATGCGGACGACGCGAACCCTGTCCTGCAACCCATTCTCTTCAAGCAGCTCAAGTACTGCGGAGCCAAAACCGCCGGCCAAATACGCTTCTTCAACAGTAACAATCAAACGCTTCGTACGTGCTAAGGCCAAAAGAAGTTGCGCATCCAGTGGTTTCACAAAGCGCGCGTTGACTACAGTGGTTTCGATTCCTTCTCGGAAAAGATTATTGGCGGCCTGGAGTGCAGGGTGCACCATCGAGCCATAGGCCACGATGGCGATCTCGCCTCCGTCGCGTAATATTTCGCCCTTGCCGATCTCCAAAAGCTGGGGCTCGCGGTCAATTGATGCGCCGACTCCGTTACCTCGCGGATAACGCATAGCTGCGGGGCCCTCATGCTCAACTAGGGTCAGCATCATATCGCGCATTTCGCCTTCGTCTTTCGGCGCCATGACAACTATGTTCGGCACTCCCCGCAGATAAGCGATGTCGAGCAGGCCATGGTGAGTTGGACCGTCTCCCCCGGCGATACCCGCGCGATCGAGACAGAACTTCACGTTTAGATTCTGAATGCAGACATCGTGGACTATTTGGTCAAACCCGCGCTGCAAGAACGTGGAATAGATAGCACAGACAGGCTTCAACCCTTCGCAGGACATTCCGGCCGCAAACGTCACACAATGTTGTTCAGCGATACCCACGTCGAACGACCGATCGGGAAACTTTTCCAGAGCCTCGCAAACGCCGGTGCCATCGGGCATAGCGGCGGTTAGGGCAACGATCTTGGAGTCTTTCTCCATCAACTCGCAGAGAGTCTTTCCAAAAACTGAAGTGTAGGTTGGAGTTTTCGCCCTGGCCTTCACTACCTTTCCTGTTTTTAAATCGAAAGGTCCGGTGGCGTGCCAGCGGTAATAGTCTTTCTCAGCCTGCGGGTAACCTTTGCCCTTTGTCGTCAACGCGTGAACTATTACCGGACCATCTTTAACTTGCTTCGCTTCCCGCAAGGCGGCTACTAGTGCGCGGGGATTGTGGCCATCGACGTAGCCGATATACTTAAATCCCAACTCGCTTACCAACGCACCAGGAAGAACGGCGGCAGCAATCGCGTCCTTCATCGTCTTCGCGGCATGGTGCAGACGCCCCCCCAGCGTGGGGATTGCCAGCAGAGTCTCTTCAACTTCGTCCTTAAACCGATGATATCCCTGGGCTCCACGAAGACGATTCAGATAACCCGTTAGTGCGCCGACGGCGGGAGCTATCGACATCTCGTTGTCGTTCAGCAGAACTATCAAGCGGGTCCTCAAATGACCCGCCTGGTTGATCGCCTCCATCGCCATGCCACCAGCCAGTGACGCGTCTCCGATCAAGGCCACGACGTGGTGATCCTCACCCTTTCTGTCACGCGCAATGGCCATGCCCAGCGCCGCCGACAATGAAGTTGACGCGTGACCCGCGCCGAAGGTGTCGTATTCCGACTCGTCGCGACGCAAGAAACCACTGATGCCTCCGTATTGCTTGATCGTCGGCAGGAGGTCGCGCCGCCCAGTCAGGATCTTGTGCGCATACGCCTGATGGCCTACATCCCATACGAGACGATCTCGTGGTGTATCAAATGCATAGTGTAGGGCAACCGCCAGCTCAATCGCGCCCAGCGAAGCGCCGGTATGGCCACCGATACGCGACATTGTCTCCAAGATATATTGGCGAATTTCGTCTGCAACCGTTTCCAACTGCTCGAGTGGTAAACGCCGCAGGTCAGCTGTTGCGTTGATCTTTTCCAGGAGACTCATTTGGCCGTATTGTAACTTGGTCGTAGCTCTTTGCCTACTTCTCTAATTTTCAATTAGGAACGCCTACCACTTGAGCGCCATACAGTTCAGGAGCGCGCCGCCTTTGCTTTGCAAAGTACTCTATATCACTTGAAACCGGCAATCGTCAATGTTTTCCAACCGAACTTGCCGCAGAGGCGTCTAACAGAGGAAAGCGCGATACCAATATCTGAGCAACCAATAATTCAAACCATGAACGACAAAGGAGTACCAGAAAGATGTTTCCACTAAGAATTTTAACCTTCCTGATCAGCCTGCCTCTGGCTCTCGGTACCATCGCCTATGGCCAACAGCCGCAAACCCCAGCACAGGATGGCCGGACGCGCCGGGAAGGCATGGGACCTAGGGTAGGTCGGAGTCACGAGAGGATGGGCAAGGGTCGCCGTCACGGGTTTAGAAGGTTTCGTGGTATGGGCGAGCTGAATCTGACAAGCGAACAACAACAACAGCAAAGGGCCATCGTTCAACGGCATCTTGAGAGCGTTAAAGCTCAGCGTGAAGAACTGTTCAGGCTTCGCGAGAAGAGAGCTCAAGGCGAGTTTACCGCTGAAGATAAGGTACGGGCCAAAGCGCTACGCCAGGAGATTCACAACTCGATGGAGGGTGTCCACAATGAAATCGCGAGCATCCTGACGCCCGAGCAGCGCACGAAACTTGAGCAGTTTAAAACTGAACGCAAAGCACGTCACGAGGAGATGTTGAGGCGACGCCAGGAACGCCGCGAGAACACTCCTTAGTAGGGCGTTCGCAGAATCCCCGTCCTAAAACTGTCAGGTCCGGCTTCTATCGAGTGGCCGGACCTAATTCATTGATAACGCGGCTAACGTCGCGGCTCACTTTGCAGTGGTCAGCGGCTCGGGCGAGCAGCAGGATTTGATTGCCTGGAGGTTTGGATTTTTCAGTGTACCCCTAGCCGCAGTATCCGCCTGCGCCTCCGCGAGCCTGGTTCCGCATTCGCAAGGAGCGGTCTCGGGGAGGTTGTCCTGCAAAACCACGAATGCTTCCCACTCGTTACCATCTGGATCACGCACCCAGGTTTTATCCTGAGTCGCGTAGCAACAGTTGGTCTGCATCTCGTCGCGCGTGATAAGGCCGGCTGCTTCCCATTTTTGTCGCATTGCTAGAACGTCATCCGTCGAACCTACCTGAATACCCAGATGCGATAGCGCTCCTCGTTCTTTAAATGCGACCTCGTTGAGAGTCAGATTAAGCGGGGGGTTTCGCACATCGAACTTCGCGTATCCCTGCCGCACCTTGCTAGGTTCGATACCCAGCATCTTCTGATAAAAGCCGATGCTCTGCTCCACATTGTGGACGTTCAGAGCAAAATGTGCTTTTAGAGCCAGCACCTGGTCATTTCCCTTGCTTTTCATACTATCCTCCCCTATATTTCATATTCGCTAATGCGAATGTGAACATACCCTACACCGGACCTATACATCTGTCAAGGCATATGTGAGGTTTTTGGGTGGAAGACAGAATCGCTATTAGGCAGATGGTCGCAGAGGACTGGGAATCTGTACGATCCCTCTATTTGGCAGGCCTCGCCACCGGTGAGGCGACCTTTGAAACCGAGGCGCCCGTCTGGGAAGAATGGGATGAAAGTCATCTAAGCGTGCCCCGCCTGGTCGCAGCCTCGACAAGCGAAGGCATTGTAGGCTGGGCTGCTCTGTCGCGGGTCTCCTCGCGTGCGGTATACAGTGGGGTAAGCGAGGTTAGTGTCTATTTGGCAGAGAACTTCAGAGGTCAAGGCATTGGCAAGGCGCTCCTGAAACAACTCATTGCTCAGTCGGAACAAGAAGGTCTTTGGACCCTCCAGGCGAGCGTATTTCCTGAGAATATTGCGAGCCTGGCGCTGCATAAGATCTGCGGGTTCCGAGAAGTCGGTACCCGACATCGAATCGGGATGGTCCATGGAATCTGGCGCGACACCGTGCTTCTGGAACGGCGAAGCGACATCGTCGGAAACGAATGATTCGAAGGGACAACGTTTCGGGGTTTTTGGCGTCAAGAATTGGATAGAACTCTAAGGCCATTAAAGCTTAAATGGAGCGAAGGGAAGGAACTTCGGGACTGCGGAAATCGTAATCTAAGAGCCCCAGTCCTACCACACGATCAAACCAATGGCAGACAAGGACTACAGCATCGAAGAACTCTTCAAAGCCCTCGCAGACCGCACGCGTTTACGCCTAATCAACTTGATGGGAGATGACGAGGTATGCGTCTGTTTCTTTGTGGAGGTCATGAAGCTGAATCAACCCAAGATCTCGCGCCATCTGGCGTATCTTCGCAGAGCTGGTGTGGTGGCTGCCAGACGAGAAGGAAAGTGGATGCACTACCGATTAGTGGAACCGCCCGATCCACGTGCGGCTAACATATTTCGCGAAGTGCGCGCTTCGCTGGCAACTGATGCCGGCATGAAGCGGGATCGTGTGAGACTGGCCCAAATCTGTTGTGCTCCGCAGCTTCCGGTGCAACTCCAAAAAGCCCCGCGGCCTACAAGCCTGGTGGCATTAAACTGAAGGGAACAAGGAATGGTTACCGCTATTGAGCCCCTCCTCCGTGAACAATTAATTGACCGGCGCCAGAAGCTGGAAATCGCGGCTCGTGGTTTCATTGAAGCCACGGAAATCGCGCATCTTCTGGCTGAAATTGATGAGGCCTTGCGTCGCATGGAATTAGGAACTTATGGCCTGTGCGACTTCTGTAAAGATCCCGTCGAAACTGAGAGACTGATTGCCAACCCACTAACTCGGCTTTGCATTGATCACTTGAGTCCGAAGGAGCAACGGGCGCTCGAGGACGACTTGGAGTTGGCCGCGCAAATTCAAACCGGACTACTGCCACTTCCAAGTCAAAAGATTGATGGCTGGGAGATCGCTTACCACTATCAACCAGCCGGCATTGTTAGTGGCGACTATTGCGATCTCATCAGCAGCGACGATCAGAGTTTGCTGTTTGTGCTGGGAGACGTTTCGGGCAAAGGTGTGGCCGCCTCGATGCTAATGGCCCACCTCCAGGCGATGTTTCGAACTCTTATTTCCATCAATCTTCCGCTTGAAGAAATTGTTGAGCGTGCCAGCCGCGTCTTTTGCGAAAGCACCTTGCCGACACATTACGCGACCCTTGCCTGTGGCAAAGCCAATACGTCGGGTGGCATCGAGATTTGCAACGCGGGCCATTTGCCGCCCCTGCTGCTTCGCCATGGCGCAGTACAGGCTATCGAGGCCACCGGGTTACCGGTGGGCATTTTCTGCAACGAGCATTTTTCGGTAAACAGATTCCAGATGGAGAAAGGCGATACCCTCTTTCTTTACACTGACGGACTTACTGAAACTCGGGACGGCGCAGGAAGTGAGTATGGCGTGGAGAGATTGTCAGCGCTTCTACTCTCGAACGGGGGGCTCGCGCCGAAAGCCTTGCTTACTACTTGCGTAGACGAGGTAGATGCTTTTCGGGTTAGTAGTTCACTTGCTGATGATTTGACACTCATGGCGATTCAGAGGGTTCTCTAAATCTAAGCTGACGTTCGTTCAGGGGCACGCCTTAAGCGCAACACGGCAATCTCGGGCCTTACCCCGAAGCGCAAGGGCAAGCCAATGACCCCGGTGCCTCTGGATACGTAGAGCTGCGTGTCCCCGCGTCGGAACAGGCCCTGGGCGTATTTTAACTCACCGGTGGCGAATCGTGCTGGTGGACCAATCAGAGGCAGATCAATTTGACCACCGTGAGTATGTCCGCTAAGAATCAGTCCTACTTTCTCAGACTCGGCAAAATCAAGAACTCTCGGCTGGTGAGAAAGCAGCACCGTCGGTAGTTTCTGATCCAACCCATGCATAGCGCGCGGCCAATTAGTTCCTGCCCAAGACCAATCATCGATCCCGGAGAGCTGCAGCACATCCGGTCCCCGCCGGAGGATAGTGTTCGCGTTATTGAGCACGGCGATGTGGTTATGTTCGAGGGCCCGCGTGGTCAACTCTCGATCAGTGTAGTGGTCGTGATTGCCTAGCACGGCCCAAACACCTTCAGGGGCGTTTAGTGAGCCAAGCGCTTCAGCGCAGGGCTCGATATATCGCCGGTAGGAGGTCGTATAGTCACCCGTCAGGGCAATCAGATCCGGTTTGGTCAAGTTTACCAGACCCACGGTCCGGCGCACCTCATCGATACCGACTATCCGGCTGTGATGAACGTCAGTCAGCTGCGTGATACGAAAGCCCTCAAAACGCTTCGGTAGGTTGCGCAGGAAGACGTCCGTTTCAGACACTTCATAGCGATAAGGTTCGATGAAGCGCGCGTAAGCCGATATTGCGGAAACAGCAACTAGAGGCGCAGCAGCAAGACCGGTCAGGAACTGTCTACGACTCAACTCCAATTTGGTCACGCCAGGATTCTATACGGTGATCCGCAGCTGATCCTAACAGCCCACAGTCAAGCAGGCGGTACTGCCCTGGTTGGCAGGGGGAATGGTCGCTCAGAGTCGGGGGGGGCGGTAGCCCGACTGTTAAAGAAGGCTCCTAAAAGATGCCCGGAATTCATCCAAAGGGTATGGTCTCTCCGTCGGTCCGACTCGAACAGGTGACGCGAACCCCGCTCCCTGTCTACTCAAACTTAGGAGTCCGCCTTGATAGTAGGGCTGCTGTCCCGGCGCATTGCGCCTCCACAACGAGGTTATCTTGACAATCTGATGCTCCAGACTAGAATGAGTTTTCGCCGTGGTCCGGCACGGAGATGTGGCCGAGTGGCTGAAGGCGGCGGTTTGCTAAACCGTTAAGGGTCAAAAGCCCTTCACAGGTTCGAATCCTGTCATCTCCGCCAGAAATTGGTAGTCAGTAGTCAGTGGTCAGTAGTCAGTAGAAGTTTCGAACTGAATTGCAGACTACACTACTGACTATTTTATTGCCCAGGCAAATAGTCTCTAATTACTTGCTAAGCGGTTCGAAGACCACCGACCACGAACTACTGCACCAGATTCTTATGACCGTTCGCGTACGTTTCGCTCCATCACCAACCGGCTATCTACACATCGGCGCCGCTCGCTCAGCACTCTTCAACTGGCTTTATGCGCAGAAGACTGGCGGCAAGTTTCTGCT
>JACCSP010000314.1 GCA_013812905.1 Pyrinomonadaceae bacterium
GCCCAGAGTCCATCCACTGCAAAGGCAGAAAAGAAACAGCGGCCGCCTCTGCCGGTGTCTGGTTCAGGAGTCGCCGCCGATCAGCATCCGGCTCACTAATAGGAGGTTACAGGCATGTATAAATTCGTCACGTTCGAAGTTATCGGTGATCAGCGACTGCACTGTGAGAGCTGCGAAAACCGCGTCACGCGACTGCTCAGAGGTATGGAGGGAGTGAGCAAGGTTTGCGCGCAAGCGAGCAACCAACGCATCGAAGTGCTGTTCGACAACGTTGTGCTGGACGACGCAGCGATTGCAGAACGCTTAAGTGCTGCCGGCTACCAGACCAGAGCCAATAGTTCAGCCGCGGATTCAGGCAATTGATGGCACCGCCATGAACCCCTTTGATTATTTTGAGAGCGTTTCAACCACGATTGAGCACTATCCGCTTTTGGCGGTGCTTATTGCGGCAGTTGGCGGATTGCTTTCAACCAGTACTTGACCGTGCACACTCCCTGCGGGCGTAGGGGTTGTCAGTCTTGTTGGATCACAAGTCGAAGGAGCCCCGGAAGGTAAGCGCCGGCGGCGAGGCCTGCTGCTTTCGTTCTCCTTCTTTTTCGGCGTGGTCTTGAGCCTGCTCGCGCTCGGCGTCGCGGCCTCTTTCGCAGGCAGACTATTCTCACGCTGGAATGCTGCGTTCGCATATGGCGTGGCTGTCTTCTCTTTCCTAGCGGGGTTGGCTGCGATATTCGGCCCGTCAGTGCGCCGACACGTCCCGGATCCTGAAGTCAATAAGCGTGGCGGGATGGCGGGCGCGTTTCTATACGGACTTCTCTATAGCGTAGCGACCGTCACCACTTCAGCCGGGCCTTTACTACTACTGCTCACGATTGCCGCAGCCATCGGGCGGCCAGCATACGGCGCAGCCCTTTCGCTCTCTTACGCAATTGGTCGCGGCCTTCCCTTTCTTCTTTTGGGATTGTTTGCCGGAACTGTCGGTTCGTGGCTGGCTCGGTTAGGTCGAGTGAGACGCATAGCCGAAGTAGTGAGCGGCATTGCTCTTCTAGTCCTCTCAGTCTACTTCGTAAGACTGGCGCAAACGCTATAGAGGGCATGCCCGGTGAATCGAGCATGCCCTCTGCACATTAGCTTTTAGTTTCCTGCCCTCTAACCTTTTACGCTCGCCTTGTAGCCCATGTTGTTAATCGCTTCGACAATCTTCTCGCGCGAAGTAGCAGAAGGATCGAACTCAACGTTTGCCTCCTTCTGATTAAAACTTACTTCCGCCGAGATCACTCCCCGCGTCCGTTTCAACATTGACTTGACGCCGCTGGCGCAACTGGTGCAGTGCATACCTTCGATGCCAACCAGCACCCGCTCGGCCTTTGCGACCGTCAAGAAGTTAGCTGCTTTGGTTGTGATCTGAGTCCGCAGGATTAAGCCCGCTGCGCCGGTTGTCACCGCGAGCGCGAGTACGGCACCTGTAATGATTTTAGATCGACCGCCGGGACTCACTGGCAACTGGATTGTGTTCTGATCAGCCATCTAGGAAGTTTTCTCCCATCTACTCATATGATAATTCTGCCCTCTCCGCCTACTATGACGCAATGGCAGTAAAGCATCTTGCTTGGAATATATACTACACCCTCTATATGAATAGCGGGTCAAGAGAACGTCTAACACGCTGACTTCGCGTTGACCTCCTCTTGCTGGTAAGGAGAAGAAATCATCTCATAGATTTGCCGCGACGACTTGACTCTCTAGCCCACTAGAGGGTTTATCATAGGGACATGAAAGCTAGAGCGCCAATAACAGGTGCGAGGCTGCTCGCAGGCGAGGTTGCTAAGGAACTCGGAGTTGGTGTGCAGACGTTGCACTTTTATGAACAGCAACAACTGATTCCGCGTCCACCCCGCTCTGAATCGGGTTATCGACTTTACCCACTAGAGATCATTGGGCGCCTTCGCTTCATCCGCAAAGCGCAAGCCCTCGGCTTTTCACTCGATGAGATCAAAGAGATTCTTGGGCTGGTAAAGCAGGGAACAAGTCCATGTGGGGCCGTGCAAAAGGCCATGACTCAAAAACTTGAAGAGGTGGATCGTCGACTTGAGAAGTTGCGCGGGTTCCGCTCCGAGCTTGCTTCGCTAGTGGCCCAGGCTGCCACATTGAGCGTACAGAAAGCCGATGCCCGGGTTTGTTCGATCGTCGAGGAAGCTCCGCCACTGGCGGACAGTTCAGTCACTAGGCCGAGACTCTCAAGAAAGAACAAACCGAGAGGGAACTAGTGAGGGGCCCAGTTGTCTTGACAATGTTCTTACCGGTTAACTACAGTTAGCGGTGACGATGATTAAATGGACCACATCATTGATCCTGATTCTCACCCTGGGTGCGAGTGTGTCCGCTGGGATGCCGCTCCACGCGAATGAAGAGAAGTGCGCTCACGGCATGAGTGGCATGGATTGTTGCAAGACTGCGCAGGGATATGGGGACAAGACAGAGGTAGCCTCCGCACGGGTGTGTTGCGCGGTAAACTGTACGCAATCAGGAGCAACGGGCCCATCTGGAGTCCATTTGCGGAGGACTTTAACAGCTCTGGCCGCTGTTCACCCGGCAGTTATTCAGCCCCCAATGCCCACGCCGATTCAGTTTCTTGTCTCAAGGTGGGCGCATAGTCCGCCACGAAGCTCGAATCCAGCCTACATTCGTAATCTCGCACTCCTGATCTAATTCCAACAAGCCGTAGTGTGTCTTCTTGCCGCTGATATGGCGATGAGGAGAGTGTATCGAACTGTGCATTAGACGGTTCACCTCTCGTTTATCGAACTAGCACAGAGTCACTATGGCTTTTGTTGTCGCAGATTCCTCTGCGTAGCAATACTGCACGCAGGCTCATTCAGTCAATCAAAATAAGTTCCTTTGGAGGATGAAAGATGATCAAAATCGCAATCGGTTTGAGTCTGTTCGGAATACTCGTAATCGTCGCTGCGTGTGGTTCCAAAACCTCAAACACGACAAAAGTGATAAAGACTTCGCCGGCGGGAAATAACCTGACCGTTGCGCTCGCAACGTCTGATGGTGTGCTGAAGCACGGCACCGCTGAGTTCACGCTCACGTTTGCGGATTCCTCAGGTAAGCCGGTGGACGTCGGCGCAGTAGCTCTAACGTTTCATATGCCGCAGATGGGGACAATGGCGGAAATGAATGACGCTGCTAGGTTCACCACGACGGAAACACCCGGGGTTTATCGTGGGAAGGCGGACATCGAAGTCGCCGGGGAATGGCAAGTCAAGATCACCTATGAGGGACCAAAGGGCCGCGGCCAAGCATCGTTCCCTTTAACCGCTCAGTAGTTGTCATGTAAATGGACACACAAGCGGCTAAAACCAGCAACCGTATTGGAAATCAATCCATAGAACGGAGAACAAAATGAAAACCAATTCGCTCAGATTCTTAAGCCTGGTAGTAATTGTTACGGCAATTTTGACTCTTCCCGTCTCGGCTCTAGGCCAGAAGAGGAAGCCAAGGCCCGCGCCGGAACGAATCCTAATTGGCTACATCAGCGACAGTTCTTGTGGTCTCCAACACATGCCAGGGATGGATGAGAAGGAATGCACGCTAATGTGCGCGAAGAATGGCAAGTTCGTCCTGGCAGACCGCGACCATAAGCTTATTTACAGGCTCGACAAAACTGGACAAGAGAAATCCAGGGAGTTTGCCGGACAGAAGGTCAAAGTAAAGGGCCGAGTCACGGGCAAAACAATTCGCCTTACGGCAATTGAGGCCGCCACTTAACCAGTGATTCACCGGCTCATCGAATTTAGTTTACGGAACCGCGGATTGATCGTGGTGCTCTATATCGGCTTGGCCTTTTGGGGTTATTGGGCCCTGCTGGGCACCCCGATCGACGCGATTCCGGATCTCTCGGACAATCAGGTAATCGTATTTACCGATTGGCCAGGGCGGTCTCCACAGGAGGTTGAGGATCAGGTGACCTATCCCCTGGTTACAAACCTTCAGGGGCTGGCTGGCGTGCGGGTCGTACGTGCGAGTTCGGCGTTCAGCTTCTCGATGATCAACATCATCTTCGAGGACAATGTTGAACTCTACTGGGCCCGCACACGCGTTCTGGAACGGCTGAATCTGGTCACTAAGCAGCTACCCGAAGGTGTGGTTCCAACGCTTGGGCCTGATGCCACGGGCGTGGGCCAAGTCTTCTGGTACACGATTGAAAGCGACCAGATGAATCTACGCGACCTGCGCAGCTTGCAGGACTGGTTTGTTCGTTACCAGCTCAACTCAGTGCCCGGAGTTGCGGAAGTTGCGTCGGTAGGTGGTTATGTTCAGCAGTATCAAGTTGACGTTGATCCAAACAAGCTCCGGGCGTACGCCATACCGTTATCAACCGTGGTTGAAGCGGTCCAGCGCTCGAACAACAACGTGGGCGGCAATGTGGTCGAGCAAGCAGGCCAGTGGGCGGTCGTGCGCGGTGTTGGTCTTATAGAGTCGGTTGCGGACGTAGAGAACGTCGTGATAGGCGCTCCTAACGGTGTGCCGATTTATGTGCGAAACGTGGCTGAGGTAAAACTGGGAAATGCGTTTCGCACGGGTTCGCTTGATAAGAATGGTAAGGAAGCGGTGGGCGGCGTCGTAATTGCGCGTTACGGAGTCAACACGCTCGAAGTGATCGACGCTGTAAAGCAGAAGATTGCAGATCTGCAGGCCGGCTTACCCCAGGGTGCGCGGCTTGTTCCTTTTTACGACCGGACCCTGCTCATCAATCGGGCCACCGGCACTTTAAAGCGAGCTTTAATTGAAGAGTTGTTGCTCGTTACACTGGCCCACATCATTTTCTTATTTCACTTTCGCTCCATCCTCATCGTCACGATTCCCTTACCCCTGGCGGTGCTGATCTCCTTCCTGTTCATGAAGTACATGGGCATCAGTTCAAACCTGATGTCTTTGTCGGGAATAGCGATCGCCATCGGGGTATTGGTGGATGCGGGAATCGTGGTTACAGAAAATGCCTTTCGTGCTCTTGAGAAGAACAAGGTGGATCCAAAAGACAGGGTTACTGTTTGGCAGACGGTTTTGGAATCTACGAAGCTGGTTGGCAGGCCCGTTTTCTTCTCGATGGCGATAATCATTCTCGCCTTTATTCCCGTGTTCGCTTTGACGGGTCAGGAAGGCAAGCTGTTTCATCCGCTGGCTTTTACCAAGACGATCGCGATGGCTGCCGCGACGATAATCGCCGTCACCCTGGTTCCGGTACTCTGCACGTTTCTGCTGAGCGGGAAGTTTCACTCGGAACAATCCAACCCGGTGATGCGGTTCCTGCAGGCTCTCTATAGGCCAGCGCTTTCCTCTGCATTGAACTACCGCGCCGTCACAATTTTGATCGCGGTACTTCTCTTTGCGGGCGCTTTGATACTGGCCACCGGAATTGGCAACGAGTTTATGCCGCCGCTCAATGAAGGCGATGTGATGTACATGCCTGTTACTGACCCGGCAATTTCAATCGATGAAGCACTCAAGATAACCAGCAAACAAGACGCAATCTTGAAAAGTTTTCCTGAAGTTGAATGGGCAGTCGGCAAATCCGGCAGGGCCGAGACCTCCACCGACCCGGCCCCGGTGAATATGAATGAAACCATCGTCCATCTGAAGCCGCCCGAGCACTGGCGCATTGGTATGACGCGCGAGAAGTTGGTAGCGGAGATGGACGAGAAGTTGCGCATGCCGGGGGTTACGAATATCTGGACGCAGCCGATTATCAATCGCATCGACATGCTGACCACGGGGATTCGTTCACAGGTGGGAATCAAAATCTTCGGTAACGATCTTAAAACTCTGGAAGACGCTTCGCGCCAGATTGCGGAAGTTGTGAAGACGGTGCCGGGCGCGGTTGACGTCTATCCCGAGCAAATCAGCGGCGCTCCTTATGTGGATATAAAGATCAACCGGACAGCGGCGGCGCGATACGGAATAGATGTCGGCATGATTCAGGATGTGATTGAAAAAGGGATTGGCGAAACGAATCTAACCGTAACAATTGAAGGTCGCAGACGATTTCCCGTACGGGTGCGATACGCACCGCAGTTTCGCGGCAGTGCGCAATCCATTGGTGAGATTCCCATTTCGTCTTCAACCGGCGCGCCGATTCCGCTCGCTCAGCTAGCCGAGATTCGAACAGTCGAAGGTCCGACGATGATCTCCAGCGAGAACGGCTTATTGCGCGGCACGGTGCTTTTGAACGTGCGTGGCCGCGATGTAGGCAGCTTTGTAGACCAGGCCAAGGACGTGATCGCCCGCCAGGTGCAACTTTCGACTGGCTACTACATTTCGTGGAGCGGGCAGTATGAAAACCAGCAGCGTGCGCGGCAAACGTTGATGATTGTCATCCCAATTGTGCTGGTAGTTATTTTCGGATTGCTTTACATCACTTATCACTCCGTGCTGGAAGCGGCTCACGTCCTCATGGCGGTGCCTTTTGCGCTGACAGGCGGCGTATATCTGCTTTGGCTGCTCGGTTACAACTTTTCGGTGGCGGTCTGGGTTGGATTCATCGCGTTATTCGGTACGGCGGTGCAGACCGGCGTAGTCATGGTTATCTATCTGAATGAAGCGGTAGAGCGAAAGAAACGGGAAGTGGGAACGTTAACGCGCCAAACGTTGAAGGAAGCAGTGACAGAGGGTGCGCTGCTGCGCCTTCGTCCAAAGGTGATGACCGTCTCAACAGTGGTGGCCGGTCTCTTGCCCATCATGTGGAGCACAAGCGCGGGGTCAGAGGTCATGAAGCCGCTTGCCACGCCGGTTCTGGGTGGCATGGTTTCGAGTCTTCTCCACGTGCTGATTGTGACACCGGCAATCTTTTATTCACTGCGTGCGCGGGAACTAAAAAAGGTAGAGAAACGGCAGGCGTCGAATAAAGTCAGCGAGAGTGCCGGCCAACCTCAGACTGAAGGGCAGACATAAATTGTTTCTTACAAGCGAATGAAGTGAGGTTTCTGATGATAAAGAAGTTAGTAGTTGCTTTGACGGCGCTGATTATACAGGGCCTGGCGGAGCCAGAGGCAGCGTGGGCCCAGAAAACATCTGCGGTGCTTGCGCAACAGAAACTTCAATCTTCCATATCACGATACTTCGATCCGAAGACTGGACTGACGGCTGATGAAGCCGTCGCTTACGCCCTGGCGCATAACGGCGAATTGGCGGCGGTTCGTCATGATGTCGAAGCGGCTCGTGGGTTGGTTCAGCAGGCCTCTCTTCGCGCGAATCCACACCTTGATATCGAACGAAAAGAACAGATAAACGGCTCGGACAACGACACGATGGTGGGTGCGTTGTTGCCTCTTGAGTGGGGTGGACGGCGATCCGCGCGCATTCGGGTAGCGCAACGTGAATTGGAGCTGAAACAGCGTTTGCTAGCAGACCGTGAACGCGTTTTCGCCGCTGAGGTCCGCTCAAAGTTCGCTGAAGCGTTGGGTGAGTTACTGAAACTAGGATTCACCGAAGACCTAATTTTGAGAACAGATGAGGGATACCGCCTGGTGGCCGCTCGTGTTACTGAGGGCCGGACCGCACCTCTCGAGCAGAATATGGTGCTGGTCGAGGTCAATCGCATTCGCTCAATGAGAGAAAACAATGAGGGAAGGGTCGAAGTGGCGATGCTTGAGCTGCGAAATCTCATGGGCCTGCGTCCGGAAGAGCCTTTGCGGTTGCGTGGAGACCTGGACCATCTGATCGAGCCGCTGCCTTCCGTTGCCATTTCAACAGAACTAGCGTTACGCGAGAGGCCCGATTTACAAGCGGCTCGTGCGCTAGAAACCTTAGCCGAAGCACGCGTAGCGCAGGCGCGGAGTGAAGGACGAATTGACGCGGGTCTGACAGCCAAGTATGAGCTGATGAATTTTGGCTTTCCTCAGCGAGCCTTCAATTCCAGCGGCCAATTGGTTCCGATCCAGGGGAGATTTCACTCTCTTGCGGTCGGCATCACTCTCGATCTGCCAGTTCGGAATCGCAATCAAGGCGCAGTTTCAGCCGCCGTCGCTGAGAAAGCTGCGGCAACACAGCGAAGCCAGTTTGCCGAGCTGACAGTACGGCGCGAGGTGGCCTCCGCCTATGCGACCTACCAAAGCGCAGCGCGAGCTGCTGAGATTTACCGTGTAGGTGTTCAGGGACAAGCGAACGCCAATCTCGAGGTAGTACGACAAACCTACGAACTCGGCTCCAAGACGCTGCTTGATGTTATCGCCGAACAGAGACGTTTCATTGAAGTCCAGACAGTGTACATTCAGGCGCTGGTCAGCACTTATCAGGCGCGCGTTGAAATTGAACGAGCGACCTCTTCCCCGAACTTGATTAAGAGATGAGCAACACCACTGAAGCAAAACCTGAAGAACGTCAACCAGCGCCGCCTGAGTCAGATACTACTGTGAAGTCCGGCTCCGAAAAGGCCATCTCCCGATCAACTAGTCGTCGGACAAACCGCACGGCGATGGTGGCAATCATCGCAGTGGTAGGTACAACTGCGGCTTTAAGTCTGTTCTGGTTGTTCTGGCGTTCCGGGTCGGGTGGCGCAGGACGGCCGGTACCGACCCCGCGCAACATGGGCGCTGAACAGCCAAGTTCAACCGCATCTTCAACTGAGGAAGCAACCATATCTATCGAGCCGGTGGCAGCGACGCGCGCCGGCATTAAGACCGAGCCGGTTGGGGAGTCGTTGGTGGCTGGAGGCGACCTGACTGGCCAGGCCACGACTGGTGTGGTTCAAGCCAATGCTTATCGCACGACTCCGGTAATTTCACTCGTCGAGGGCATCTTGCGTCAAGTGAAAGCCGAGTTGGGACAGAGCGTGACCCGTGGGCAGACTATGGCTGTGGTATTCAGCGACGAACTCGCGATGGCTCAGTCTCGCTATCTTAATGCGGTAGCAGAACTGGACGAGCATCACAAACACCATGTACGCACCGTTCGGTTAGTTGAAATTGGTGCAGCAAGCCGAGAGGAACTGGAACAGGCGACAACTAAACTAAAGACTGCGCAGTCGGAGATTGCCTCACAGCGTCAGCGCCTTATGTTGCTGGGTCTTAGTGCAAGTCGAATTGCCCAACTAAAATCGGCCGCTCAACTGAGCTCGGAAGTGAGTCTGCCTGCACCCGTCTCAGGCACGGTCATAAGCCGAGCAGCAAATCCCGGTGAAGTAATCGCGGCCGATAAAGAGATCCTTCGGATCGCTGATCTTTCAAGCGTCTGGGTGATGGGCCAAGTTTACGAGAAGGATCTTGGGAAAGTAATGGTTGGCAGCGGCGCGAGCGTAACCAGCGATTCATACAAGGGTCGTGTTTTTCGCGGGCGCGTTTCTTTCATCGATCCGACGTTGGATCCTACTACCCGTACAGCGCAGGCCCGAATTGAGCTGGCGAACCCGGGCCAAGCTTTGAAGATTGGTATGTTTGTTAACGTCGCCTTCGCTGCAGTCGGTGGGGCAGAATCCACAGCGCCTGTGATACCGAAGAGCGCCGTACAAAACATCAACAATCTTCAGGTTGTGTTTGTGGAAACGGCGACTCCGAATACGTATGCGATGCGGCCGGTAAAGCTTAGTCTCGAGATCAATGGTCAATATCAGGTGCGTGAAGGTTTAACCGTTGGTGATCGCATTGTTACTGAGGGAAGCTTTCTACTGAGGGCTGAGTGGCTAAAGATGAAGCCGGCGCGTTAGCCTCATAAAAATCCAGGCCACTCATTGAAGGACTGAAGATCGGGAATGGCGCGTTTGAAGTGGGCAGGGCTGGAACAAATGGAGTCGAAGACGCCGCCGTTTCCCAATGTTAACCGCAGATTGATTGCCGCCACGTCAAGAGGCGCGCTTCGCCCCCGCCGTTCACGCTCTGGGGTAGAAGCTGTCGATCGGCGCTAAATTCTGTGTCCGGTTCAATGAGCTCCTGCGGTAAGGACTTTTCGATGCGCAGCGGCAGCAGCAGCAGTATCCATGTATTCGTGGAATCTTATAACTTTTCCATCATATACTGTGAACACATGCGCAAAGTCACCTCCGAACTCCCTACCCGTGGACTTAACACGCCAGGCATAATGACCCAGAGCCACGACTTTATCACCTTGAGCGATAAACTCTCTGGGATCAAAATGCTGAACCTCTTGGGTATCAACTAGCGATGCGAAGAACTGCCCCATCTGTTCACGACCTCGACGTTTGCCAGCAAATGGCACATTCTCTATCTCCGGTAATTGCCATTCGATGTTATCTGAAAGCAGATTGAGTAGAGCTTTAATGTCTCCACTCTTGAAATTCTCGTAGACTTGTTGCACGAGTTTCGTGTTCTCTTGCTTGTTCATAGGTCTCCTTTCTATATATTCACCATCACTACTACAGATGTATAAGCGAGGTGTCTTTCCCGTGTTTTCAGGAAAGGTTTGCCGAGTCTTATATCACCGATCCTTCTCCGCGCGTACAGGTGGCGACCTCTAAAGTCAGGCTGCGCTTCCCTCAAGTCATTTCAACGCAAAGAGTGCGGCGTTCTTTTCTGATAATGCTGGGAGCGCTGAGCATCAAGGCTTGCTTTCCCTCCGCATTGGGGACAGATTAGAGCGAAAGAGCCGCCGATGTTGGCGTTACCATTACTGGAGTCACGAAATAAGAGGATTTTGCGCTTGCAAGATTCGCAAGTTAAGACTTGATACCGTTGGTCTACGATAGGTTTGGGAAACATCGCGGTGCCCTCCAGAATGGATAGGGACATCATCTGGAGGCTAGCTCGGAAGATTCCGACACAAGCGCGGACGTGTAGAAGTGATCCTGTACTGGAGACTATACTCCTGGTGGCGCCATTCACCGGTATCATATTGGCCTGTTACCTGTTGAAAGAGCCTTCTCAGGGCTTTGCAAAAACGCCCGCGCCAGGGCACAATGCGGTTCGTCATCGCTTGAGCCTTAGTGCGCGCTTCACTTCTCCGGACGTTTTCCCGAACCACAAGAAGGGGGTTCTATCTCGCGGTCATCGGCAATTTAGATGGCAACTTCAGCGACTGGTTTGCGCAATCTCCAAGGAGTCTCATACATGCGAAATCCCGTTGGCCACGGGTCGTGGATCATCATCCTGATTCTTTCCATTTGGTCATACACCGCAGCGCAGACCGCGCCGGACATACGCCAACTCGAGCCAGGCAAGCCCATCGAGCGCGGACTCGCTGGCGGCGAGGTTCATGCGTACTCGATTCAACTGGCGGCGGGCCAATTCCTCGGCGTTATTGTTGACCAGCGCGGCATTGACGTGGTCGTGGCGCTGTTCGGGCCTGATCGAAAACAGTTAATAGAAGTCGACAGCCCCAACGGCACCAAAGGGCCGGAGCCTGTTTCGTTGGTGGCAGAGGCTTCAGGGAGCTATCGGCTGGAAGTGCGCTCGCTGGGAAAGGCGGCGGCTGGTCGCTATGAAGTGAAGATAGAGACGCTGCGTGTCGCCACGGCGCAAGACAAAATGGAAGACCTCGCCGCGGCGCTGGTAGCGGCCAAGACTGAAGAGGAGCGCAACTTGCTTTTGGCGCGGGAAAAAGAGTTAGTGACGGAGGAATTACTGCGAGCGTTCGTCGGTCGAGGCAAGCGCTTTGAGAATCAAGGTAACTATGCGCAGGCGCTCGCCGCTTACGCTCTAGCACAGAACGTTGCGCAAAAAATCGGGAATAAAGTGGAGCTGGCCAACGCGCTGAACAGCATCGCGCAAGTGCACGAGGCACAAGGCAACTATGCTCAATCACTAAAGTTTTTCCAGCAAAGTCTCGCGCTGCGCGAAACTCTTGGGGACAAGAGCGCGATTGCCGAATCGCTGAACAACATAGGCGTTTATTACACCAGTCGAGACGAATATGAGCGGGCATTAGAGTTTTTTCGGAGAGGTTCGACCCTGACGGAAGACAAAACGGCGCTCGCCAAGTTGTTGTTTAATATCGGCTATATTCGCCGAGTCCAGGGCGATCATGCGCAAGCACTTGAGTTTTATCAGAAGAGCTTGACGCTCAGTGTGGAGGCGGGTTACCGAGCCGGGATTGCCAGGACGCTCAATGGCATCGGGTTTGTCCACCACATGCAGGGCGATTACGCGCAGGCGCTGGAATTCTACCGTAAAAGTTTGAAGTTATATGAAGAGCTGGGAAGTAAAGCATGGATCGCTAACGCTCACGGCAACATCGGCGACGTTTATCGACTGCGGGGCAACTATGCGCAAGCGATGGAATATGCCCAGAGCAGTTTGAAGCTAAGTGAGGAATCCGGGCTTAAGCTAACGATCGCTAGCGCGCTCAATAAAGTCGGGCTCATCCATTCCTACCTAAGTAATCACGCTCAAGCGTTGGAATACTACCAAAAGAGCCTCGGGCTACAGCAAAAATTAGGGAATAAAGCGGCAGTGGCTAATGGGTTGAGCAACATCGGAACTGTTCACTCGGCGCAGGGCGATTATGTTCAGGCGCTCAAGTATTATGAGGAGAGCTTGAAGCTGCGTGAAGAATCGAAAAACAAATTAGGAATTGCCCGCACGCTACGTAATATCGGCATCACCCACGATTTACAAGGCAACTACACTCAGGCGTTACTTTATTACGAGAAAAGTTTGCAACTTAACGAAGAATCAGGAAGCAAGCTGGGGATCGCCTCTGCCCTGAAGGGCATCAGCAACATCTACGAAAAGCAACGCAAGTATCCACAGGCTCTGGAAGCAGCCTCTCGCGCCGCGGCCCTTGCCAGACAGATCGGGGACCGCGAAAGACTCTGGGGAGCGACCATTACGGCGGGCATCGCTTACCAAGCTCTGGGTCAATTGACGCAAGCTCGCCAAGCCTTCGAGGAAGCCATTTCTATCGTTGAGCTCCTGCGCACCGACGTCGCCGGTCAGGAATCACGTGCGCAATACTTTGAAACGGTGCAACAACCTTACGAATTGCACATTAACCTGCTAATGCAATTGCACAAGCAACATACTTTAGCCGGTCACGACGCTGCCGCCTTGCACACCGCCGAGCGCGCCCGTGCGCGGTCTCTACTTGAGGCTTTAGCGGAAGCCCGAGCCGACATTCGCCAGGGCGTTGCTCCAGCGCTGCTCGAAAGCGAACGTGCTTTGCAGCAACGGCTCAATTCAACAGCGGAACGTCAAACTCGACTGCTCAGCGGTAAGTATGCTGAAGAACAGGCGGCGGCGATCAAGAAAGATATGGATGTGCTTTCCACCGAATACAGGGAAGTGCAAGCGCAGATACGCCGCAGCAGTCCGCGCTATGCGGCGCTGACGCAACCTGTCCCGCTTACCCTGCGAGAGATTCAACAGCAGGTGCTCGATGCGGAGACCGTATTGCTGCAATACGCCCTCGGTGAAGAACGCAGTTACTTGTGGGCCGTTACGCCCGCTTCGCTGGTTAGCTTTGAGCTGCCCAAGCGCGCGCTCGTCGAAGAAGCCGTACGTCGTGTGCAAGGCTTGCTGAGCGATGGTCAGCGGTGGGCGACGAGCCAAACCATCAGCGCGCAGTACGAAGAGCAGGCTACCCGATTGAGCCAGATGGTGCTGCCAGCGGCACTGGTCAAGCAACTCGGCACGAAGCGGTTGGTGATCGTCGCCGATGGCGCGTTACAGTATCTGCCCTTCAGTGCCTTGCCCTTGCCGGAGCCTGCTGGAGGCAGACGTAAGAATGACTTCCGACCGCTAATTGTGGAGCACGAAATAGTCAGCTTGCCCTCGTCCTCAACTATTGCGGTGCTGCGGCGCGAGACTAGCACACGCGCGCCCGCTGCCAAGAGCATTGCGGTGTTGGCAGATCCGGTGTTCGCTGCCGCTGATGAGAGGGTTGCTACCGCGAGAAGCAAAGGGACGCATCCCCCTGCCAGCGAGGCCACCGCCGGAGCGGGAAGAGATACCTCGACAAGGGGACAAGAAGCATCACGGAACAGTGACGCTAGACCGCGAGAATCACCGGCCTTTGCTGCCGCACTCGAACGCGCAACGCTTGCAGTCGGCGTCTTGCGAGATAGCCGACAGCTCATCGCGCGGCTGCCGTTTACGCGCCGTGAGGCCGAAGCCATTCTCGCCGTGGCGCCTGCCGGAGAAGGGATGAAAGCGCTCGACTTCCGCGCTAATCGAGAAACCGCTACCAGCGCGGAGCTAGCTCAGTATCGCATCGTACATTTCGCCACACACGGCCTGCTCAACAGCGAACACCCGGAGTTGTCAGGCATCGTGCTCTCGTTGGTAAATCAGCAGGGCCAACCTGTGGACGGATTTCTCCGCTTGCACGACATTTACAACCTGAACTTGCCTGCTGATTTGGTGGTATTGAGCGCGTGCCAGACCGGGCTTGGCAAAGAGATTCGCGGCGAAGGGCTGATCGGTCTGACGCGGGGTTTCATGTACGCGGGTGCGCCGCGAGTGCTGGCAAGTTTGTGGAAGGTGGACGATGCGGCGACGGCAGAGTTGATGAAGAGATTTTACCGCGGCATGCTCAAAGATAATTTGCGGCCGGCGGCGGCCTTGCGCGCAGCGAAAGTCGAGATGTGGAAACAGAAGCGTTGGAACGCGCCGTTTTACTGGGCGGCGTTTGAGTTACAGGGTGAGTGGAAATAGCGAGAAAAGGTTGCCTCACGAAACTGACCTCCATGACACTCAAGAAGTTCCGAGTCCAACCTTCGATTCCGCAAAGAAGCGAGCTAGAGTTCGTCCTGTAAACTGCTCGCGTTTTTTTGGTTAAGAATTTTCAAAGGTCAGGTCGCGGGCGGAGAAAACGTGAGGTTGTTAGCCGCACGAAAGAAAGACTGGGCGCTTACGAAGGAGGCTTTCGAGACGCTACTCGCGTCTCTGGATTCAAACCGTGAGCACGCCGGACACAAGTACGAAAACTTGCGCCACAAGTTGATCGAGTTTTTTGAAGCTCGCGGAAGCAGCGTGCCCGCCGATTATGCGGATGAAGTGATTAATCGCGTCGCCAGAAAAGTGGAAGAAGGGGAGAAGGTGCAAGACCTCAACCGTTACTCTTATGGCGTCGCAAGACTCCTATTCATGGAAACCCTGCGCGTTCGCAGGACAGAGTCGTTGGTTGTCGACCTGGCTCCGGTTCCCCAGATCGCAGCGAACGGCGAAGAACTCGAAAGCCGGCGTCAGGAACAAGAGCGACGACTCCAATGCCTTGAAGTTTGCCTGAGCAAACTTTCAGCTGCGAATCGTGCTTTCATCGTCGAGTACTATCGCGAAGAAAAAGGGGTCAAGATTGAGCAACGCAAGCGACAGGCTGAAGCATTGAAGTTGTCGCTCAACGCGCTGCGTCTGCGTGCGAGCCGGACTAAAGCAGAGCTCGGCGATTGCGTTAACTCCTGTATTTCAGGTTCACGGGAGACAGGTATTGAGTCATTTATCACTGATTATTAGAGGGGGTTGAAGGCTTGGATCAGAAGTACGACTATGAGGAAAAATGCGTGCGTTGCCTGCTGGGAGAATTACCCGAGCAGGAACAGGCACAACTGGAGGAGGCGTATTTCGCGGATGATGAGCTTTTTGAGCGCTTTCTCGCCGTCAAAGATGACATGATTGATGCCTACGCGCGTGAGGATTACACCGGAGAGAAGCGCGCGCGGTTCGAGCAACACTTTCTCGCCAGCGAACCGCGGCGCCAGCACGTGGAGGAATCGAAAGAGTTTATCCGCGCCGTGTCTGCCGCCTCGCTGAATGCGGCTATTGTAAACGGGACACTTAATGCACCAACTGAGAGTTCAGCCGCCTCATGGTGGCGCTCTACCTCAAACCTTTTTGCTCTTCAGCCAGTCGTTTTGCGGGGAACGATAGCGACTCTGCTGCTCGTTGCGCTCGTAGGTTCCTGGGCGTTCGTCAGACACTTCCAACGCCAACGAGCAATGCGCGAACAGCTCCAAAACCAAGAGACCGCACGCGGACAGCAGGAAGAGGAACGTGGGCTAACATCTGTGTCTCCGCTCAATGACAACAGCACTGACCTCGCCCGCAACAACGCAACGAACCTCGGTACTCACACGCCGGCAGCGAATTTGAACAACGCTCCTGCGTCTGAGCGCGCCGCGCAGCCGCGAATTGCCAACCAACGTTCTCAAAAGCTAGTGCCCGCGCAGATCGTCTCGCTATCCTTGCTGCCCTTCGTCTCTCGTGACGGTAACAGTTCCAACTCGCTGACGCTTGGTCCCGACACCCGCGCGGTACGTTTGCACCTCGCCTTTAAAGAAGACAGTTATCGCCGTTACGACGTCGTGCTTGGGACGGTGGACGGCGACCGGGTGTTGCAACGTCGTGGGCTAAAGGCTAGATCAGACAACGGAGTAAAAAGCGTGACGCTCACACTCGACCCCGCCGTTTTCCGTCGGCAGGATTACATTGCCACCCTCAACGGCCTGACCGCCGAGGGAAAGCTCGAGACCATCAGTGACTACTATTTCCGGGTAGAGCAAAGCCCCCCTAAAACAACACCGCAACACCCGCAATAAAGAATCAATTCTTTCCCCGCTCTTACCCAGATACACCTCCAAAGTAAGGTTATCTTCCATTTTGCTTCGAGCCGCTCTCTGTCCCGTCCCTGTGCATTACTGCCTGGCAAGTCAGCCAGTTTATTCGATACGTTGCACACCTTGTTGACATGTTTTTCGGCGCTCGTCACTAAGACTAAGAGGGAATTAGGTGTGTGAGCGTGGCCCGTCGCTGCACGTTCAGTAACAATCAACTAAGGAGAGAATCATGCTCAACAAATTCGCATCACTCGTGCTGGTAATCGCGCTTGTCAGCACTCTCGGCGGTAGTTCCGCCCTTGCCAACTCCCCGACGAAGCCTGATGCCAAAAGAGACGTGGTAGACGTTCCAGAGGAAACCGAAATCTCGGACAAGGATAAAGTTCAGCCAAACGAAAAGTTGAAGGCCGAGATGGTCAAGCTGGTCGCGGATGCCAAAGCAGGCAAGGTCGTGCCGACCGAGCGCCCGCAAATTCAGCCCGCCAAAAGTAACAATCTGTCCAAAGGGACAAAAATTGCCATTGGCGTTGGCATAGCCGTCGCCGTCATCGCTGTTATCGTGATAGCTACTGCCGACAAGGGTCCGGGCCAAATAGGCATCTTCTGAGGCCGGTCCCTGCCGAAATATCATCCGGCGTTTAAATATTTTGCAATTAGAGCTATGACTCAAGGTATTCTATGACCGAATCAATGTACGAGGTGGTTCAATGTTTCCCTGCAAAAAAGTCTCATTTCTGTTTCTAGCAGCTCTGCTGTCTCTCAGCTCGCTCCCCTGTTTAGGTGCGCAACACACAGAGGCGGCGGCGACGCAATCGCCAGCGGGTGAACCTGCGCAGGGGTCGTGCGGTAAACTAACTGTCATGACCCGCAACATGTACCCGGGTACCGACTTCGCGGACATCTTGGCCGCCGGAGATCTGTCCACCTTATTCGTCGAGGTGGCCGAGGCCTTCGCAGAGGTCCAGGCCAGCGACCCTCAATCACGCATCGAGGCCATCGCGCATGAGATCCAAACCACTAAGCCTGACCTGATTAGCCTGCAGGAGGTCGCCCTCTGGCAGACCGGCCCCTTCGATCCGCAGACGCCGGCCACCACGGTGGCCTTCGACTACCTGCAACTGCTGCTCGCCGAGTTGGCGGAGCACAACCTGGAGTACGAGCCGGTAGCAGTGCTGACCAACCTGGATGCCGAAGTGCCGGCTCTCGGCCCGAGCGGTCTCTTTGATGTACACTTTACCGACCGGCTCGTAGTACTCATCCGAACGGACCTGAAGAAGAAGCACCAGCTCGAACTAGGTGAGGTCGAGGCGCGACACTTTTCTACGCTCCTGACGGTCCCGACCCCCACGCTCGGGCCCATCACGATCCCGCGCGGGTATATCGCGGCTGACATCGAGCGGTGCGGCGAGAGTTTCCGCTTCATCAACGCCCACCTGGAGTCGTTCGAGGAGTTCTTAGGCCTGCCGTTCCCGTTCTTCCGGTTCGCTCAGGCCACTGAACTGCTGCAGGTTCCGGCCGCGACGGGGTTGCCGGTGGTGCTGGCGGGGGACTTCAATGCGGACGCGGAGAGCCCCACAGATCCCACGTACCAACTGCTGCTTAGTGCGGGGTTAGTCGACGCCTGGGAGGTGACTAACCCTAACGATCCGGGCTACACCTGGCCGCTCTTTTTGGTGAGCCCGTTCGAGTACGTCAGCCCTTATCAGAGGCTCGACCTGGTGCTGACTCGCGGCGCGGTGGAGGCGACAAAGGCGAAGCTGGTTGGCGAGAGGGACGTCACGCCGCGGCGGCCGATGCCATCGGACCACGCCGGCGTGGTAGTAGATCTGCGGCTGATGCCGTAGCCTGGCCTGCTAGCTGCGCACTGCGGGTAGAGCGAATCGATGGTTATATGGCTGAATGGCTGGCAACCTGACGGAGGGAGTAGAATCTCGCCGAGGAAAGCGACCAAACCCGTCCCTTCCCACCGCGGCTTGGAAAAGTCAGACCAAAAAGCCGCCTGACTTTTCCACATTCCCACAGCTACTACTGGATAAATTGATGGAATAACCTAAACAAAACCGGACACTTCACTTGCTATAAAAACCAGACATTTTGATTTGCTAAAAACAGCTTTCCGATCCTCAACTGCTCTGGAGAGTGAAGCATGACAAATAGGCTCAGAGTCGTCGTTCTCAAACCGAGCAAATATGGACTCGACGGCTGCGTGGAGAGATTTCGCTGGGGATTTATGCCAAACAGCACCGTCCCTT
>JACCSP010000318.1 GCA_013812905.1 Pyrinomonadaceae bacterium
CAACGAGGAAGCCGTCCAGGTTGCCGATTCGGCCAATTAAGGTCAAACCTCCCATGCTAAAGGTGTAGAGATTAGAGAACCTGCCGCTGGCATCCACAAACGCCCAGTAAGGCGTGCCTGTCAATCCCGAAATGTCATAGGCGCCAATGTCCGTTACGAGCGGGGCCAATTGAAGCGCATTGGTAAGCGTCCCGTCATTGGGTGGATTCTGGATCGCGAGAATGTCCAGGCTTGCGTCCATATCGCGCAGGACGGTCGTAGTGGCGCCGGCGAAGTTGTTGGAATAGGCGACGGCGGTGATATTCGGGTTCGCCCCCTGATTGGGATCACCCACGGCATAAGCGAGCGTTCCGTCAACAAGGGTTGCGCCCGTGTCAACGTTGATGCGCAGGTTCTGATCAAGATTGCTGACGACGCGCAGCCGGTCCACGGTCGGATTGAAGTCAACGCCGAAATTAGTCCCGGTCAGTGGCACGCTCAGGGTAGACACGAGTGACGCAGCTCCGGTCGTCGCATTGATCGTGTAGATGCGGCCGACCGTGCCGTTTTGCGCCACCCCGTAAATCAATCCGTTGATAGGGCGGCGATCTATACCGACAAGCCTATCCCCCGCCAACAGGCCGGAGACGGTGATGTTGGACCCAAACGTGCCCGGCGTGACGCTGTCAAAGGTGGCTATTTGTTGTGACAGTATGGCTCCCGTTTGTGTGCTGAGGACGGTAATCGGCTCCGCTTTCGCCTGTTGAGGCGCGGCGAATAATAACCCAGTGAGGGCTAGTGCAAGCGCAATAAACTGTTTCTTCATGAACAATTCTCCTTACCAAGTTGAGACTGGCCTTAACAGAGTGGAAATGACTTTGCCCATAGCACATCGGCTGGGGCTAAAATCCCGGTGAAATATTGGAGCTTTGTAGAGTGTCGGCAAATCCCATTCCGACGTTACCTTCTTGTCCCCCACAGATTTTTGTTAAAGTTTTTATAGAAGTCCATTGAGATATGTCCGGTCTTTGGACTGGCTTTCTAGACTTCAGACAGCTTGTTGACGATTGTGTAGAATCAAAAATTTAAAGCGGCGCGGCTCGCCTGACGCCCGACTAGTCGAACTTTAAGAACCAACGCTATTTTTTCAGCCAGCCGAACAAGCCGTGGACTACTGCCTCGCGATTCTCTTCATAAATAGCTCTGGTGAGCGGGATATTCATGGGACACACTTGCACGCAATTTTGTGCATTGCCGCAGTTGGTGATGCCATCTTCCTGCAGCAGCGCTTCGAGGCGCTCGTCCCGCGTCATCTTACCGGTGGGGTGCATATTGAAAAGACGAACCTGCGCAATGGCCTGTGGCCCAATATAATTATCGCCGTCATATTGCGGGCAGGCTTCTAGGCAGCAGCCACACGTCATACAGCGTGAATAAGCGTAGCGCTCCTGCACGTCGTCTTGATCCATTCGAGGGCCGGGGCCGAGATCGTGGGTACCATCGAGTTCGATCCAAGCGTGAATCCGTTTAAGATGATCAAACATTTGCGAGCGGTCAACAACGAGATCTCGAACGTTCGGAAACTTGGACATTGGCTCCAGCTTGATAGGTTGATCGAGATTGTCGATCAGGGCCGAGCACGATTGCCGCACTTTTCCGTTAATGACCATCGTGCAGATGCCGCACACCTGCTCAAGACAATTCATACTCCAAACCGGCGGTGTCGTGGGTCGGCCATCGCTGGTCACCGGGTTCTTCTGAATCTCCAGCAGGCAGGAGATGATGTTGAGATTCGGGCGATAAGGGATAGCAAACCTTTCCCAGTACTGAGGTGAATCGGGATTAGCTCGCCGCCTGATATGGATTTCCACGGACTTAGGCAACTGCTTCGCGGGTCGGGTTACAGAGGAAGAATGAGAAGATGACTGGGTTGCGGTCATAGTTAGTCTGACTTGCCTCCCGCTTCTCCGATTGATTTGCCTTGCTCGCGCCTCGTTGTTAGCTCGGCCGAAGGATCAGCGACCGCTTCTTTATTCTGTCCCCAGATCAGAGGCGCGCTGAGATTCTCCGGCTTAAGCTCAGCATCCGGTCGCGGCACCTGAGGCGCTCCCTGCTTATGCGGTAGTGCCGAACCCCTGCCGCCGCTTGCAGCTGCAGCGCCCTCCTTTTTCCCTTTGCTGTAATCGCGTTTGCGAGGCGTGATCAGCGAAACATCGACGGCTTCATAAGAGATTACCGGCCCTTCGCCGGAATACTCCGCGATCGTAGTTTTCAAAAAGTTCTCGTCATCGCGATCGGGAAAGTCCGGTTTGAAGTGTGCGCCGCGCGACTCGTTACGATTCAAAGCCCCGAGCGTAATCACGCGCGCCAGCTCGAGCATATTGTCCAGATGCCGCGCGTGGGGGAGGGCCATGGTAGCCCAGAGGTTTGAATCGTTGATCGAGATGCGCTTGTAACGATCCATCAGCTCCAGCAACTTGTTATCCGTCGCCTTTAGCTTATCGTTGTAACGCACAACCGTGACGTTGTCGGTCATCCACTTGCCCATCTCCTGATGAAGCAGGTACTGGTTCTCGTTACCGCTTTGCTTAATCAAGGCATCATTGATTTCTCGCTGCCGGATCAATTCCTGTTCGTAAATGCGCGAGCCATCCGCGCCGTTGCGCTCAATGTTCCTGGCGAACTCGATGGCCGCCGGCGCCGCCACGAAACCGCCAAAAACACAGCTCACGAGAGAATTCGCGCCCAGGCGGTTAGCGCCGTGAATTGAATAATCACATTCACCAGCGGCGAGCAGACCGGGAATATTTGTGCGCTGATTAAAATCTACCCAGAGCCCGCCCATCGAATAGTGGACGCCAGGGAAAATCCTCATCGGCACATGACGCGGATCGTCGCCTACAAACATTTCGTAGATTTCCAGAATCGCGCCGAGCTTGCGGTCGAGTGTTTCCGCGGGAATGTGTGTTAGATCGAGATAGACCTGATTGTCGCCACCGACCCCTTTTCCTTCTATACAAACCTGAAAGATTTCGCGAGTGGCGATGTCGCGCGGAACCAGATTGCCGTAAGCAGGGTATTTCTCCTCGAGAAAATACCAACGCTCTTTTTCCGGAATCGACGATGGTAATCTGGTATCGCCCGGCTGCCGCGGAACCCAGACCCGGCCACCCTCGCCGCGCGCAGATTCCGACATCAAACGAAGCTTGTCTTCCCCAGGTATCGAGGTTGGATGAACCTGGATGAACTCGCCGTTAGCGTATTGCGCGCCCTGCTGATAACAAGTTGAAACTGCACTGCCAGTACAGACCATCGAATTCGTCGACTTGCCGAAGATCAGACCCGGGCCGCCGGTGGCCATGATCACGGCATCAGCGGGGAACGCTCTCAGCTCCAGGGTCTGCAAATCCATCGCGATGAGCCCGCGGCAGACCCCGGAGCCATCGAGCACTAAGGACATCATCTCCCAGTGTTCATACTTTTTAACTTTACCGCCCATTTCGAATCGGCGCACTTGCTCGTCCAGAGCGTAGAGTAACTGCTGACCGGTGGAAGCACCGGCAAAGGCAGTTCGGTGGTGCTTCGTGCCACCAAAGCGACGGAAGTCGAGCAATCCTTCCTGAGTTCGAGAGAAGGGAACACCCATACGATCGAAGAGGTAAATGATCGCGGGCGCCATCTCGCACATCGCTTTGGCCGGAGGTTGATTGGCGAGGAAGTCGCCGCCATAAACTGTGTCGTCAAAGTGTTCCCACGTTGAGTCGCCTTCGCCCTTCGTGTTGACAGCGCCGTTGATGCCACCTTGAGCGCAAACCGAGTGGGAGCGCTTTACTGGAACGACTGAGAAGAGATCGACGAAGTGGCCAGCTTCCGCAATCTTCATCGATGCGGCGAGACCGGCGAGTCCGCCGCCGACGATCGCTATCTTGATTCCGTTGCTCGCCATCCCTTAAAGAAGACCTCCCAATATGCCGCCCGGACGTATGAAAGCGACCGCCGCGTTGATACCTACCAGCAGAAGGACGATACCAAAAGCTATGCAGGCGTAGCCGGTCAGACGTTGGGCGCGTTCGCCGATCGTTATGCCCCAGTCGACCATGAACAACCAGATGCCATTGGCGAAATGCCACACGGTTGCCGTGATGCCGACCATGTAGATCAGGAAAATGGGCAGGAGGCGAAATTCTCCGGAAACAATGTCGAAGGCCAGATCCGGCCGGTGGGCCACGGAGATCCTGTTCAATCCGGGAATCATGCCGAAGCGAAAGTTCAGTACATGGAAAGCGATAAAGAAGAAAAGCACCACGCCCGTAATACGCTGGATTAAATAAAACCAATTACGCGGATAAGGATAGTTTAAGTTATTTGGTCGTGCCTCCATGGTGATCACCAGACCGTAGACGGCGTGATAGATGAGGGGAATAAAGATACCGCCGATCTCGACGAAGAGGATGTACGGGATTGACTGCAGGTCGTCAACGGCCTTGTTGAAGGCCGCCGGGCCGTCAATGGCTTTCGAGTTTGTATAAAAGTGTTCCAGCAGGAAGATTCCCAGCGGAACTATTCCTGACAGCTGATGCAGCTTGCGCAAGACGAAAGTCCTGCTCAAATGAGTCGCCAAGCACGCACTCCTTTGCCGCTGAGCTTTGGCATTGAGGTCAGTGATGGATCGGGCGGATTGAATAAGAAATTATGCAGAGCAACTAAATTATAGTTGCAAGGGCCGGAAATGCAAAACTTGGATACTGGTGCGTTTAGAAAATGGATTACTATGTGCGGAGTTCATGGCGTGTATCGAGGTGCGGGTCTGTTAGAAGAACTGACAAATTTATCAGCATCTGAATTGGTTCGG
>JACCSP010000003.1 GCA_013812905.1 Pyrinomonadaceae bacterium
AGAACCCGGACTTTCGTCTGGCACTCTCAGGGGTAGTGCGCACGCACGATCTGGTTTGGCAAGCATTGGGGCGCTTTGCGCAGCCTGCCGTCTGCCTGATTCCACCGGGGATGCTTGGGTTTGATCCGGGCAGGCGGCGCCAGACTCTCACTCGCGACGAAGCCTCATCAATGCTGCGTTCATCCGGCGTCAGCGATCCAATCACTTTGCGGGCAGCCGCACATCCTCTGTTCCTGGATCGCTACAAGTCGCTACTTACAACTCTGCTCTCGATCTGGTCGGACCTGGGCGTGAAAGTGGAGGTCGCAACTCCCACGATGGCCTCCTACCTGGAATCGTTCCAGAATAGTACCGGAATAGATCTGTTCATCGGGAGGTGGAATGCTGACTATGATGATCCCGACGACTTTACCTATGGTCTCTTCCATTCGCGTGTTGGTCTTTACCGCTCTTACATCTCTTCGGCTGACGGGGATCAGATTCTTGAAGAGGCGCGCACCGAAAGCCGTCCCGGTGTTAGAGCATCACTTTATCGGAAGTACGAAAGTTTTTTGCAGGAATCAGGAATGGTGTTACCCCTGTTTCACGATGTCGATTATCGACTTGCCAACTCAAAAGTTCTCGGCCTAAACCTCCGTGGTAGCGCTCCATATGTGAACTATGCCGAGATAGGCAAATTAGAATCGGTGGCCAAAGCGACCGACACCCTGCGGGCGGGGGGTGGAACTATTGAAGTCCCGATAACCGGAACACTTCACCGCCTCGATCCTTCACTGGCGAGTACCATAGAAGATGCCGAGGTGCTGCCGAGCATCTTTGAAACACTAACGCGCGACGTCGGCGGCGCGAGGATCGTTCCCTGGCTGGCGACTGATTTCAGGGCTGAACAGGGTGGTAAGAGATATCGTTTTCAACTCCGAGATGATGTCCGCTTCCATGATGGACGCAAACTGACAGCGCGCGACGTTCGCTATTCGTTCGAGAGGCTACTACTGAACCCGGACAGTACTGGCCGCTTCTTCTACTCGCCCATTCGCGGCGCGAAGGCGCTCCTCAACGGAGAAGACTCCGACCTGGCAGGCTTCCGAATTCACTCGGCCGACGAGTTTACGATCGAGCTCGATGAACCGGTCTCATTCTTCCCAGCCCTTATTTCTTATCACGCTGCAGCCATCATCCCCGAAGGTAGTGACAAGTTCGGAGGCAGCTGGCAAGAGGGCAGCGTGGGGACTGGCCCTTTTCGCCTTATAAAGTTTGAACCGGGCCTTCGCCTCGAACTTGAACGAAATAAAACCTACTGGCGCAGTGGCTATCCTAAGATTGAAAGACTCATCTTTAACTTGGGTGTTTCCCCGGCGGACATCCTAAGCCAGTTCCGCGCCGGTCGAGTTTCGCTGGCTTCGGATCTATTACCTGCGGACGCAGAGGCTCTGCGCCGAGAGTCTGAGTTTGCTTCCGGCTATCACGAGATCCCCCGGCTCATAACCTACTACGCAGCATTCAACAGTCACCGCGGGGCGTTGAAGGACAAACGCCTGCGGCAGATCTTGTCGCAGTCTATCGATGTTGCGAACGTGGTTCGTCAAACCGTGGGACGGCTCGCCGTCCCAGCGCACGGACTCATCCCGCCTGGACTGCTTGGTCACGATTCTGCATACACCCCAAGAATACCTGTGGCATCCGCGTCAGCCCCCGAACAACCCGGTGGGGGAATTGAATTGACCGCCGTCCTTAACCCCGTGTTCTTTGGAGAATACGCAGCCTTCGCGCGTGAGGTCTCGCGCGTTCTTCGCGATCACCAGGTCACAATTCGTCCGGTGAATAAGACTATGGACGAATGGCTGGAGGCCGTAGCCCAGGGTTCCGTCGACCTAGTGCTGGGGCGCTGGGCCGCTGATTATCCGGACGCCGATACCTTCGCTAACATCCTGGCTACGAAAGAGGGATTGTTGGGACAGCTATGTGGGTCAGCAGAAGTCGACCGTCTGATAGCACTGGGACGATCAGAAACTTCTCCGGCGGCGCGGCATGCGGTCTATCGACAGATCGAAGAAATCATTGCGCGCGATAGACTGCTTCTTCCTCTCTTTCACGAGCAGACTTACCGTTTTGCCCGACCAGAAGTCGAGGGACTCTCGCTATCTTATGGTGGCATGACCGTTGACTATGCCAGTCTGCGCCTCCACGTCTAATAATTCCCTGATCCGTGAAGGGCTCCCTTCTTTATCTATTCCGCCCGCAACGCGGGTTAGAGCGTAGCTTACCTTGATCGCTATGCCTTCTGCTTGTGTAGCCTGTAATATTTCACTTCTTATATGGAGAGCAAGCGAGAAGAGTCAAAGTTAGGGCGCATGCTGACCCTTGATGCGATGCGCGGGGCGGCGGCATTGGTAGTTGTAATGTATCACGCCCTTGCGGTAGCGCCGCAGACTGCCTGGAGCGGTTGGCAATGGTGGTTGCCGCAAGTGACCGCCTACGTGGTTCATTTCGCCTATGCAGGGATATACCTCTTTTTTGTCATCTCTGGGTTTTGTATCCACTTGTACTGGGCCAGAGCACGGGCAGCCGGTATTGAGAAGCCGGTTATCGACTTCTTTCTCTTCTGGAAGCGCCGAGTGCGCAGATTATATCCTCCGTATCTTGCTGCGCTGGCGCTGTATCTCTGTTACCTTGCCTACAAGATCCCGGTTAAAGTGACGGGCTTTTACTTGTGGGATGTCGGGCTTCATCTGTTCATGTTACACAATCTGGACGCTCGGACGCCCTACACTATAAACGGGGCTTTCTGGACGCTCGCGATCGAAGAACAGTTGTACTTAGCTTATTTCCTGCTGCTTTTCCTGCGCATTCGTTACGGTTGGGCCAGAACGCTGCTGTTGTGCGTTGCGGCGCGTATTGGCTGGCTGATAATGAGCCGCTACCTGAGCCAATCGTTTGGCATAGCCATTCCCGTTAACGAAGCGGCCGCCTCCTATTGGTTTATCTGGGCCTTAGGTGCTCTAAGTGTAGAAGCAGCATTAGGCGTAACAAAGCTTCCCGGATGGTGTTACAGGATTTCGCTGGCTTGTGTTGCGGTGCTTTGCGCTATGGCCCTTGCTCTGGTGTTGCCAATGGTAGATGACATGACTTGGGTTCATGATGTTGGTTGGCTCGTAATGCACCCTGCCTGGGGTTTCGGATTCTTCATCCTGGTAAACAATTCGGTTGCGGCAGAGCAACGTTGGCGACTGATCTCGTCCCGTGCTCCGCGCCTGATCACCGCGCTCGCATCAATCGGACTGATCTCTTACTCACTTTACTTGACTCATTCACTCGTCCTGATGCACTGGTACTGGTTTGGCTTCACTAGATTGCACACGCTCTCTATCTCTCTACTGATAATGACTCCTTTGTCGGTCTGTTTTGGTTGGCTGTTCTTCCGTTTATGTGAGCGACCGTTCATGACGTTTCCTGGTGCGGTTACAGTTCCCGCGCGACCAAGTTACGTTCCTAATGATGAAGATCAGATCGGAACATCTAGTGAGGCTGCGGGAAGAAGCAGCAGTCTTGGGAGTAACAGTTTCTCCTCGTAGTCACTGGGACAGGCAACCAGGCCGGTGATGCTAGTGAAAATCACCATCCGTGAAACTGACGTGTCATAGCTGCGTTCACTTCCTTAGACAAAATACAGGGTCACCGATTCCCGATCCGAAACGCATATCCGGAGTTACTGGCCCGGGCCGTCAATCATTGGTTTCATCTCGCCGATAAACTTATCGCTATTGACAATACTTCGAAGAACAATTCTCAGAGATTCTTCTGGAAAGCCGGATTCCAGTGTGAAAGTGTAACCGGTAAAGATGTCACCCGAGGGGTCTACTCCCCAAAAAAGAAATGCGGAATCGCTTAGTCTCAGCAGAAGCCGCATCAGTCCGGGCCCGTTCTTGACCGTGTCAATATTGATGTAGCCACTTTTGTGCCGCGGATAAATGCGGAACCCAATTGTCCGATTCTGCGTCACGCCGATGACAACCTCAAAACTCTCCGCATGTGTGAGGCCCTTCTTCAACAGACCCACGAAGTTAAATGGCTGCTTTTCGCTCTGTCGGAACGTGATGTGGAGGCTGGGCCTTAATCTTTCGAGCAGTTGGCCCACTTGTTCTCGGGTTCGAATACGAGCGGCCGACTCATTTTGCTCGCCCTGAACCGGCGAGGCCGCCAATGTCATCGCCAGGGCGAAGAATACCACCAACGGGATCCGTCTCATAGATGGCACCTCCGAAAGTCAAAGCTTTGCGTACGGCCATTCAGCGTTCTATGCGAAACAATGGATGAAGTCAATAACTGTTGGGGGGCGCTGGGTCGGATTGCTCAATAGCAATTTCACGCAAGCACCAAGCCGAGGAACGGTAGCGACTGTGTGAGTAATGCAGTCAGGCAGGCGGGCCCTGTCTGTGACTTACGGATGAAAAAAACTCGTTTTAGGTTAAACCTCAATTCATCCTGTCCTTCAAGGGGGCTTCATGGCTTTGCAAAGGGTCGAACCTCAATTTCACAGTAATCTCGTATGAGCGCCTGAGTCATTCATCAACTTGATAAAACGCCGGAAGTGATGGGCTGCATCGTGTGGGCCGGGAGCCGCTTCGGGGTGATATTGGACTGACATGATCGGCAGCGTTTTATGCTGCATCCCTTCAACACAGCGGTCGTTCAGATTGATGTGTGTTACTTCCACTTCTTCAGGCAGGCTGCCGGCTTCGACAGCAAAGCCGTGATTGTGTGAAGTAATTTCAACTCCGCCTTCCCTGAGGTCTTTCACCGGCTGATTTCCGCCTCGATGTCCAAACCTAAGTTTGAAGGTTTTGCCCCCCAAGGCCCGACCCAGCAACTGGTGCCCAAAACAAATTCCAAACGTGGGTACTGCTGCTTTAACTAGTTGGCGGATCTCCTCGACTTCTTTGCTCATCGAAGCGGGATCTCCGGGACCATTAGACAGAAAAATGCCGTCTGGTTTGAGCGCCAGCACTTCCGCCGCGGAGGTGGCGGCAGGAACGACCGTAATACGGCAACCAAGGCCGGCCAAATGTCGGAGTGAATTTCGCTTAACCCCAAAGTCATAACACACGACATGAAATTGCTGCTGGCCTTCGGGCTGAACCTCATATGGTTGTTTGGTCGTGACGACGCTGGCCAATTCACGGTTTTCCATCGCAGGTGATTTGCATGCCTTCTCAACAACACTCGTTGCATCTGCATCGATGGTTGAGATGCAGGCGCGCATCGCGCCCTTGTCTCGAATATGTCGTACCAGGGCGCGCGTGTCGATTCCTTCCATTGCGACAATGTTCCATCTTTTCAAATAGTCGTCGAGACTTTCTTCCGCGCGCCAGTTTGAGGCCATTCGGCTGGCCTCGCGAACCACAAAGCCTTCGACCCAGGGACGGTCGGATTCCTCGTCCGCGCGGTTAACACCGCAGTTGCCAATGAGTGGATATGTCATACAGACGATTTGCCCTGCATACGACGGATCAGTCAGCACCTCCTGATAGCCTGTCATGGAAGTGTTAAAGACCATCTCGCCGCACGACTCACCATTCGCAGCCCATGACCGACCAGGAAAAATCCGGCCATCTTCGAGGGCTAACAATGCACGACTCGTACTTCTCATAGGTTTTCGTCTGAGTCCAAGGTTTTCGTCTGAGTCCAAATTCCAGTGTCAAAGGTCCAATGTCACGATTGCCATATCAACTTTGGACATTGGGCTTTGGACTTTGGACAATCCTTCATATCTGCGATCTGAGAAACTGTTGTGCTTCGTTGAGCCAGCGCTTGTCTGCGCGATACTTGTAAGCCGGCGCCGTTTTGACGGCTTCAATGCAGGCTTGCATAGAGCTGGTTGCCTCGCGCCGGTGGCCCAGTCCTGAGTGCGCCCGGCCCATTAGATAAAGCGCTTCGGGATCTGACCGTCGGTATTCGAGGAATTGTTCCAGAGCATTGCGAGCGTCTTCAAACTGTCCTGCGTCAAGGTAAGTTGCGCCCACCTCACGCCACACTTCATTCTGCGCATGGGAGGAATCGCGAGAAACCACCTGTTCAAAATTCTTAACGGCTTCGGCCAGGCGCTTTTGTTGTCGGGCAATTCGTCCGAGCTGGTAATGCGCATCGATCTCGTCATCATCGATCTGCACCGCTCGCTCAAACCGCTCGCGCGCCTGCTCCAGCTCTCCGCGCTGTTGATGAATAAGACCTAGGTTGTAGTGCGCTGATGCGTCAGCCGGATTCAACGTGGCGGCCTCAAGGTTCTGCCTGAACGACTCGCGTGCGCGCTGCGTGCGCGTGAACTCGCCTAAATAGCCGCGCAGTAATAAGAACAACATCAAAAGCAGGAAAGGTGAGGCCAGAATCGTGCCCATGATGGGAATCAACTTGTACGCCGGAAGGAGCAGAGTGCCGCTGACCAGCACCACAATCATCGCGCGAAACCAGGAAAGCCTGAACACGATACTCAGAGCAAGGGTTGCCCAGATAGCAAAGATTGTGGCTAGTGCCATGAGCGAAAGAGTTGCGGCAAATAACTCCGGGCTGAGGATTCCTCGTTCAATAAGAGCCAGCGCGTCCGGATTGAGTTGACTACGTTGTTCCATCACTACGGCTACCATCCTGCTTGACAGCGTCCGCTGTACGCCCGTAAGCCAGCCGACAGTCGTAAGAATCGTAGTAATTAAGCTTGCCGCAGTTAATGAATAGAACATGGTCGCCGCCAAAGCGGCATACTCTTGTTGAAGTAATAACCTGAAGCTTGCCCGTCGCTCAAAGATGTTAGCCAGAAAGAGGGACAGCGGACAGAAGACAAAAGCAATAACCACGAGGGAGCCGGCAGATTGGAACAATACAAAAACAATTGCCAACGGCTGGCCAGGACTGATCAGGTGTCCCAGATAAAACCAGGAGAGTGAAAAAAAGAACAAGGCGTGGGCCAGGAGCGCAACTAGGCCGGCGGGCGCCAAAGCCCCCTGGTCGCGCACTTCGCGCATTGCGCGCGCGGGCGCGTAGAACATCATCAGAACGAGTCGTAGCCAATTAAGCATTCGGAACCACGGAGTAAAAAAGTAGGGAGGTTAATCCTGATCGTAATCCTCTGTCGGAGTCTCCTGCACGCTGGGGCGATATGATGACGGGGAGGGCACCGCGGGTGAGACATTCTCGTGATGAATTATGCTGGCAGCATTTAGCGGCCAGTACCGGAACAGGGCCTTGCCGTAAATGTATTTCTTAGGCACAAGTCCCCAGATTCGGGAGTCGCTCGAATGGTCGCGGTTGTCGCCCATCACAAAGTAGTAGTTTGGCCTGACGTAAACCGGAGTCTGACTCCGATGCGAGAGGTTAAACCGCGAATCAAGGTATATCTCACTCAGATCCTTGCCGTTTACGCGAACAACTCCCTCGTGTATTTCCACAGTGTCGCCCGGGAGACCGAGGATACGCTTGATGTAGCTCTTGGACGGGTCATCAGGAAACCAAAATACAACTATATCGCCCCGTTCGATCTTCGGCGCCCACCGATATTCGTCATAATAGACGAGCTTATTTACAAAAATTCTCTCGCCATCATGCAGCCGGGGGAGCATCGATGTGCCTTCTACTTTTACCGGTTGCACGACGAACACAACCACTAGCACTGCCACCATCAAGGCGAATAGGAGATCGCGGAGCAGCAGGCGGGCCTCGCCCCAAAGATTGGCCTGGGATTCCTGCTCGGGTATTTGAACTTGAATGTCCTTGTCGTCGCTGGCCTGGACTCCGCCGAAAAGCGGCGGACGACGGGTTCTAATGCCTAACATAATCTTACCGAAAATGACGCTTTATTATTTCAAAAATTGGATGCCTTCGCTTCCACACAAAGTTGAGGTTAGCTGCCACCCACATCCTTGTCAAACGCGACGCTTGGCGGAGATAGATCTGGCGTCGTGGTGCCTTGGCCTTGGCCCCTCCGGAAAAACTTCTCGAAGCGAGTTGGGGAATTCGTCGCTACTAAATCCCATCCAATACAGAATCGAGAGCGGTAGCGACAGGATCAATAGCTGAACAAGCTCTGTGCCAGCAACTTTTCAGAAGCCAGACAAGGTTGAGTGTAGGATCCGGTCTCGGCTCGGGTAAAATCACCTCCATTCCTGGCGAACTCGTTGAACCCTTTGCGTTTGCTTGACAGTATTCGCTGCCGCTCTCTATCATCGCACCATCAATTCCAGGTAATTAGGATTCCCTTCTTGAAGAGTACGGAGGCTGAAGTCGTGATCAAATTGGACATCATCAACCGAGTAGCGGAGAAGACCGGTGTTCCGAAGATGAAGGCGGAACAAGCGGTTGATGCGCTTTTCCACTCGATGAAGGAAGCACTCACGCGAGGTGAGCGAATCGAGCTACGCGGCTTCGGCGTGTTTGTGGTTAAACCCCGAAAACGTGGAGTAGGACGAAATCCCAGGACAGGTGAAGAGGTTGCGATTCCTTCCGGCAAGACAATTCGATTCAAGCCTGGAAAAGAACTGCAGACCAACGAGAATGGCGAGATAAGAGATGATGATTCCGGAGAAAGCGATTCACACTCCTAGAATAGAAAACCATACCAATTTGAACTGCTCAAGGCTAGAAACGGGGACAGAAGCATCCAGAATCTAGCCTTTAAACCTAACCAAGATCCAATGTCAGAATCGGTCCGGGCAATCCCTCGCTTTGGGGAAGATTGCCAAAACGCTGCCCTTCGCGTAGCTCCCCATCACACGGCGCGCGAGTGGATGTTACACGCAAGCCTCTTCTTAATTACCGTCGTCACTACCCAGTCGCGGGGATAGTCATCGCCAGCCCTGAGGTCGATGTGCCACCGCTCCCTCTGTCGAGCGTGATCGACTATTTGGTATTCCTTCCGCAATACTATCTTCGCAGCGTTAGCGCCCTGCTTGGTTTCACCGAACAGCACCCGCATCTTCTGGCAGAGGGGTTAGTCTTTTCGGCGGCGTTGCTCACCATCCTCACTGCTCATGAGATGGGACACTACCTCGCCTGCCGTTGTCATGGCGTCGCTGCCACTTTGCCTTTTTTCATTCCGGCCCCACCACTATTCCTGGCTGGAACCTTTGGGGCCTTCATCAAGATCAAGTCATCGATTCCTTCTCGGCGCGCACTATTTGACATCGGCCTTGCCGGCCCCTTAGCGGGCTTTGTGGTAGCGGTACCGATCGCTCTGGTGGGCATCTTGAGCATGCAGCCTCTGGTGCAGGGTGGCGGCGATGGAATCGTATTTAACGACCCGCTGCTATTTCACTTGCTGGGCAGATTGGTGGGTACACCTCTCGATCCCTACGCTCCGATTAACCCGTATTACATGGCTGCATGGATCGGCTTACTCGTCACGAGCTGGAATCTGATGCCGGCTGGGACAACTCGATGGAGGGCACGGAACCTGAGCCATGTTTGGCCAAAGGGCTCACAAAGTTATCGGTCGGGTTGTTTTCGCAGCAATAGCGGTGCTGGCGGTGCTGGGATTTATCTGGTACGGGAGCCCTAGGGGGTTTCTCTTTACAATATTGTTGGCCGTCATGCTGCGGATGGGTCATCCTCAACCGAGGAAATCGAACCTTTGGGACCGGTTCGTAACTGGGTGGCAGTAGTTACTCTGATCGTCTTCGCGCTCTGCTTCTGGCCGTTCCCTATCACGATCAATTAAGGAGCATCGCCGTTAGGTGATGTCATCCACAGTATTCGGGCGTTTACCACTCAATTACCGAACCGAGGAGAGTCAAGAGCTTCAACTATCAGGACCAAACTTGGACACTACGCCCCGCTGGCGAGTGGTAGTTGAAAAGTCAGCCTCCGACTATGCTTAAATCCTCTTCCAATTTTTAGCGGTGAAGTTAAGAGGTAGCCGCAGCGGGCAGCAGACCCTTGATCTCACGCACCACGCGCGCCACCTCTTCCTGATCGGCCAGAGCAATCATGAAGAACTTGTAACCCTGATGAAAGCAGATCACCCCGTTAGCAAAAAGCCAGACGCCGTCGAGAAAGGGATTGCCCCCTAGTAGCCAACTGATCGGCGCTCCGGTTATCTGACCGGGCTGTACGATCTGAGCAAACATGGCCGCACCTGCAGCGCAACTGAAGGCGCCAAGCAAAGGAGCGCCAACATACTTCGTCATGTTGCGTTCAAACTCGACTCGTTTGCGCTCGGCTTCGCTGAGTTGACCCTGCGCGATTAGCTCTTCTTGTTTACGTAGATAGCGGTCAAATTTCTCACTAAGTTTTTGTAGACCAAAACCAGGTAGCGCTGAATGCGTAAGCCAGTGTGGGTGTGAGCCCAGCAGGACTGAGTCGAGGCCCGGGAGAGAAGCACCCATTCTTACGCCGAGAACAAGCGAAAAGGAGACCGTCGCGGCCTTACCGGGATTCTTCTTGATCCAGTCGCGGGCTTTGATCAATCCGAGGGTGGCCGCGCTCGAAGCCCGTGTTAATGTTGCTCCCGTATCGTAAATCTGTGAAGCGCGATCGTAATATGCCCTCGCATCGTTGATGGTTTCGCTGACTTTCTTACCCGCACCTCCCGCCGCCCCCTGAACAACCTTACTGGCTTGCTTTGCCCCGCGTAACGCTTCTTCCGCCAAACGCTTGGCCGCATCACCCAGTTCACGTTCGTCTGCCAGGCGTTCCGCTTCGACCCGAACTTTCTCGGCGCCGCTGGTAAGAGTTTCAGCGCCAAGTTTGGCAGCCTTCTCTGCGACCCGAGATCCTTCCTCAACAAGGTCGGAGATTGCATACCTCTCATCAAGCTCGCGGGCCTTGCGCCGCGCCACTCGCTGCCATTCATCTATCTTTTCTTTGTAATCAGCCATCATATCACCGAAGAAAACGGTTTCGGTCGTCAGGTCGGCTCAGGGAGTGGCTGAGTTCAAGAGCACAACATCATATCCGATACCCCAGCACCCGAAATCGGACATCTCTTACTGTACGTTCACACCCTGTACGGAGTTCGATTCGACTGTTGGCGCCACCGCCACCCGGTCGCGTCCTTGTCGTTTGGCTTCATAGAGTGCAGCGTCAGCGGCAGCTTGGAGCTCTCGTGCAGTTTGGGCCGAAGAGGGGCATTCTGCAACGCCAAAACTCGCCGCGATTTGTCCCACCACGGGGATCTGAGCCCCTTTGATCGCCATTCGCAGGCGTTCGGCTACATCAATTGCGCCCCTCATACTCGTTTCTGTAAGGAGGATTGCAAACTCCTCCCCGCCGATGCGGGCGGTGAGGTCTATGCCCCGGGTGCCTTCTTGCAAGACCTTTGCGAGACTCTTAAGCGCTTCATCACCCGCCTCGTGGCCATGATTATCGTTAACCTGTTTGAAATTATCGATGTCGAGCAGAAGGAGACAAAATGCGTGGCCATACCTTGATGTGCGCGAAACCTCGCCTTCTAATTGGCGCTCAAAGCGGCGGCGATTTGCCAGCCCGGTGAGAGGGTCGGTAAAGGCCTCCTCCTCACACGTGTCGAGGTGAGCTTTGAAATCAAGCAGTGTCCGGGCAAGTGAGAGGAGCAAGTCTAGGTCCGTTGGGTCTGTAATATAGCCCAGCGCGCCAACTTCGGAGCCTAGTCGCTGGTCAGCAGCTCTGAGCCCGGCTGAAGTCTGGAGTATGATCGGAATGAACTTTGTCTGCGGATTCTCGCGAATCTTGCGGGCCAGCTCGTAACCGTTCATACGGGGCATCATTACGTCAGATACGACCAGGTCCGCTTCGAAGGACGCAAGGGTGACAAGACCCTCCTCGCCATCCAGGGCCGTCTGAACTTCATATCCCGCCATGGTCAAAGCCACTTCCAGCAGGCTAAGTTTGTCGGGGTCGTCATCGACCACTAAAACGCGGGGTTTTCCTACCATGGGCCAGATAAATGGATATTTTCTTGCGCGACTACAGGCTTCATGTTAAAGTGCGACGACTCAGTAATTGTCCGTTTCGCTTGTACACGCCCAACTATCCGATCCGAGCAATAACTGAAAGAATTCACGACCTCGAGTAAAGTCCCCGGGATTTCCTTACATTTTTAGCACAGCTACCCAACGTTCTAATCCGTAGATCCGTTGCGTTGTTATTCAGTATTTTAGAGACCTTTAACTCAATCTAACATGGAGAGGGTAATAGAGTCATGCAACTTAAGCGTGCCAATGCTTTGTCGGCCGCAGATCTCGCCACAATTATCCGGCAGCTAGATTTTGGTTCCACGCTCAGCAATCAATTAGTCGCACAGCTTGCTCACAGTGCGGTGGTGCTCGATCTTCGTCGCCGACGTTTCGCTTACCAGGCCGGTGATCCTGCTGACTCACTGTACGCCATCGTCAACGGAACCATAAAGCTTTGCCGCATTGATCACGACACTGAGCGAGAAGCTGTGATTGACATATTGTCAGGGGGCTCTCTGTTCGGTGAATCGGCGCTCTATTCAACAGCGGGGCGTCGGGAAAACTCCGCGGTTGCCTACGCGAACTCGCGGCTTTTGAGAGTTCCCTCGGAGGAATTTCAAAAGGGTATGGCTGAGGACGACGGACTTCATGATTACACTTTCCGCCTAATCGGTCAACGACTTGAACAGGCAGAACGGCGTCTCGCTGATTTTGCCCTTAATGCCATTCCCGCACGCTTGGATAGGCTGCTCGCCGATTTTTCCGACCGCTACGGAGTTGCTGAACGTGAAGGGGTCTTGATCGACATACCGCTGCCTCACCGCGAGATTGCCTCCATTCTTGGGTCCACCCGCGAGAGCGTCACCGTGCGCTTGAATGCGATGCGCCGAGAAGGCACGATCGCATTTGTCAACCGCCGAATCCTGGTGAAGCGACCTGAGTGCCTTGTGCGCGAGATTAGTCTGGCGAGCAAAGTAGCTAATCCCGCCTAGCCCCCCAGCCCCATGAAGTGCATAACCTGCGGTAAACCTACCGCGCGAAAAGACAATCCCTTTCGCCCTTTTTGTTCTGAACGCTGCAAGATGGTCGACCTGGGCCGTTGGGTGACCGAAGAATATCGAGTCCCAGGTAAACCCGTTCCCTCCGAGCCAGATGCTCCTCAGGCTCCCAAAGATTCTATTGAAGATAATTGATTCTCAACCGTCACTTCGCGCCTGTCACAAGCGATACTTTTGCGAATCTTGTACACTCTGAAGGCTCCCTGGCGGCAGGCTGTGCCTCTCATTTGCTGAGTCGTGTAGAATACTGTCACTTAATCTAGAGCCAAGTATGCCTACATCGAATACCGGCGCTCGCAAAGCCGCCCTTTCCTTACTGATTGCTTGTGCAGTCTTCCTCGTCGCCTGCAACCGAAAAGTATCAAGCACGACGAGTGAAGCCACGCCTGTCTTGTCTGGTCCGCCAAACACCACCTACCCAATGCCCCCCTTGAAAACTGAAGGCGTTGGCGCTGAGATGGGTTGGACCCTCGTTGACGGCCGGCGCGCGAAATTGGCGGATTTTCGTGGCCAGGTTCTCATTTTGGATTTCTATGCCACATGGTGCGCCCCTTGCCGCAAGAGCATCCCCCATCTTGGAGAGCTTCAGCGCCGGTCCGGCACTCGTGGTTTGCAGGTCGTGGGACTTAACGTGGGCGGACCAGACGATCGCGTGAAGGTGGCGGCTTTCGCGGCGGAGCTCAATATTCCATACGCCCTGGGTTTTCCGGACAAGCCTCTGAGCGATCTCTTTCTCTCTGACGACGATAGCATTCCGCAAACTTTTGTATTCGATCGTGGTGGACAACTCGTAAAAAGATTTATCGGCTACGACGACTCCATACCTAAAGAGTTGGAGCAGACCATCCAGTCCGCGCTCATGGTTGGTTCGAAGTGAAACGGAAGCTATATCATCCCTCCCGGATTGGAGCGAACAATGTTAGAGAAAAGATAATCCCACGTCTGAGAAAGTACACGGCGTTCCGCTGGCGCGGCCATGAACTTTCTCGCATTGAAAGCTTGAGTGATGCGGTTTTCTGGTTTAAACCACTACAAGTTTCCCCCAAGTATGGCCTGCAAGAGAGGACCACCGTGATCCTGAGCGGCGTCTTTCCTATTTTCCGGGTATCCGCTGAAGTTTTCTTTTCTCTGCCAGGTAGGACGACTGATAGGGTTCAGGGTGAAGTCAGATTAACAAAGGCAATGAGGAACACGGGGAGGCGCCGGCGCAGAATGGCAAGGTAGTTTGCAGCAGTAGAAGAGTTGAAGTTCAAAATAAACTTTGTATGAAGTTTCAGTTCGAGTTCTTGCCGATATTCGCGACCGCGGTAGTGATACTCGGCTGGTTCGTGTTTGCCGGAATCTTTCTGTTTCGCAGTGCGCCTAAGGCGGGGCCAGAACAGAAGCGAGATAGCGAATCGATTGTCGGGTTGATTCTTCAAGCCCTTTCATATGTGGTCGCAGGATTTTTCCACGGCGGTCCATTCACGCCCATTAGCTCAGGAAGTAGAGCGGTCGCCGCTTCGCGCAGCCTGGCGGCCAGCTTGGCTGCGGTTGTTTCAATCTCGATCATCAAGGCTGCAGTAACGACCTTAGGTAAAGAATGGAGTGTTACTGCGCAAGTTGTGGAAGGTCACAATGGCCACGGAAGGTCCCTACCGTTTTGTGCGCCATCCTATCTACAGCGGAAGGCTCGGGATGCTGCTGGCGACAGGGCTTGTGGTTAGCCATTGGCTGGCTTTGATTGCAGCAATCCTGATCTATTTTATTGGGACTGTGATCCGCATCAGAAGCGAAGAGCGCCTCTTGCGAGAAGCCTTGGGTCCGGAGTTTGAGGCTTACGCGCGCAGTGCGCCGGCATTAGTTCCCGGACTGTACTAGAGAAGGCAAGGGGGGACACTCAAGCATGAGGCGAGCGAAAATTCTAGCGACTCTTGGACCCTCATCGCGAGACCCGGCGGTGATTGAGGCATTGATCGCCGCGGGTGCAAACGGTTTTCGCATTAATATGTCCCATGGCACGCATGAAGAGAAAGCAGAGGACATTCGGAGAGCGCGCTCCGCAGCCCTGAAGCTTCAACGGCCACTCTCCGTGCTTGTGGATCTTTCCGGACCAAAGATTCGTACTCGTCAACTCATGGACGGCAGACCCATCATGCTTGAAACGGGAGCGCTTTTCATACTTACAACGCGGTCGGTTGTCGGCGACGCTACGCAAGTGGCAACAAACTATCCGGATCTTGCGCGGGTAGTGCAGCCAGGTGCCCGGCTTCTGCTCGACGATGGAGCGATAGCGCTGTTGGTTGAGGATACAACTGAAACCGACGTTATTTGCCGCGTAATTAATGGTGGCGTACTGGGTGAGCGCAAAGGCATTAACTTGCCTGGAATTTCTTTGCCGATCGCGTCACTAACAGATAAGGACATCGAGGATCTCAACTGGGCAGTGGCCCAAGACGTCGATTATATCGCGCTATCTTTTGTGCGCCGGGCTGAGGATTGCGTTCAGGCTAAGAGCCTGATCAACAAGGCAGGCGGGCGTGCCCCTCTGGTGGCCAAGATCGAGAAGGCGGAGGCCATCGATCATCTGGACGACATCATTGCTGCCGCCGATGCGCTCATGGTGGCGCGAGGCGATCTCGGCGTGGAAACCAGCGTCGAGCTCGTTCCGGTTTATCAAAAACGCATTATTGAAAAGTCAGTCCACGCCGGAAAGATGGTGATTACTGC
>JACCSP010000005.1 GCA_013812905.1 Pyrinomonadaceae bacterium
CAGGTGCAGAACCTGGCGCTCAACGCGCGGAACTACCTGCAACTGACCACCCTGATTCCCGGCGTGCCGCTGATTGATGATGACCAGCTCGCGCTGACGACCAATGTGAACTTCACCTACAATATTAATGGGCAAGGCGCCGGCACCAATACCCTGACCGTGGACGGCGGCTACAACTCGAACTCCGGCAGCAATACCAGCCAAATTAATAACGTTGGCGTGGACTTTATTCAGGAAGTCAAGGTTCAGACCTCCAACTTCTCCGCCGAGTACGGGCGCCACTCCGGCGCTGCGATCAACGTCACGACCCGCAGCGGGACGAATAAGTTTCACGGCAGCGGCTGGGAGTTTTTCCGCCACGACAAGCTCGACGCCAACAGTTTCTTTAGCAACGCAGCGGGCCGCTTCACGGACAACCCGAACGCTCCACCGCAACTGAGGGTGCCGCCCGGCGACCCGCGCGTCGGCCAGCAGGTGGTCGAACGCAGACCACTGCGCTTCAACAATTATGGTTTCAGCCTCGGCGGCCCCATCTTCAAGAATAAGCTCTTCTTCTTTACCGGCTATGAGGCGAAGAGGATTCGGAGGTCTGTCGGCCCCATCCTGCGCACGATTCCGACGCGCGCTGAACGAACGGGCGATCTCAGTTTCCGCCTGCGCGGCCCCGATGGCGTCGTCGGCACCGCTGACGATGGCGTCCTTAGAGATCCTACCACCACGCTCCCCTGTACGGCTCCCGTCCTCACAGGCGGTGCTGTGGTGACGCCCGCCGACCGCCGGGGATGCTTTCCCGGAAATATCATCCCGGCGTCAAGGATCACGACCGATGGCAGGGCTATCGCCATGATTTACGGCGCTATGGAGGCGCGGGCCGGGGCTTTCGTTGATCTGCCTATAGGCAACAACGCGCTTTTCCTCGAGCCCAATCCCTTCAACTGGTGGGAGGTGATTGGCCGGATCGATTACAAGCTCAGCGATCGGCAAACCCTTTATGGTCGTTATCTACATGACGACTACGATCTGATTGACCCTTTTGGGACCTTCATTAGCGCGCCCTTGCCGACGATCTCGACTAACCGCGTGCGCCCGGGCACATCCGCCCAACTTGGTCACACGTGGCAGGTCACTTCGAAGATGATCAACGAAGCCAGGGCCACCGCGGCGTGGCTGCCCCAGCGCACCCTCCCGGAAGGCGACGTGTGGAAGCGCGAGCCCTATGGGTTCACTTTTCCCCAGTTGTTTCCCGGGGGGCTTTATCCTAACGGTATCCCGGACATCTCGATCACCGGTCTCTCGAGTATCGTCGGCCCGGCAGGCACAAACCAGACGCTTCACACCGACATCTCTTTCACCGACAACCTCACGTGGCTCAAGGGCCCTCACACGTTCAAGAGCGGTGTCCTGCTCATACGAAATCGAATCGATCAGGGAGCATCCTCCGATTACCTAGGCGACATCTCTTTCAGCACTGCGGGCAACTCGAGGTCCACCGGCAATGCGCTAGCTGACTCCCTGCTCGGAAATTTCCGCACCTACAGTGAAGCGTCAGACAAACCTATTCCATTCTACCGATTCACGCAATTAGAAGCTTTTCTTATGGACACCTGGCGGGTGAGGCCGGGTCTGAGCCTGGAGATGGGGCTTCGCTGGCAGCGTATTGAGCCTACCTACACGCAGGCGAATAACATGGCTAACTTCGACCCGCGCCTCTACGATCCGGCCCGGGCGGTGACGCTCCGTCCCGACGGCACGATTGACACTAGCCGCGGAGGCAATCGCTTTAATGGCCTGATCCGCGCTGGTGACGGTATACCGTCGCAGGAGGTTGGCCGCGTGATTACGGCTAATAGCCCCGAAGTGCAGGGCGTCCCAGCGGGCGCGCCGCGTGGTTTCGTTGAGACGAGGAACCTCTTTGCCCCACGCTTCAGCTTCGCCTGGTCTCCGTTCAAAGACAGCAAAACAGCCTTGCGCGGCGGCTTCGGAATGTTCTATCACAAGTTTGACAACAATCTGATCTTCCCTCTGGGCGGCAGTCCACCGTTTGTGCTCAGCAAGTCATTCGAGAACGGCAACCTCTCGGACCCGACTGGAGGCGTAGCTTCCAGATTAACTCCGTTCGTTACCATCGCGGCCCTTGACCCGAATTTGGATGTCCCGTACGTGATGAACTGGAGCCTGGGCGTGCAGCGCGAGTTGCCCTACGGAGTTTTCTTCGAGGCAGCATATGTCGGCAATGTGGGGAGGCATCTGGTCCGCATCATAGACATCAATCAGCCTACTTTCGAAGCCCTTGTAGCCAATGCCGCACTGCCGTCATCGCAGCGGGCAACAACCAACTTCCTCCGGCCCTTCAAAGGGTACTCCGGAATAAATATGCGAATGTCTGACTCCAATTCGAACTATAACGCGATGCAGCTCTACGCGGCGAAGCGCAAAGGCGATCTGACGATGACGGCCAGCTACACTTGGTCGAAGACGTTGACGGATGCGGCCAGCGGCGAAGACCCGTTCAACAAGAGGTTCAATTACGGCCCCACCTCGTTTGACCGCCGGCATATCTTCGTGACCACCTATACTTACCGGCTGCCGTTCTTCCGTAAGTCCTCAGGCTTCGTCAAGAATGTGCTCGCCGGTTGGGAAATCAGCGGCATTACGCGGTTGCAGAGCGGCCAGTCCCTGACGGTGTCTGGCAGTACCTCGATCGGCACCCGGCGCGCGGACTATATTGGCGGCGACGTGAGCATCCCTAATCCGACCGCAGACCAGTGGTTCAACGCCGAGGCGTTCGCCCGGGCGCCGGATGGTCGCCGGGGCACGGCGGGCATCGGCCAAATCCTAGGGCCCGGTTACTATTCCTGGGACCTCTCCGTGCGCAAGAGGTTCAAGGTTGGCGAGCGCCTCCGGTTCCTGCTTCAGGGCGACTTCTTTAACGCCTTCAACCATACGAATTTTGGCAACCCTAGCACGAATGTGTCCAGCGGGGACTTCGGGAGCATTGGAAGCGCCCGCGCTCCCAGAAATATCCAGCTCGGTCTGAAGCTCAATTTTTAATCGAGCTGTTTACCTATTTTTCGTGTGGCAGTTTCACTTCCGCTATTTCGTCAAATAAGAAGTACCTTAAACGACAGCGAACGCCGAATCCGTCTCGGTGTTAGTCACAATGTAACGCGGGAGCACTGAAAGATGGCGCGCCGCCCTGCCGTCATAAATTTGAAGAGGAGAATGAACCGTGATTAACGTGCAAAGGACTTTTCGGCTACTCACCGTTATTTTGTTTCTGTGCCATGCTGCCGCCGCCGCGCCGTCCGAGAAGTGGACGACGCAGAAGGCGAACGAGTGGTACCAGCGACAACCCCTGCTGGTCGGCAGCAACTACAATCCGGCGACAGCGATCAATGAACTTGAGATGTGGCAGACGGAGACGTTCGACCCAC
>JACCSP010000027.1 GCA_013812905.1 Pyrinomonadaceae bacterium
TACGGGCACTCACTATGCACTCATGGATGAAAACCGAGTTTCAGAAATCGAACGTGGCCGATTTCTTAAGGACTACAAGATTGAGATCATCCCTTATAAATCGGCTGCGGTAGACCATCCTGAAGTAAAAGAGTTTCTGAAAGAACTACTCAGCGGGGTGACGCCCCGTGCGCTCCGACACAGAATGGGACGAGCGAAAGAGATGCTGGAGGAAGCCGACACTCATTACAAACTTGTGGCGACGACCGAAGATGAGTTCATTGTCAAAGAAAAGTTTCCAGGAGCGGCGGAAGAGAAGCCCCTTCCGTTTTCCGTTGAGCTTCGATTTGACAAGAAGACTCAAGGGGGTCAGGAGGCGCTAGAGTCGTGGCAGAAACACATTGACACGGGCGAAGAAATTACAATAAAGAGTCCGCATCTGTCCAAATTTGTACCCCCTGAGATTCTTAGTCGGTTTTTACCGATGCCAACCGACGAAATGGAAATGACCATCGGCCCGCGCCGCAGTGAGACTAAGATTCCAATTAAGATAATCATTGAGAATGAAAGCGGAAAGACTCAATCTCTCGACCACATAGTGCTTGAAGAGATACAGCAGGGTAAGAAAGAGATCACCCTCAGTAACGAGAATCAAGATTCTCCTTGGAAAATCCATCAGGTCATTATGCGCGAGGACTTCAAGGAGTCTGCTTTCACAATTAGCTTCACGGATGTCGGACTCAACGTTAAGCAAGCACTAGATGGCTGGCGGTTTTGGGAAGCCTTATCTACGGGCGGCGTGGTGACGATTGAATGGCAAGAAACTGGTCAACGATTTGGTCACACAACGATTCCGCCCGGTGCCTACCCACGTCCTGACCCAAGGTTAATGGATCTGTTGGAAGCGCTAGTGCTTATTCAGAGAAAGCTTCCGGTTCGGTTTGAATCTCCAGATAACGTCTCTTTTGAGGAAGCTAGAATCATTCTCGCTGTGGCTGAGATCCTACAAACCGGAAAGGCTGAGTTGAAACCGGAAACCGTAGTCCTTGACTCAACTATCGAACGGGTCGGAGAACTGATCCAGCGATTTGCAGATGACGCAAGCGCTACCATCTCAAGCTACATTGAAGACGTGCCTTTCACAGTATTAGGGAAGCAAGTAACAGTGGGTCCCATGGCCGTTAACAGGCAGGTCCACATCGCACCTGATGAGTTCGCTAGCCTAAAAAGACGAGTCGAGACGGCTCCCGCTAGTGAATCCATCACAGCAAACCTATCCCCGGTCGAAGGTTCCTCCCCGATGGCTAAGTTTCCTGACTGGCTGCCTAAGAATGAGGCTGAACAGCTGCGAAAACTTCCTTTTGTGAGGTCTGCCACGTTGAAGTCACTACTGCAACTCTTGTTTGACGCTGCGAAGACCAATGGCGATGAAGTTGACGCCGATGAATTCGTGCGATTGCTTGATGACGCACGAGGGCAGGTAGCTGATGATGGCGAGCCGCTTAATGCTCTGAACTCCTGCACAACAGACGAATTGCTAATCTTACTCGCGCCCATAGTTCAAGAGTTGACTACGGATACAAAGATCGCTCTTGCTGGAAGACTCAGCGCCAGCGGTTGGCTTCCCGTGGCTGAGTCGGCAGCTCTTTTCGGCGTGGACGAAAATCTGATTCAAGAGAAACTTCAGAACTCTAAGGCTGCCAACCACTCAGTTTGAGCAATCAACAGCAGGCCGTTGGTTTAAGGCGCACTGTCCACATAACGACGAGCGATGGGCCACATTAAATTCCAAGTAGCTCCACTCAAGACGAAAGAGAGGGTTAAGCCGTCTCAGGACGATGGTCGCAAACATAACGCACCGAAAACTACGGAACCCAGTAACTCCGTGACGCAAACGTTGCCAAACACAAAATCGGCCAACCGTCGCCGCCTTACTCAACAACAACTCGAAACGCATCTCTGGGGTGCGGCGAATATTCTTCGCGGTAAAACGGCTGGGCAGGATTACAAGAACTATATCCTGTCGTTGATTTTCTACAAGCGACTATGTGATCAGTGGGAGAACGAGGCGGATGCTTTGGATCTCCGAGCAAGACTTGAGTTGCTGGCGTCCCGTACGGGAGTCGAACCCGTGTCGCCGCCGTGAAAGGGCGGTGTCCTAGGCCACTAGACGAACGGGACGCAGTGGGCTGTTAGTGTTTACAGCTGAGTGGCTTAACTTACCGTACCCATTCGAAGAGTGTCAAACGCGAATGAGTTTAAATAATCGCGGCTGGAGGCTCGGCGTTGTGCAACAAATGCACCATATTCAAGTTTAGTTTTGGCAGGTTAGTTCGAAGTCTCTTCGCTTGCTCTTTGGCCATCCCTCACCGGATGTGCAGCAGAAAACCAGACCCTTGTATCACAGCTCCACCGATATCAATGTTGACGCTTTTCACTCCATGACCGAACGCGAGCATACTGCCCCGCTTCTGCCTCACCAGAGCAACAGCACCCTCGTCGCTCATCACAACCGGTAATGAAATGCTTAGCTCTAGAGCTTCTTCTTAAGGATTCACTTTACGCACCGTATCTTTTCCTTCTTCTCTGGTAATAATCACTGGAGCTTTCGCCTTTGAGCTGGTCTTTGACGTTAGTCAGCAGACTGCGGGCCGGGTCGCTTTCGGCGAGAACCTCACACAGGATTTCAAGATTCAGTAACGGCCATTCTGTCGGCCATCGCGAAAGCAACCGAGAGCATCAATTGAGTAGCAACGCAAGCTCTCCCTCTTTCCGCGTTCTATCCCCAGGGCAATCGGGAACAGAGGCTGAGGTTCGGTATCTAAACCTCGGGACCGTTCAACCTTCACGCCGCAATTCAAACTGCGACGCGCTCTCTGGAAGTGTGTTTTAGGAGGAGACTATGCATCAGAAGTTCTTTTTCAAGCTACTCGCAGGTTTGGCAACGTCAGCCGCCACAATCCTGGCATTCGCCACCTTCAGAAGTTCACCGATAACAGTCACCGGCGCGCAAGAATCCGAAACGCAAGGTGCACTTCAGGTGCTCGACGCGACCGGAAAACCCAAAGCCATCTGCCCGCTCAAACATACGAGCGTGAAAGCTGAGATCAGCGGCTTCATCTCGCGAGTAGTAGTCACGCAGGAATTCGAGAACCCTTTCGAAGAAAAGATTGAGGCAGTCTACACATTTCCCCTTCCTCAGAATGCCGCCGTCGACGACATGACTATGCTTGTGGGTGATCGCACGGTGCGCGGCCGCGTGCTGCGTCGCGAGGAAGCCCAGGCCGTTTATGAAGCGGCCAAGACCAGTGGCAAGGTGGCCAGTCTGCTGGACCAGGAACGGCCGAATATTTTCACGCAGTCAGTCGCCAACATCATGCCGGGCGAGCAAATCAAAATCACGATCAGTTATGTCGAGACCCTGAAGTACGAAGATGGTTCGTACGAGTTTGTCTTTCCCATGGTGGTGGGACCTCGTTACATCCCTGGTAACGCCACGAATTCTCCAGTAACTGGTGGCAA
>JACCSP010000048.1 GCA_013812905.1 Pyrinomonadaceae bacterium
CTGACACGTCAGCGTACTCTAAGCTGTTCCGGAGATTCACTCCGTTCGAGGGAAAAACAGTCCTCGATCTTGGCTGTAACACGGGTTATCTTCTTCACAGCTTCCTTCAATCCGAACGTTTCAGCGCCATCGGCGCTGACATTGTTAGTTCGTACCTTGAAATGGCCCGTGAGAGCTACGGCGATACCATAAAGTTTGTTCAGACGACCCCGGCTAAGATTCCCCTCGCCGACGACAGCGTCGACGTAGTCTACACGATTGATACAATCGAACACCTCAGCCGCGTAGAAGACATTTTCATTGAAGTATTTCGGCTGCTCAGGCCGGGCGGTTTATTCCTGGTTCACTTCAACCCGTGGCTTAATCCTTACGGCAGCCACCTGGAGGATATTATCGCTTTCCCATGGCCGCACGTGGTTTTCTCGATGGATACGCTTTTAACCGTTGCTGCCAAAGTGTATGATTCACCTACGTATCCGACAGCTTGCTATTTCCTCGATCCCAAGACGGGCGAGAAAAGCCCGAACCCCTACCACAACCGCGAGAATTGGGAAACGTACCTGAACCGCATGACCATCAGGCGATTCAACCGTTTACTCAAAAAACTTCCGTTTGAAAAGGTGCATCAAGAGCGGATTGGTTTCGGCGGCAAGACTTTCAAACTTTCACGTCTTGTCCGAGGACTTGCGCAGGTGCCGGTGATGGATGAACTTTTCACGAACGCGCTTTTTACCGTGCTAGTCAAACCGCCTACTGGGAGGGGTAGAGTTTAAAGTGTGAACTTCTTTCGCGCCTCTGAAGTTGGTGGCAGGTGTAGTAAAGAGCGTTTATAAGTGCCGCTTCGTGATTCTTAGCGCCCGAGATACGTTACCAATGGACGACCAGAAGAAGCCTCTATACCAGCGCCTTGCCTCGTTCCTTTCCTTCAATCGACGTTTAACTGATTCATGGAAGGTGCGTCACTTTTATGCGGCGGTGGCGAGGAGTCGGAACTTTCAGGCGCGTCGCGCGGCGGTCAGGTCAAAGGTTTATCTGAACGCCGGATGCGGACCAAACATCAACCCCCACTTCATCAACCTGGACTACGACTGGGCACCGGGAATTGACCTTTGTTGGGACCTCAGAAAAAGGCTGCCCTTTGCCGATGACTCAATCAGCGGTGTTTACAGCGAGCATTGCCTGGAGCATCTCACGTATGGCGATTGCCTCAACGCGCTTCGGGAATTCAAGCGGGTGCTGAGGCCGGATGGGATCCTGCGCGTTGTTGTCCCCGACGCGGAGCTGTATTTCGATTTATACCAAAGGCATAAAGCGGGTGAGCAAGTTTCTTTTCCATACATGCCGACGCCACCGCCCGAAGATTTTACGCCTCTGATGGCTATTAATAGAGTGTTCAGGGAGCCAGGGCATCTCTATGCTTATGATGCTGTGACGCTTGGTCAGGCGCTTGAGCAGGCAGGCTTAAGAACGTCAAAAAGGAAGGCTTTATGCAGGGTAGGGATGCTGTGTTGTTGATCGATACGCCTGAACGTGCAATCGAATCGCTTTACGTGGAAGGACGGGCCTAAACGCTCCAAGCCTACGGTCTTTCGGTTTTGTCACCCCTCGAAAACCCTCATATCTACATATCTTGATTGAAGAACCAACCGAATGTAAATAATGATTGACAAAGATGGTTGAAGTTTGTTTAACTGCAGAGGTTCGGCCGCTAATGCCTTTGAACTAAGGCGGCATTGGATCTTTGTACGATTAGCGATTGCACACGATAAAGGCAAACCTGCCGTGAGGCAGGGGCGCAAAGCCGTGAATCTCTCCGGAGTTTAAACCTCACTCCTGAAACCGGAAAGATTGTCTGGTTGCCGAAAGCGATCGGAGAAGCGAGGGCTCTTGAAGTTATTTGTCTTGAGTCATAGCTGAAACGACCTACCAGGCCCCTCGATAGCAATCGTTGGCTCTCTCCAATCGTCTCTTTCGCGTTTCCACCATACATTTACAACTCGGCAGCGGATCGTCTTAGTAAGCGGCTCTTGGCCTTATAGGCCAGGTCTCTTAAGTAGGGCGACTGTCTCTATGTCTGCATTCAATCAGTATCCCTGCTGTGCGTTTTCAGAGGGGAAAACCAACCGATAAATGGCACCCCCGTAGCGATGCGGGCTCGCAAAGCCAGGAGTCTCATACCCACTTTGAGCATGAGATCGTCCGGTTACCGAAGTGAGGTTAAGAATGATCATTTCCTGCAGACCAAAATATCACATTTTCTCGCCATTCCATTCGAGTTGGCATTTCCTTCTCATTTTCACGGTGCTCATGCTCACCGTCGCCGGAACTACATTGACCGCACGCGGTGCTACGCTGACGGTAGTGGCAGGTGGCAACCTGCAGGAGGCTCTCAGCTCCGCTAACTGCGGCGACACGGTGGAACTACAGGCGGGCGCCACGTTCATCGGCCCATACGCCATTTCCAAGCAGTGTGGAACCAATTACATAACCATCCGCTCTTCGCGCCTTTCGGAACTTGCGGAGGGCGTAAGGGTGACGCCGGCGCAGAGTAATCTGATGCCGAAGATCGTTTCACCGGGACAAGGCAACCCAGCCCTGCAGACGACGCTCTCAGCCTCGGGCTACCGTTTCCAGGGTGTCGAGTTCAGCCCCAGAGACGCCCAGACGTTCACCTACGGGTTAGTGTGGCTCGGTTCCCCCTTCAACGACCAGAACACGTTGGAGAAGATGGCGCGCAATCTTATCGTTGACCGATGCTACTTTCACGCCTGGCCCAACCAGTCCCTGAAGCGCGGCATAGACCTCAATAGCGGCACCACCGACATCACAAATTCTTACTTCGAGGGCTTCAAGGTGGTGGGACAAGAGGCGCAGGCAATCCTCGGTTGTCGCGGCTCGGGACCGTATAGGATCATCAACAACCACTTGGAGGGTGCCGGGGAGAATATCATGTTCGGTGGGTGCGACCCGTACATTCAGGGGATGGTGCCTTCGGACATCGAGATACGCCGCAACTACTTTTACAAACCTTTGGCATGGCGCGGTGTTTGGCAGGTGAAGAACCAGCTTGAATTGAAGAACGCCCAACGCGTGACGATAGACGGGAACGTCTTCGAGAATAACTGGGCAGACGCGCAAGGAGGGACTGCGATTCTCTTCACACCCAGGAATCAGGAGGGGACGGCGCCGTGGTCGGTGGTAAAGGATATAACCTTCACTAACAACATTATCCGTCACAGCATGAACGGGATTGTTGTTTATGGCACAGACAATATTTACCCAAGTCAGCGGACGGAAAACATTATCATTCGCAACAATCTCTTTGAAGACATAAACGAGTCTTGGGGAAACGGGGGCAGCACCAGTACTTTTCTGATGATCAGTGGACCCCAGAATCTGACGGTGGATCACAACACCGTGACAGGCTTGACCACAACCATTTACATCATCCCTTCCCAAAATCCCAATCTTGTGTTCACGAACAACATCGTAAAGCACCAAAATGGCGGCATCATCGGTGAAGGGATTGGCCCTAAAGACTCGTACACGTCTCAGGCGACTCCACATACCATCACCGGCAACCTGC
>JACCSP010000069.1 GCA_013812905.1 Pyrinomonadaceae bacterium
CGCATAGTTAGGGAGTTCAAGGAGACAGGTAGGGTTCCAAACGTCGTGAACCTGGCTAGCCAAACGCCGGCAACTCACCGACTTGTTGTGCGTCATCTGGACCGTCCGGGGGTGTTGGCGGGGGTGCTCGATGCAATCAAAGCCGAACAGATCAACGTTCAGGAAATGGAGAATATCGTCTTCGAGGGGGCTGCTGCCGCTGTCGCACGCATCAATCTCGATAACGCGCCATCGCCGCAGATGCTGGAGCGCTTAGGCGCCGAAAATGCTGACATCATCGAACTCGATCTGCTGAAGTTAAGCCCCGGATGAATACCACCCTCATTACGGGCGCCTCGAGTGGCATTGGCGAAGCCTTTGCGCGAAGATTTGCCGCGTTGGGCCGAAACGTTCTCCTGGTAGCGCGGTCTGAAGACAAGCTTGTTTCATTGTGCAATGAACTCGGTCGCATCAACAGCATCAGGGCCCAGTATGTGGCTATGGATCTTTCGCAACCGGAATCGCCGGCACGTTTGTTTGCGGAGACGGAAAAGCGTGGACTCGTCATTGACATGCTGATCAACAATGCTGGATTTGGCTCAATGGGAGAATTTACGGGGCTTGATTTGGCCCGTGAGCTCGAAATGATCAACTTAAATGTGAAGGCGTTGGTTGATTTGACCTATCGATTTCTTTTGCCGATGCGGTCTCGTAAAGAGGGTACAATTATCAACGTCGCTTCTACGGCGGGGTTTCAACCAGTGCCCTTCATGGCCTCGTATGCCGCCACTAAAGCGTTTGTACTGTCCTTTTCGGAAGCTTTGTGGGAGGAGAATCGATCTCACGGAGTACATGTAATGGCGCTTTGCCCGGGCGTGACCGAAACAAACTTTTTTTTGGCTGCTCAGGTTAAAAAGCCCCCAATGCGCGCGACTCAAACCCCGGAAGACGTGGTTGACACGGCGTTGCGCGGGCTGGCGCGCAGCAAGAGTCACATAGTTTCAGGTTGGACAAATCTTCTGATGATCGAAGCAGAGCGGTTGGTGCCGCGTTCCTTCGTCGCCAGGATGGCTGGGCGAGTCTTACGGCCATACTTCGGCGACGTAAATAAGGAAACCGGTGACAAGACGGACGCGCTGGCGTAGACCACATGGTGAGCAAGCAATCTGTCGTCAGCGGGGAGGAAGAATGACTGATCGGATTTTTAACTTCAGTGCCGGCCCTGCAGTATTGCCGTTGCCTGTTTTGGAGGAGGCCCAGCGCGACATGTTGGGCCTTCCCGGTGTGGGCATGTCAGTGATGGAGATCAGTCATCGATCTAAAACCTTTGACGAGATTTTCAGCCGTGCCGAATCCGGCATCAGGGATTTACTGGGCGTGCCCGAGAACTATCACGTGCTTTTTCTGCAAGGTGGTGCGAGCCTGCAGTTTTCCATGGTGGCTATGAATCTTCTGGCGGGACAGGCCAGCGCTGACTACGTCATTACCGGCAGTTGGGGCAAGAAGGCATTGAAAGAGGCTAAGCGCTCAGGCTCTGTGAAGGTCGCGGCTACCATGGCGGATGGCGGGTTCACCAGGGTTCCCACCGCTGAGGAGCTGACTCTGGATCCAAACGCAGCCTACGTTCACATCACTACCAATGAAACCATTGAAGGTGTGGAATGGAAACAACAGCCAAATGTAGGCGATGTCCCACTCGTAGCCGATGCTTCGTCCGACATTCTTTCGCAGGCGATCCCGATGGAGAAATACGGTCTGATATACGCCGGTGCCCAAAAGAATATGGGACCCAGCGGCGTCACACTCGTGATACTGCGCGACGATCTTCTGAAGAAAACCCCTGAGGAACTCGACACGATGCTCGACTACCGCACACACGTGAAGAACAAGTCGCTCTACAACACCCCGAACACCTGGGGCATTTATATCCTCAGTCTCGTGTGCAAGTGGTTGAAGAACAAAGGTGGGCTCTCAGCAATGCAGCGAGAGAACGAGGAGAAGGCGGGGCTGCTTTACGATGCTATCGACTCGACCGACTTTTACCGGGGACACGCCGCTCCCGACTCTCGTTCTTTGATGAATATCACTTACCGTCTGCCGTCAGAGGAACTCGAGCAGAAGTTTACCTCCCAAGCCACGGCCCAGGATCTGGATGGATTGAAGGGACATCGTTCTGTGGGTGGAATTCGGGCCTCCATCTACAATGCTTTCCCGCGAGAGGGCGTCGAGGCGCTGGTCGCGTTTATGAAAGAGTTTGAGCGAAAGAACGGATAAGAGTAGTTGTAGGGGCATCCTCCGTGGGCGCCTCCTACTATCCGCAGATTACGCAGAAACACTTAGGCAGTAAGACGACGAAGTCAAAAACCTTTGTAGCCAGCCGGTTTCTTCTGATCTGTGTAATCTGCGTAATCTGCGAATGGTAGGGGATGGCCACACAGAGGGGGCCCCGGGTGGCCGTCCAAAGGTGCGCCCGCGGAGGGACGACGTTACACCAGCTTCATGCCTACCCGCCAGCAACAGTTTTCTTCTGACAATGAGTTTGTGACTTTGCGCGTTAGCGCGGCTGAGACAGGGTCGCGGCTAGACGCATATCTTGTTACTCACATCCAAGGCTGGAGCCGTGCTCGACTGCAACAATTAATTGAGGACGCCGAGGTCCTGGTCAATGGAAGATCCGCGAAGTCTTCACAGAAGCTGCACCAGAATGACGAGATAGAAGTTGATCTGATTTCCCCGCCTGCAGTCACCTTGGCTCCGGAAGATATTCCCATGGCGATCGTTTACGAAGATTCCGACCTAATAGTCGTCAATAAACCAGCCGGTCTCGTGGTTCATCCGGCAGCCGGTATACACTCGGGCACGCTGGCAAACGGGCTCGCATTTCATTTTCAACAGCTCTCAAGGCAAGGTGGAACAATTCGGCCGGGGATCGTGCATCGGCTCGACAAAGACACATCAGGACTGCTGGTGGCTGCCAAAACGGAAGTGGCCCATGAGAAACTGGCGGACCAGTTCCGCGCTCGTCAGGTGTTTAAGTCTTACGTTGCTCTCGTTCATGGAGTTGTAGAACGCGACAGCGGGCGGATCGATCAATCCATCGCTCGCGACCCGCGTAATCGGACGCGGATGGCTGTCATCAGGGCCGGACGGTCGGCCTTGTCGCTGTACACCGCCCGGCGTCGATTTGATCTATTTACGTTACTCGATGTTGAATTGAAAACCGGACGCACTCATCAAATCCGAGTGCATCTCTCCTGGCTGAGGCATCCGGTAGTGGGCGATGAAGTCTATGGCGGGGGCCGCGACAATACTGTGCGGGACCCGAAGTTAAAAGCGCAAATTCGAAAGCTTGGCCGTCACTTCCTTCACGCTGAGCAATTAGGATTTCGTCATCCGAGCACGGATAAGCCAATGAAGTTCAAGGCGCCACTGCCGGGAGAACTTGAAGAACTGGTTGCGATTCTAGAGTCCGAATCGAAATGAGGCTAAGACGAACAGTAGTGAGAGTGGCGATTAGTAGTTTAGTGAGCAGTTCACGCAAAGGCCAAGGGGGCAAAGACGCAAAGATTCTCGGACATAAAATTAAATAATTCGGGGAAAAGCACTCACCTTTGCTGTGCTCTCATCTTTTGCGTCTTTGCCCCCTTGGCGTCTTTGCGTGAACGTGTGACTGTTAAGGCATGGGCTCGAAACGCTTCACGAGTTGTTTGAAGCGATCGTCGGATCTGAGGTTATCGAAAATGGGATCGACACGTATTAGCACAAGTCCCGGGTGCCGGCTCTCATAAGCTTTGTTGAGGTGTTCAAGCGCTCGGTCCTGATCTTTAAGGCCGGCGTAAATGATCGCCAGGTATAGTCCAGAAACATAGCGTCGCTCCGAGAGCGTCTTTAACCGTTCCAGAATCGCTAGCGCGTCATTTCGCCTTCCCGCCGTGGCATAGACAAATCCCAGTGAAGCTGCGACCTCCGGATCTTTCTCCACCGCCCCGTCCTTCAACGACCCCTCTCCAGGTGACTCCAGCAGGCCGCGAAGCTGGCCAATGGCCTCTTGGTGCGATCCTTTCTTCGCATATGCCAGTCCCAGGTAATGATGCGCGACCCAGAAACCCGGATCGATCTCAAGCGTTCGCCGGTATTGAGTTATGGCGTCGTCATAGCGGTGCTCAAAGTAAGAGTAAAGGCCGGCGTTTGAACTGATGATCGGAGAAAGGGGATCGAGTTGCTGAGCTTGCTCGATCTCCTCCCGTGCCCGGTCGAACTTTCCCATCTGAACCAGATAGGACGCGTACCACTGATGAGCAGTGGGATATTTTGGATTCAACTCGAGAGCTTTTCTGAAATCTGCTTCGGCACCCTGCCAGTCCCAGTCATAGGCCAGTTTTAAAAAGGCGCGAGAAGTGTATCCTTCGGCAAGAAGAGGATCGATGTCCACTGACTTCTGGGCGGCCGCTTTGGCGAGAGGCATTTCGTGCACGGGGGCGACCACTCCGATATCGCAAAGCAAGGCATAGGAATCGGCGAGACCGGAATACGCGAGGGCGTAGGTGGGATCCCTTTCCTGCGCAGCTTTGAAGTGCTTGATTCCATTACGCAGGCCCGCTTCGCCACGCTTATTCCAAAAGTAACGCCCCTTCAAGTAAAGTTCGTACGCTTGGGCGTCTTTCGTGTATTTTTTTGACAGTTTCTCTTCGTCCTGGCCGGTCAGTCGAAACCTGAGTTTTTCGGAGATCGTGCGCGAAATTTCACCTTGCACAGATAGAATATCCGACAGGCTGTTGTTGTATTCCGCACCCCAAAGTTGAGATCCGTCTGAGACATCAATCAACTCTGTCTTGATCACTAAGCGATCATCCAGTTTAACTAGGCGGCCCATCAAAACAGCTCCCACTTTCAGATTGCGGCCTACTTCCGCCGGATCTACGTGGCGTCCCTTAAACCTGAAAACAGCATTGCGCGACATGACCTTAAGGCCGGGCAACTGCGAGAGGCTATTGATGATGCTTTCCGTGATACCGTCCGATAGATACTCGGCATTCGGCTCATTGCTGTCGTTAACGAAGGGTAAGATAGCAACCGAATTGATCGGGGACCGTGAATAACGGAAGTAAATTGCTACAGCAGCCAGCACCAACAACACACCGCCGAATATCATCAGGGCTGCGGTCTTGTAACCCTTAATTTTTCCCGAGCGCTCCGCGGGAAAAATGATATGAGCGGACTGTATTTGCGTCTCGCCAACTCTCGATCTCAAGGCTGTTGCGACCGGCGAGCGACCAACCTGCGTGCGACGCAGATCCCCTTCTGATTGAGTGTCAGCACGAAGATGGGATGCGGAGACGTTGAGTTCCTCTCTTAGCTGCTCAAGATCGATCTTTAGATCGGTTATGGTTTGGTAACGCTTGCTCCGGTCTTTGGCGAGTGCCTTGGAAGTTATACGCTCTAATTGTCGAGGGACTTCGGGCGAGTGGTGCGACAGCGGTAACGGATCGTGATCGATTACTGAGACTCTGACGTGACTATCGGTGAGTCCCATAAACGGAGCTTGGCCTGCCACCATCTCATAAAGCACGACCCCCAAACTAAAGATGTCCGTACGTGTATCTACGGCCTCACCCCGCGTTTGCTCCGGTGACATATAACCTGTGGTACCCACAATTGCGCCCGGATTAGTATTGCTAATGGTCATGGTCACTGCTTCGGGGTCGGACGGACGCCCTTCCCGCTCCACGAGTTTTGCAAGACCAAAGTCCAGCACTTTGATCAACCTATCCCTAACGAACCGGTCGTTACGCAGCATGATGTTTTCCGGCTTGATGTCGCGATGAACGACGCCTGCTGCATGGGCCGCCTCCAAGGCCATGGCTACCTGAATGGCGATTCCGATCGCTTCATCAATCTTAATTTGATTCCGCCAGAGCCATTGGCGCAGCGTATCACCTTCGATGAATTCGGTAGCGATATAGTAGGTGGAATCAGTCTGGCCGATCTCGAAAATGGTGAGAATGTTCGGGTGATTGAGAGTGAGTATGGCTCTGGCTTCTTGCTTGAAACGACGCAGCCGGCTTTCGTCTCGCGTCAGTTCAGGCGGAAGTACTTTGAGGGCTACTTTGCGATCATGTTGTTTTGTATCTTCGCCCAAAAAAACCTCACCCATTCCGCCCTTGCCGAGTCTCTGGAGGATGCGATAGTGCGCGATATGTTCAGGTACCTTTGCAATCTTTTCGCTTGATGAGCGATTGGGTGAATCAAGCATGGAAGGAGCTTTAGCAATTGCGCGATGCGGTGGCGATGTTTCTGCAGACCTCGGGCATTGTATCATCGCACTGGTGTTCAAACTATGGGTGAGAATAGCTTTTTCAAGACTTCGACGCGGGCTTGGTTTGTAGCTCCGGTGTGTGCTTTCATGTTGGCGTCGCACCTAACCTGGTTGCTCGGTTCCTTACCAGGGCAACGAGGGGAGCTGATCCCAGCATCGAACCGCAGGTCTTTTGACCGGTCCAAATCTAAGCACCGCTTAGGTAATCATTAGACTAATCAATTATGACTTCTTCAATACACGGCTTGTGCAGGTTTTTATTTGTTTTTTCCGTGCTCTTGAACGCGTTAGTTAGCGCGCCGGCGCAGCAGGCCAAACCAAAGGCGACTCCCCCTCCCGTCGCCGGACAGGACCCCGACTCAATTACCACCTTCATCCGACGCGTCCGTCTGCCTATTACTGTCGTCGACAAGAAAGGGCAGTTTGTATCCGGGTTGAGTCAGAGCGATTTTCTCATCCTGGAGGACAAGCTTCCTCAAAAAATTGAAACGTTCTCTGATGACCTGGGCCAGGTCTCCCAACTTTACGTCGCGGTCTTAATGGACACGTCTCCTTCGACCGCGGGCAAGCTAAAGTTTGAGCAAGAGTCGGCAATGAATTTTATACAGACGGTTGTGAGGCCGCGAAAAGATCGGGTGTTATTTGCTACCTTCGATCACGAGATCGCTTTGAAACAGGATTTTACGGACAAGCTTGATTTGCTTGATCGGGCAGTGTTCGGTGTTAAGAAGTTAGGGACTCAAACGGCGCTCTACGATGCCATCTGGCAGTTCTGCGACGAGAAGCTGCGATCGGTTTCTGGAAGACGCGTGCTGGTAGTGATCACTGATGGCGAGGATACGTACAGTCGCGCCGATCTGCGTGAGGCGATCGACATTGCTCAGCGAACTGAGACTACCATCTTCGCGATATCAACCAAGGCCGGGTTAGCAGGCGCAGTGCCCGGAGTGCAGATGGGACAGGTTCACGACAAAGCAGATAGCAACCTGGTGAAGCTCGCTGAAGAAACGGGAGGAATGGCGTTTTTCACTGGTGACATGCTGGCACTTGAAAAATCATTCAACCGAATTAACAAGGAGTTGCGGGCTCAATATCTCGTAACCTACAAGCCTTCCAACGATCGTTATGATGGAAGCTTTAGACGTATCGAGGTTAAGCTTGCTAACGGACGCGACGGTTTGAAAGTTCGAACAAAGCACGGCTATAAGGCCATTTCGGATTCCGTCAGACCTTAAGAGCTCTTAATCGAGGCCGATTTGTTTACGGGAAGTAAAAACTGGACTTTAGCCCTGGTCGTCTTTACGGCCCTGGCTCTGGTGGTGTTGGCTGGGGAGCGTCCTCTGGCCCAGCAGTCATCAGAATCAGAGAGTGCGCAGGACAAGAGTCGTGCAAGACGGACCAGTGACACCCAGAAGCCTGAGCCCTCTCCGAGCCCAACTCCTCGCCTGAAAGATGAACTACCCCAGGATTCTGATGAGGTCGTGCGGGTAGAGACAAATCTCACCAGTATCTTTTTCACGGCGGCGGATAAAAACAAGAGGTTCATAAGCACGCTCAAAAAGGAAGACCTGCGCGTGTTGGAAGACGGGCAGGCCCAGGAGATATTCACTTTTCAGCAAAACATCGATCTGCCTCTTTCGGCTGCGATTCTGATTGATTGCAGCGCCTCGGAAGAACGAACGCTGCCGGACGAAAAGGCAGCTGCGCGCTCCTTCCTGGAAGCGGTGTTGCGACCCGGAAAGGATGAAGCCGCGATAGTCTCGTTTACAGGTGAGGTCACGCTAGAACAGGGATTCACCGGGAGCATCGAGCGTTTGCGTAGCGCCATCGATCGGGTGGAGTTTGTGCCTCCCGCCGGCTACATCGGGGGTGGCATTGTGGTAGGTGGAACGCCGCCAATCTCGGGTACCAATCAAGCGCTGGCTGGTTCAACGGCAATTTGGGACGCCGTATGGGCCACCTCCAAGGAATTGCTTCAGGACTCTGCCGATAACGCACGGCGTGCAATCATCCTGCTCACCGATGGCGAAGACACTATCAGCCAGGTAAAGATGCACGAGGCCATCGAACGCGCCCAGAAAGCAGATGCCTTGATTTACACTATTGGAATTGGCGACAGTTACAACTTTGGGGTCAATGAAGGCGCCTTACGCAAGATTGCCGAGCAGACCGGCGGCCGCGCTTATTTCCCGCATAGCGACAGAGAGCTTCGCGAAGCCTTCGCACAGATTCAGAGAGACCTGCGCGAGCAATATCTAGTGGCCTATTCCCCTCTAAACAAGGCCCG
>JACCSP010000078.1 GCA_013812905.1 Pyrinomonadaceae bacterium
TCCGAAGAGCTTACAAACGTAGTCTACTAACTAAGCGACAGATCGATAGCCTGAAGCCCCTCATTGAGGAGCTAGCTCCGACTCTAAACGCCTATTTGAAGTCGATCGGCCCCGCTTCAGGAAAGACACCTGGAACTAGAGACACAACCTAACGAGGAACTGATCCACTGACAACGGACCACTGACAACTGACTGTATTTGATGCTCGAATTACGAAACATCACCAAGCGTTTCGGTGCCGTTCTGGCGAACGACAAGGTCAGTATTGTCGTCGAGCCGGGGACGATTCATGCCATCGTCGGTGAAAATGGCGCGGGAAAATCCACGGCGATGCGCATCGCCTATGGGTTTTATAAAGCGGACGAGGGGGACATCCTGGTTGAGGGCCAAGTGCACAACATCAAAGCTCCTCACGATGCTATCGCGTTGGGAATTGGTATGGTCCACCAGCACTTTATGCTGGTCGATACGATGACGGTAGCTGAGAACATCGTGCTTGGCGCCGAGCCCGGCAGTGCGATTGCACTCGATCTCGCGAAGGCAAGCGTTGAGATTCGTCGACTCTCGGAAGAATTCAAGCTGGCAGTTAACCCGAGTGCTGTGATCGAGCACTTGTCAGTTGGCCAGCAACAGCGAGTCGAACTCATGAAAGCGCTTTATCGTCACGCGCGCCTACTGATTCTTGATGAACCCACAGCGGTGCTGGCTCCCCAGGAGGTCGAAGAGTTTTTCTCTATCCTGAGAAGAATGCGGGAACAGGGAAAGACGGTAGTAATAATCACCCACAAGCTGACCGAAGTTCTAGCAATTTCGGATGAGGTTACCGTAATGCGCGACGGCCGCGTCGTGGGTCGTTTACAGACAAGAGAAACCAACGCCGCCGAACTGGCGCGATTGATGGTGGGTCGCGAAGTACTTCTACGCGTCGAAAAGACTCCCGCCAAAATCGGAAGTAGCAAGTTGAGGGTTCGAAACCTCTCCGTTACTTCCAGGGCTGGAGCTAAGCCGGTCCAGGACGTTACGTTTGACGTTCGCAATGGCGAGATTTTGGGAATCGCTGGGGTTGAGGGAAACGGTCAAACAGAGCTGATGGAAGCTCTGGCCGGACTACTAAGCCCCTCGCAGCTTTCTGGTGAGATCCGAATTGAAGATCGGGACATCACGCGAGAGGGTGCGCGATTGCGGCGCGAGTTGGGGATCGCTCATATTCCAGAGGACCGACATCGACGTGGTTTGCTGCTCGAGTTCGATCTCGCCGAGAATTCGATTCTCGGGGTGCATTATCGGCCTCCTATCGTTGCGTACGCCAGCACTTTTTTTGACCACGAAGCTATTCACAAGCGCGCAAGCGAGATCATCGAGGGCTTCGACGTGCGCCCCGCGAACCCGGATCTGCCGGCGCGTGCCCTCTCCGGCGGCAACCAGCAAAAACTGATCATCGGTAGAGAGTTCAAAGTGGATCCGAAGCTCTTGCTGGTGTCGCAGCCCACTCGAGGGGTTGATATCGGAGCCATTGAGTTTATTCATCGCAAGCTGGTTGACCTGCGCGATTCGGGCTGCGCGGTGCTACTAGTGTCAGCCGAGCTTGAAGAGGTGACATCACTCTCCGATCGTTTGCTGATCATTCACCAAGGGCGCATCGTCGGTGAAGTTGACCCGAAGGTGGCGACCATTGAAGAGATCGGTCTGCTGATGACACGGGGACACTGAGAAGATTTTCATTTGCCGATTTCCAATTGCCATTGATTCTCTGAACGCGGTGCTTTTAGCTTTGTATTTTGTACTTTGTATTTTCTCTCGCATCCTGAAGGCGCTGCTACAAAAGAAAAAAGCACAAAGCTCAAAGTACCAAGTCGAAAGTACAAAGTTCAAAGTTAATTTGAGATTTAAAATCTGATCCATGAATCTTTTGCGCGAACTGCTCTTCCCCTTAATCGCTGTCGTCGTTGCCTTCCTCATCGGTGGGATCCTGATCCTCCTTATTGGTGATAATCCGTTGCAGGCCTACGGACTGCTCTTCGGTAGCGCGTTCTCCTGGCCGGTGGGTGTCGGCTACACGCTTTTCTATGCCACGCCACTTATTTTTACTGGCTTGGCCGTCCTGGTTGCTTTTCGTTGCGGCTTGCTCAATATCGGAGCTGAAGGCCAGCTCTACATGGCGGCATTTGCTACAGCGTGGGTGGGAATTACCTTTGCCAACGTATCCTCATGGCTTTTGATTCCTCTCTGTTTCATAGCTGCTATTTTGGGAGGCGGATTCTGGGGAGCGATCCCCGGGGTTTTGAAAGCGCGTTTCGGATCGCATGAAGTTATCAACACTATCATGTTGAACTTTATCGCCGTCGCCTTGTTGAGTTACTTCACGCAATATCACTACAAGACCCCGGGCGATCCCATCATGCAGACGGTGCCGATCGGAGAAGCAGCACACATCGCGCGCCTTGGCAAATTTATCCCTGGTTTGCCTGAGTTCATTCCTTTGAACCTCGCGTTTGTGCTGGCGCTGATTTGCTGCGGGCTGGTTTATCTTTTTCTATGGCGAACGAAGTGGGGCTACGAACTGCGGGCCACGGGCACAAATCCCACTGCCGCCGAGTATGGAGGCATCTCGGTCCGCAAGCAGATCATCGTGGCCATGACAATTTCCGGAGCTCTCGCGGGAATGGTAGGTGTCAATGAAGTGCTCGGTTATCGTTATCGCTACTACGATGGCTTCTCCGATAACTACGGTTTCACTGGGATCGCCGTAGCCCTCCTCGGCCGTAACCACCCCGTGGGCGTAATCATATCGGCGCTGCTATTTGCGATTCTTCAGCGCGGCGGCATTCCCGTCGACGCCTTCACCGAACATGTGACCAAGGACATTGTTCAAGTGTTGCAGGGCACTATAATTCTGTTTGTGGCGGCGGAAGCCTTCTTCCGAGGTCCGTTTGCGAAGTTTGGTTTGTTGAAGCGCTCAACGGTCTGAAGCAGGGCGCGCGCAAATCGCGGGTGCCCCAGCAGGGCAACCGGGTAATTGCGAGTCAGCCTTCAACATGGGGAAGAATTATGGCTGAAATCTTCACAATATCGTTGATCTGGTCAACGATTCGGCTGACTACTCCTCTAATTCTCGCCGCCTTAGGAGGAATGTTTTCTGAGCGCTCAGGTGTCATCAACATAGCCCTTGAAGGGATGATGCTGGCCGGCGCATTCACAGCCGCGGCAGTAACCTATGCGGTCGGCAGTCCTTTTGTGGGACTTCTCGCGGGGATGGGAGCGGGAATGGTGATCGCTGCGATCCACGCGGTCGCCTGCATCCGTTACCGCGCCGATCAAGTCGTAACCGGTACGGCTATTAACATCCTGATGATCGGCGTGCCCGGTTTCCTTAGTGGTGCATTTTTCCTTTCGTCAGGATCGACTCCCCAGATTCCCAGGGAGCAGCTGATACCCTGGACTCCCATTTTGATTGCCTTCGTTTCGGTGCCTATCACGTGGTACGTTCTGTACAAAACTCCCTTCGGCCTAAGGCTGCGCTCGGTTGGTGAAAACCCGGAAGCGGCTGATGCTGCGGGCCTGCCCGTAACGCGCATGAGATACGCGGGGGTGTTGTTGTCAGGAATACTCGCGGGCATCGGTGGCGCATATCTTTCGATTGGTCAATCGTCGCTGTTTACTCGCAACATGACTTCAGGTAGAGGTTTCATCGCTCTTGCTGCGCTGATCTTTGGGAAGTGGCGACCTGTGCAAACAATGCTTGCGTGTTTGTTGTTCGGTTTGACTGAAGCGGTGACGATTCAGATGCAGGGAGTGGTCAAACTCCCTTCAGGCGAGGACATCCCCGTTCAATTCATACACATGGTCCCGTACCTGCTAACCATCATTGTCCTGGCCGGATTTATTGGCTCTTCCCGGCCACCCAAAGCGCTCGGCATCCCTTATCAAAAGGAGCGATAAATGCGCGACAAATTGCGATGCTTGTCAGAACGGGGAGCGGCAGCGACCTGCTCTCGAATGGAAAGCATACAACCCGATCGCTGACGCTCGCGGTTCTGACGCTGCGGGACTTATCGCCGACTATTGCTAAGCTAAGAAAAAATGCTTGAAGGTTCAGCACTTTCCAATCTTTATGCGCGCGCCGAACATGCGGCACACACTATTCGCGCCCGCACAACTTTGAACGGGCGAATAGCAGTGGTCCTGGGTAGCGGACTCGGAGCCTTCGCGGAGGAGTTTGAAGAATCGGTTCGCATTCCGTACGCGGAGATTCCGGGGTTTGCGGCTTCTACGGTTGCCGGACACTCCGGCAGCCTGGTTGTCGGCAAGGTTGGACCGGTTCCAGTCGTTGCCATGCAGGGACGAGTGCATTCTTACGAAGGCTACTCCCTCGAGGAAGTCACCTTACCGATTCGAACTTTCAAGCTGCTGGGAATAGAAACGCTTTTGCTAACTAATGCCGCCGGGGGCATCAACGTTCAGTTGAGCGAAGGTACCCTCATGATCATCAGCGATCATTTGAACTTGATGGGTATGAATCCGTTGCGCGGTCCTAATGACGAGCGTTTCGGCCCCCGCTTTCCTGACATGACTGAAGTTTATTCTCGGGCCCTCCAGGAAATCGTAGTCGAAGAAGCAAATGCGTTGGGCGTCGAAGTAAGACGCGGCATCTATGCTGCTCTTTCCGGTCCAAGTTACGAGACACCGGCCGAAATTCATATGTTGCGCTCATTTGGAGCTGACGCTATTGGCATGAGTACTGTGCCGGAAGCGATTGTGGCACGTCACATGGGGATGAAAGTTCTGGGTATTTCGTGCATCACCAACATGGCTGCTGGAATCAGCGACGGACCAATCAATCACGAGGAAGTGATGGAAATCGGGAACAGGGTGAGAGCCACTTTTGCTCTACTGCTGCGTCGCATCATCGGCCGACTCACTTAGCGCGAAAGAATTAGCCGCGGATTTACGCAGACAAACGCGGATCGGAACAGAAACTAGGACGTTTGATTAAGGGTTTTTTTCGGATCTGTGTCCATCCGCGTTCATCCGCGGCTAAACTGTGTTGTAGTCCCTGCCTCGAGAATGGATTAAGGAAAGCATTAACATGATAATTGGCATTAGCGGGGGTACCGGGTCGGGTAAAACTACGGTGGCCAACCGCATCTTGGAATCGGTCAGTGCGAGAGAAGTTGTTTTCATACAACAGGACTCTTACTATCGTAATGTTAAAGACCTCCCTTTGGACTATCGTCAGGTCGCTAACTTCGATCACCCGGACGCTCTGGACAACGATCTACTGGTGCGTCACATTCACAAGCTCAAAGGTGGTGAACCGATCGAATTACCGCTATATGACTTCAAAACGCACACTCGACTGAACGAGACGCGACTCGTCCAGCCAAAACCGATTGTGATTGTGGAGGGTATATTAATTTTCGCCGATCCGCGTCTGCTCGAGCAGATGGACATTAAAGTATTTGTCGACACGCCGGATGACATTCGATTCATTCGCAGGCTTCGACGCGACATTGCTGAGCGCGGTCGAACCGTGGAGTCGGTCATAGAGCAATACATCGCCAGCGTGCGACCCATGCACATGCAGTTCGTCGAGCCCTCGAAGCGTTATGCAGACGTTATTATCCCGGAAGGCGGTCATAACCTGGTGAGCATTGATTTGATTAGTGGAAAGATCCGTGAGAGGTTGGCGGGCGCTTTGACCTCCGTAGGAGGCCAACATTGAGCGAAGAGTCTTTACAGTCGCTTATAGAAACTGCGACCGAGGCGCGCTTGCAATCAGTAGCGCCGTTTTCCCACTTTCTGGTAGGAGCCGCCGTAAGAATGGAAGACGGCAAAGTATACACCGGTTGCAACGTCGAAAGCGCAAGCTATGGTCTGACGGTCTGTGCCGAACGGGTCGCAATCTGGAAGGCCCTCTCGGAAGGCGAGCGGCAATTCACGGAGTTGGCGGTCGTGGCCGATACCGAGTCTTTGACGCCTCCTTGTGGCACCTGTCGTCAGATTATTTGGGAGTTCGCCAGGCATGCGATGGTCGTTTTAGCCAATCTTCGAGGACAACGCGAGACAGTATCCATCAAGGATCTCTTGCCGCGGGCGTTTGACGCCAGATTCCTGAAGGAGGTTGCGGGGCAGAAGTAGCATTGGCCCTTTTCTAGAGTTTCCGAAAAAGTGCAGCAATAGAGGCAGCAAAGCGATCCAGGGTAAACGAAGTAACTTGAGTAAAGGCCCTCCACTCGTGCGGTTTCGTGTGGCTTGGTGGATCGTTTTTGATTTCAGCAGCTAGTTAGCAGCTTTAAGTTCGATACAGCCTCGCTAATGCTGGCTATTGTCGGTTGTCTTTCTCACGGTTTCAAAAATATGTCAAAACGTCTTTGGTTTGTCGTCTTTCTGGCCATGTTTACCAATCATTCTTTGCCAGACGCTTCCGCGCAAAGGCGAAGTGCCGGCGAGCGTGTCGATATGATGGTCTTCGGTGGCACGATCGTCACCATGAACCCTAGGCGTCAACTTATTGAAGATGGCGGTATCGCAGTCAAGGGCGGCCGCATTGTGGCTGTAGGTTCGCGCGCTGACATTAACAGCAGATTTACCGGACGTCAGACTGTTGATGCGCCGGGCAAGACAATCATTCCCGGCCTCGTCAATGGGCATACTCACATCCCCATGGTTTTATTCCGCGGGCTGGCAGATGACCTCGATCTGCAGGATTGGCTGACGAGATACATCTTTCCCGCCGAAGCGAAAAACGTTACCGAAGAGTTTGTGCGCGCAGGCACTCGTCTGGGTCTGGCCGAGATGGTTCGCGGTGGTACTACAACCTACTGCGATATGTACTACTTCGAAGACGCAATTGCGGACGAAACTGCTAAGGCAGGCGTCCGCGCCGTGCTCGGCGAGACTGTCATAGACTTTCCCGTAGCGGATAACAAGACGAATGCTGAGGCAATGGCCTACGTTGAGCGCTTCGTCAAGAAGTGGCATGGTCACGACCTGATCGTGCCCGCCATTGCGCCGCATGCTCCCTACACAGTTTCCGCCGAGCACTTAAAGGCTGCTCGCGCGTTCTCCGATCGCACCGGATCTCCTATAGTGATCCACATCTCCGAGACGAAGAGAGAAGTCGATGAGAGCATTAAGGTTAAGGGCACCAGCCCCATCGAATATCTCGCACGCATCGGTTTTCTTAACGACCGTGTTATTGCGGCGCACGTGGTCTGGCCGACCCCAAACGAGCTGGACATCCTGAAGCATTTGGGAGTTGGCATCATTCACAATCCGCAATCGAACATGAAACTTGCAGCCGGCGTGGCGCCGGTGCCTCAGATGTTGAGAAATGGTTTGTTGGTCGGACTGGGAACTGATGGCGCCGCCTCCAACAACGACCTAAGCATGTGGGAAGAGATGGACACGGCTGCCAAACTGCACAAGGTTTTCAGCGGTGATCCAAAAGTGATCTCGGCCCAGGAAGCATTTGAGTTGGCCACAATTCGTGGAGCGCAGGCGCTGCATCTGGAGAAGGAGATTGGGTCGATTGAAATTGGAAAGCGCGCGGACCTGGTACTCGTGGATCGTAGTGAGTTGCACCAGATTCCGTCCTACAATCTTTATTCTGACCTGGTTTACGCGACTAAAGCCTCGGGCGTACAGACTGTAATCATCAACGGTCGCATTATTATGCAAGACCGGAGGCTGCTGACCCTTGACGAGGCGGCCATTAAAGCGACCGCCCGCATTTTTCGTGAGCGAATTCTAAAAAGCCTCAGCAACCCTGGTGAGGGGACCAAGTAGTTAGACCTTGTGCCTTAGCTCACCAGACTTGCCTCAGGCGGGTGTAAAGGATCATAATAGGTCGTTGAATTTACGTTAACTGTTAAGCGAGCTTTTTAAGCTCGCTTTTTGCATTTCAGGAGTCACCGTATTGAAGGTAAACAGCATTTTGGTCGCAAACGCCTTGGGCAAGCGAATAACCTTTCCGCTGGTCATGCTTGCCTTCCTCATCATTGTCCTTAATCCGGTATCTGCCCAGGAGTCCAGTGACGCAGCGAAAGCTCAGGCCGCCGCGGCTGTCCAGGTTCGCATTGAGCGGGCACGTGCGCTTGCTGCCGCTCACCGACTCGAAGACGCCATTAAGGAACTCGAATCCCTCCGGTCCACCGCTGCCGACGAGGTTGTGCACAACGTTACGTCGGTGATTCTAATGAGTATTTATTTGGAAGAGGCCAACTATACTCGCGCTGAATCCCTGCTCGAGGAAACATTTCGCGCACGGTCTGGCCAGAAAGAGGGCTCAATCCGTACTTATTTTGCACTTGCGGGCCAAGCTGTGAACGGCGCCCGGGCCCATATCGCACGCTATCGAAGTTTTGGGATGAATGTATCGGACGCAGGGCTCCCGGCGGAAGCTTTAGCCGATTTGGATCGCATGCGCTCCCTTCTTGAACGGATGATTGCCCAGGCACGCGAAATCTCCAAAGACGATTCAAAAGCCTATGACTCACTAGCGCTGCTCGAAGACGTATTAGGCATCCGTCTCTCCCTGGCTCGGGAAGCTGGAGATAGCGAAGAGTGGGCAAAGAAGTATGCGGACGCACGCCAGGGACTCTCGTCATCGCAAAGGCAGGTCGCCTCCCTGGGGGGAATGCCGCCTCTTTCGTCATCCGAGGTGCGAACGCCGGCCCCCGGAAAGGCCACATTATCAGCCACAGCCGCGAAGGTCGAAACAGGGGCACCTAAAACTTCGCAACAGAACGCTGCCGCGGGTCAACCTGACGATACGGGCGCGAAGTCTGAGAACGGCGCCGATTCCAACAGCCTCAGTGTGGGGTCGCTGAATCACTGGGCCACCAAGAGGGTGGTACCTGTGTATCCGCCAATGGCAAAGTCTTCCGGAGTTGTGGGTGTGGTCAGGGTGTATCTAACCACCGATGCAGACGGCAGGGTCATCGATGTCTCGCACTCTGAAGGTCCTCTCGGGCTAAAGCAGGCGGCCGAATTTGCCGCGCGCCAGTGGCGGTTCCAGCCAGCCATAGTGGCCGACAAGCGGTTCGGGCTTACCGGCTTTATTGAGTTCAACTTCACGCTCTGACTGTCCATTCCTCACAACTGGCAGGATTCCGAGATCCGCCCAATTACAAATCGGCCTGTTTGGGTTTCACACAGCGTCGGTTCCAACCGCAGTCGATGGGATTACATCAGCAACGTTTCCACTCGATGGGCGTGAACCATTTGCTCGCAAGGAGACCATGCGAAGACCGTGAAGCGGCCATCCACAGAGGCTACCAGGGCAACGCAGTGAGGCTGATCCTGTACGAATTGCGCCGCCGAAAGGTGCCGTGTACCGCCGAGTTCCAGCGGGTGAACGACTGTGGCCAGGCCGTCGACAATTGGCTCCGTCACGACTACCTGCTCGATCTGAGCGCCGCCGTCACGTCGACCAATCTTCGCGCCGAATGCCAGTAACTCATACTCATCACTGATGAGCGCCGCACCGTCAACCGCAGTCAGGCCCGCAATTCCGTCTACGGAATCAATGAATGCTTCCTGCCAGATCGATTGGCTCTTCTCATCTGCGCTCTTTCTCATCAGCGCTGCCAACTCTGAGAAGGGCGGCGCAACGAGATACGAAACTGGTTGCAGGATGGAGTGACGCCATATATCGTCACCCTGAGGAACGACCAGCAATGAGCCACCCCGGCCGTGCGCGCGCATAGAAACCGATAATTGCACGAGCACGTTCGCGGAGTCAGAAGTCAAGGTTCGCGAGCCGAAGCTGAGCAGCGACGTGACTAGTTCCGGGCAGTCGGGTAATCCCGAACCAGCTTCGTCCACCAATTTTATCTGGTCGCCTTTCAGCACCGCGACGTTGACATACTTGCCTTGCTCCTGGCCACGACGGTACTTAACCACCAGCAGGCCTGGTTCTATTACCTCAAGCACGAAGCACAGTTTTGGGATGAAACGGGTGGTGCCCCAGACGCGGAGATCGGAACCTTCGTCATGGTTGCGCCAAACTCCCAGATGGATTCCGGGACGTTCCACGGCAGGCGCCAGCCGCGAGAGGACGGGTGGGGTAAGCGGGAACCGTCGCTCAAACGTCAGGGCTTGGCCCGCCTGCTCCGGCGAAAGAAAAGCGAGTGATATCTTCGAAGCGTAACCTTCTTCGCGTCTGAGACTGGCCCAGAAAGCCGCGTCTATTATTGCCTCAACCGCGGCCGCATCAGGCTCTGGCGCCAACTCCTGTCGACTGCGCTGTCGCGCCTCCGCCAGATGACTGGCAAAGTATGCCTCGACCGTGGCGGCAACAGCTCGGGCCGCCGGATACGCCGGTAACGTCATAGTGTCAAGGTGTTCAGACATCTAAGAAATCCTACGAATCGTTTTTTGGGGAAGAGGGGAAGACTTGATCTCAGATTTGCACGTCAGCATTCAAAGTCACCGATCCTCGCCTCTCTCGAAGAAGCCGCGAAAGAATTCACGCATGGCAATCAATAAAAGCTGCTTTGTGAGCCGCCTGGAGAATATGACAGGAGGGATTTCATTTTCATCCCCAGCGTCTTGGGTAAGGGAAACCGCCCTACTCCAAGTGCATTTCAGTAGTCGCCTCTGGAAAAGACTTTATTACACACGGATGGAAAGTTAAAGGAGGGGTTTGTTTGTGGCCGGCCTTCCGGCGTGCCCACTGTTGGCGTGTTAAACTGGGCCTTCCCAAAATATTGTCTGGTATCGGGTTTACGATGCAGGGAGGAAAATCGATGGAATCGGATCGGCTGAATGTCTCTCTCGGAAAGTACAGCGGTGTGATAGCTGATGCGCACGCGCAGGCCCGCCAGGACCAAGTGGTCCAACGCATCTGGAGCAAAGACGTTTCGCTCTGGAAGACGGATGCAGCGCATCAGAAGATAATCCGCAACTCGCTTGGTTGGCTGCAGGTGGCTAGCGAGATGAGCGCGGTGGCAGGCGATCTAATTGACTTCTCCGATCAAATACGCGGACAGGGCGGGTTCAAGCACGTGATGCTCTGCGGCATGGGCGGCTCATCGTTATGCCCAGAGGTGCTTCGTCAAACATTTGGACAGCAATCAGGTTACCCGGAACTTCTCGTTTTGGACTCAACAGATCCGGACGTTCTGGCCGCGTTCGCGAACCAGGTTGATCTAGATCATTGTCTTTTCATCATAGCCTCGAAATCCGGCACCACTACCGAGCCGCTAGTTTTTTACAAGTACTGGTACAACCAGGTCGCGCAACGAAGGGAAAATCCAGGCGAGTCTTTTGTCGCTATCACCGATCCGGGCACCCGAATGGTGGAAATGGCGACTGAAGATAAATTTCGACGTGTCTTTCTTAACCGTTCCGATATTGGCGGGCGATATTCCGCTCTTTCCTACTTCGGGATGGTTCCAGCCGCCCTGATGGGTGTGGACATCAGGAAACTGCTGGGTCGTGCCGAAGGAATAATGCGTTCATGCTCTGGCGAATCGCCCAGCGAAAGCAATCCGGGAATGTTGTTGGGAGCAATTGTGGGGGAGTGTGCGAACGCTGGGCGAGACAAGTTAACCATTGTCACTAATCAGAACATTGCTGCCCTCGGCTTGTGGATTGAGCAGTTAGTCGCTGAGAGCATCGGGAAAGAAGGGAAGGGAATACTGCCGGTCAACGGCGAGCCACTTGGGCCACCTTCGGTTTACTGCGATGATCGAGTCTTTGTTTCCATAGCGGTGGGAAAGTGGGATGGTGAAACAGACCGCGCTCTTAAAGCTCTCGAAGATGGCGGACATCCCGTCGTTTACCGCAGTCTGAAGGACTTCTATGACCTGGGGGAAGAATTTTTCCTGTGGGAGTTTGCGACGGCTTTCGCCGGCTGGCGACTTTCTATTAATCCATTTGACCAGCCCAACGTGCAGGAATCGAAAACTGCCACGAAGGAACTACTGGAGTACTTCACCCGTGAAGGCAAGCTTCAGGAGCAAACGGTCCTGGCGAGTGATGGAGTGCTGAATGTCTATGCTGATGAGCAAACGTCGGAGTTCCTGCCGTCAACCTCAGTGCTGGAGGCATTACGGGCGCATCTTGCAGGAGTGAGGAAGCGCGGCTACATAGCCCTCCTGGACTACGTTGAGGAGACACCTGAAATCGAAGCAGCTATCCAAACGATTCGGACGCATCTGCGCGATCGTACCCGGTGCGCAACGACCACGGGATATGGTCCGCGGTTTCTTCACTCAACCGGGCAGTTTCATAAGGGAGGGCCGGACACAGGGCTATTCATTCAACTCACGGCGGTTGACAAGGTTGACCTGCCAATTCCGGGAGAGTCGTATACTTTCAGTATCTTGAAGCAGGCGCAGGCGCTGGGTGATTTTCGCGCGCTTGCATCGCGTGGCCGTCGGGCAGTCCGCATAGATCTTGGCGAAGACGTGCTTCTGGGACTAAGCAAATTGCGAGAGTTGATCGTGCAGGCGTGCCCCATTGCTTGATTTCGTCAATATTATGCGGAAGACAGCCAATATTGGAATGATTGGTTTGGGCGTGATGGGCCAGAACCTGGCGCTCAACATTGAACGCAATGGTTACTCTGTCGCGGTTTTCGATCGTGAGCCGGCTGTGCGCGTTAAGTTCATCGCGGAAACCATCGGTAAGCAGATTGTTGATGCGCGTTCGCCCGATGAGTTTGTTCGATCTCTCGAACGCCCGCGCAAGATAATCCTGCTAGTCAAGGCCGGTGACCCTGTCGACTGGACCATCAACCTGATCAAGCCGTTTCTCGAGCCGGGCGACATTATTATCGACGGCGGCAATTCACACTTCAAAGATACTGAACGCCGTGAGCAGCAATTGAAAGCTGACGGATTAT